>JAQVSS010000058.1 GCA_028700415.1 Kiritimatiellia bacterium
AGACAAGAATTTAGATGCGTCGGCCCTGGTGCCCATGCCCGGGCTGGCCGGGCTCCATACCCGGCCCCGCGTCACAGTTGTTTGCGCCAGGTGAGCGGGCTCATGCCGGTGGCGCGCTTGAAGTGGGTGGAGAAGTGCTGGGAGGTGCAGAAGCCCAGATCCTGCGCAATGCGGGTGACGGGCAGGCGCGTGTCGCGCAAACGCTGCTTGGCCACGTCCAGACGGCACTTGAGCAGGAAATGGTGCGGAGGCAGGCCGGTGAGGCGCTTGAACTGGTTGATGAAGTGCGAGGGCGAAAGCGCGGCCTGGTGCGCCAGGGTGTCGATGTCGTACGTCTTTTCGGGCGTCTGCCGCATCGCCGCGATGATGCCGCCGATCCGGTCCGCGTGTGAGGGAGGGGGCTCCTGCCGCGACGTCTCGAGCAGGCTGGTGACGAGGTTCATGCAGGTGGCGGTCATGCAGAGCGTGCGGTAGCGCCCCTCCAGTGTCCCGTAGGCGCGGAACAGCTCGATGAAGTCGTGCTTGACCTGATTCGTGTTGGCGGCCAGATGCGCCGGAAGCTGGTGGAGGCGCGTGCGGATTTCCTTGCTTTCCGCCCGGGTGAAACGCAGCAAGTTTCCCTTTTTATTGGAGGCCTTGATCAGCATGCCGTATAAGACCGTCCCCTTCGGGTAATCAAGCAGGCGGTGGGGGTCTTCGGGCTTGTTGAAAAAAATGTCGCCCGCCATCATCGTGTGCTGAACCCCGTTGTTTTCGAGCACGATCGAGCCGCGCAGACACAGCCCGATCTCGAAACAGCCCCGGTGACAGTGCGGCCCGACGGTCGGCGTGCGCTGCGTGTGCCGGACAAAATAGAGCACGGGGACATCGGGGATCCCCACTTTTGCCAGATCGAACGCCCGGTAGTCCGGCGTATCGAGAAGCCGCATCTTTGAGTTTCTGATAGACATGACTGTTTTTCCAATGTGGGCGGAGCCCGCAAACCAATCGGAACACTGGAATAATGGAATGTTGGAATGTTGACTCATTGAGAACGGTATCCCACACCCATTTTCCATCATTCCATCATTCCAAAACAACATACCATATCCGGATGCGCTTCTGGAAATGAAAACAACATGAAAACAGAATTCTTTTTTCGCGAACGTTTTATTTTTTAGGGCTGTTATACTTGCATTGTGGATTGGGAAAGGCAGGGCTGTCGGGCAGGCGGATTACGCCGGGGGCCGAAGGCGTCAGGCGGCCAGTGACCGAAGGAACGAAAAGGAGGAAATTATGAAAAGAAAGCTTGTCTTGCCGGGTTGGTTGGCAGATATCCGTCTGCCGTTTCCGGGCGCGGCTGCGGTCCTGACCGCGGCCGTGATCATGGGCGCGCGGTGTTCATTTGCCCTTTCCGCCCCGGTGCCCGTGAACACGTCCCAGAGCCAGAACAGGCGCTGGGAAACCGTGTTCACCAACGAAATCCCGCTCAGGTGGGATTGGAACACGGCTGCGGCCAACGCGCGGCTGGAGATCACGGGCATGAGCGCCGCATTCTCCACGAATTTCACGGTGGCCACGTCGAACTACCTGTGGCGGGCCTTCCCGGCCGGCACCCCGCCGGCCGAGGACGTGTACGACCTGACGCTGACGTTTTACGCTGTCGGCGGCGAGACCGTTCTCGGCGCGCTGACCTCGCGTCTGGCGGTCGTGGGGGGCGCATTCGGGGAGGCTGGGGTGATTTCCAGCCCCGAAGGCATCTCGTGGCCGAGTATCAGGGATAACGCTGTGATCCCGTACGACATCGGGTGGGCGGGGGAGGCGGCGGCTGCGGCGCAAGGGCGGTTGGTGATCGCGAAGGACGGCGGCACGCCGCAGACCAACGCGCTGTGGGCGGCCGGCTATCACGGCTGGAAAATCAAAAGGGGCGGCTGGGGCTACGGTGCCTTCAACCTTACGCTGACGTTTCCGGGAACGGTGACGAATGAATGGGATGCCGTACTGAACCGAGCACTGGAGGGGTTCATGTTAGGAGTAAAGTGAGGAAGGAGAAACAGCAATGAAAACAATGATGAAATGGATTCTGGGAAGTTTCGCGGCGTGTTTCGCGCTGGGCGCGGCGGCAGGCCCGGAAATCAGCGGGGTGGTGGTGCGGCAGCGCTGGCCGTGGAGTCGGCTGGTGGATATCGATTACGTGCTGACCTGCGACGACACGCAGTGTGTGGATGTCGCTATCAGCGCTTACAACGATGCGTCGGCGCTCACGCTTCCAGGAGCATCGTTTTCCGGGGATATCTACGCCGTTTCCAACGGCGCGCGCCGCATCGTTTGGGATCCGACGGTCACCTCCTGCACGAACGCAGGTGTGCTCGGTAAGTTCCGCGTGACGCTCACGCCGTCGATTGTTTCGCTCTACATGGCGGTAGACCTCTCGGGCGGACCTTCAGCCGCGTTCTACCCGGTGACGAACTATCTGACCGAGGCGGATGTGTCAGGGGGGATAACGAACGACCTGTACAAGACGACACACCTGCTCTTGCGGCGCATCCCGGCGAACACGTTCAACATGGGGGTTAATGTGGATTGCCCTGTGACGTTGACAAAACCGTTTTACGCGGGCGTTTACGAGGTGACGCAGCGGCAGTGGGAGCTGGTGAAGGGGGACCGCCCCAGTAAATTCACGGCGGACTACGAGGCTCGGCCGGTGGAGCAAGTGACATACAATCTTATCCGCGGGGCCGCGCCTACGGTCAACTGGCCTAAGACTGGCCACGCTGTGGCACCGGACAGCTTTCTGGGTAAACTGCAGGACAAGACCGGGCTGGCGGAGATCGACCTGCCGACCGATGCGCAGTCGGAGTGCCTGTGCCGCGCAGGGAGGCAGACCTATTACAACGACGGGATTGCGGGGACCCCGAACACGACGAGTAACGCGCAGTTGAATGTTTTGGGAAGATACAAGTATAACGGAGGCATGCTGGCTGATGGCTCACTACCCGCGCCGGAGTGCGGGACGACGAACGGGACGGCTGTTGTCGGTTCCTACCGGGCGAACGATTGGGGCCTATACGATACGCACGGGAACGTGCATGAGTGGTGCCTGAATTTGTGGACGAACAGCCTTGGGACGGCGTCGGTGACGGATCCTGCGGGACCAGTGGCGAATAGCAATGGCAACCGCATGTTTCGGGGCGGGAGTATGAATAATCAGGCGTCGGATTGTCGGTCGGCGTACCGGTACGAAATCGCCCCAACGTTCGTTGGCTATAACCTAGGGTTTCGCCTTGTGAGAACCCTGCCGTGACCGGGTGCGGCAGTCCTCTCACCTCTTGCGGGGGAAGCGCTTTTAAGGAAACGACATGCACAAAAGTATGAGTAACAGAAACAACAGCCTGAAGCCGTCCGTCTCGCGAAGGAAGGTTTTGAAACTGGGCGCTGCCGGGACAATCGTTTTTTCCCTACCCTCTTTTGCGGCGGGGAAGGGAGAGGCAAAGACGGGCGAAGGCACGGCGAGACATGCGAAGCTTACGGGCTTGCTGCACAACGAAGACTGCACAAATTTCTTCTACTATCAGGATTTTCCGGATGGGAAGGCCGGCGAGATTGTGGATCGCTATGTGGACGTGCTCGTCGGAGCGGGGGTGAGTGTGCTGATGTGTAACGTGAACGCGCGGCGGACGAACTACCGCAGCAAGGTCTGGGAAAGTTTCTGGGACGGGTACGACCCCGCTGGGCCCGATGAGCAGCCGTTCCTCGCGCCCGTGAAGGTGCGCATCAAAAGTTACCGCAAACTTGTTGGCAACATGTTCGAAGTGCACCGGCAGGGGGTCGATTATCCCGCCCGTGTCATCCAGCGGTGCCGCGCCCGCAACATCTCGCCTTGGCTTTCGGTGCGGATGAACGATGTTCACGAGAATGACAACCTGGACCACCCGTTCCATAGCGCGCTCTGGCGCAGGCCGGAGCTTTTCCGCCAAGGTCACCCGGGCTACTACGCCCGCGCGCTAGACTTCGCGCATGCGGAGGTGCGGAATCACTATCAGGCGCTGATCGGCGAGCTGCTCGAACGCTATGATCTCGATGGGCTGGAGCTGGACTTTCTGCGCGAGCCCTATCTCTTCAGCGCGGGCAAAGAGCAGGAGGGACGGCAAATCCTGACCGGGTGGTTGCGGGGTATTCGCACGCTGGCCGATGCCGCTGCCAAACGCCTTGGGCACGCGGTGAAGCTGGGCGTGCGCGTTCCCTCAACTCCCGGCACGGCGATCGGTCTAGGGCTTGATGCCCCGGCGTGGGTCAACGAGGGGCTCATTGACCTCGTGGTCGCCGCGCCGCGCTGGGCCACGCTGGAATATGACATGCCGTTGGGGGAGTGGCGTAAACTCGTGGGAGACCGGGTCACACTGGCGGGCGGGCTGGAGGTGCTCTATCGGCCCTATCCCGCCGCCACGGGGCGTTTTGTGACGCGCGAAGAGGCCGTTGGCGCCGCTGTCGCCGTGTTGTCGGGCGGGGCGGATTCCGTCTACCTCTTCAACTACTTTCAGCACGGCCAACCCGGCTGGCCTATTCCAGAGTATCAGCGCATACTGAATGCCTGCTCCTCGCTGGATAAACTCCTGAAATTGCCGCGGCGTCATGCCGTAACCCACCGCGATGTCACAGTTCCCGGCGAGAGCTACCGCGCTCCGCTGCCTGCCACCGGGGCAGCTCTTTCTTTCGCCCTGCCGCTGGGTCCCGTGCCCCCGCCTGACTGGCAAGTCGGATTGGATATTGAGATCAAAGTCGGTGGCGAGGTTCTGCCCGTTGCCTCCCTTAACGGCGTCGTGGGCGTGTCTAAAAACAGGGAAACAGGGAAAAACGGAACCTGCGTGGCGAGTTACCGGTTCCCTTGCGCCGCCTTGTCCGGCACAAAAACCGATCAGCTCACGGTGACCATGCCTGACAAAACGTCTTTCACCGTACACCGCGTTGAGGTGGCCGTTTATCCCGGGTGAAAAACGACGTGTGCTCAAGAATCGGCGAGGGTCCGTTCGTCACGCTGAAGGACGGGCGGATACTCGTCGTGTACTCGCACGATAGCGATGGGTGAGCCACCGGTCTCGGATTGGTATGGCCGGGAGGTTTCACCCTGCCGCCGCAGGGGGATGGAAACGCGGCGATCGGCATGGGGACTCCGTTGGTTTCGAGATTCAGGGGTATCTCTGGAAAAACAATGAAGAAGATCGTTAATGTGTTGATGGCGGCGGGTATCATCGGCTTGTTTGCCGCCGGTCTGCCGCTTTTTGCGCAGCCACCCGCACCATTGAAGACGGCGCGGCTGTTGGGCGAGGCGCGCGAACCTGTGCGTACGCTTGAGTTGCCTCCAAGCAAGGGCAATCCGCGCAACAGCGAAGGCGCGTTCGTCACGCTGAAGGACGGCCGCATCCTCTTCGTCTATTCGCACTTCACGGGCGGGGGAGGCGATCACTCTGCCGCGCATCTGGCCGGACGCTATTCGTCCGACGCCGGCCGGACGTGGACTGGCGAAGACCGGGTCATCGTGAAGAACGAGGGCGGCATGAACGTGATGTCCGTGAGCCTGCTGCGCCTGCAGAGCGGGGAGATCGCGCTCTTCTACCTGCTCAAAAACAGCGAGCAGGACTGCCGCCCGGTCATGCGGCTCTCAAACGATGAGGGTGAGACGTGGGGCGCGCCGGTGACGTGCATCACGGATGAGGTCGGCTACTATGTTTTGAACAACGACCGGGCGATCCAGCTCAAAAACGGACGGTTGGTTCTTCCGGTCTGTCTGCACTGGCCGAAGGGCGAACCCAAAGCGGACTGGCAGGGGACGCTCATGTGCTACCTGTCGGATGACAACGGCACGAGTTGGCGCCGCAGCAAGACCGCACAAAAGGGATACGACGCGTCGGGCAAGCGCATCACCACGCAGGAGCCGGGGGTGGTGGAACTGAAGGACGGGCGCGTGATGATGTTCATCCGCGCGAGCGGCGGGTGCCAGTATCTGGTGCATTCGTCGGACGGGGGAGACACATGGAGCGCGCCCGTGGCGTCGGAAATCAAATCTCCCGTCTCGCCCGCTTCGATCAAGCGTCTGCCCTCGACCGGCGACCTGCTGCTGGTCTGGAACGACCACGCGGATATTCCCGCGAGCCTGAGCACCCGCCGCGTGCCGTTGAGCACGGCGGTTTCAAAGGACGACGGCAAGACATGGCAGTGCGTCAAGGTGCTGGAGGGCAATCCGAAAGGCTGGTACTGCTATATCGCGGTTCACCCGGTGGGCGACTCGGTGTTGCTCGGCTACTGCGCGATGTCCAATCTCGCGCACTCGCGCATTACGCGCGTTCCGGTGTCGTGGCTCTACGCCGACAAGCCGGAGATTTGTCTTCACGGGCACTTCAATGATTGAGGTGGCGAGGATGCTGCCCAAAACAACATGAAAATAGAATTCTTTTTTTGTGAACGGTTTTTCCCTGCCGCCTGTTAAACTTACAGAAGTGATTTTTGTCCGGAATCCGGTGGGGATAAAACGATATGGTGTCGGTCCAGTATCAGCGGTATGACAAAAACGGGGATGTTGTTTGTAAAGGTTCCTCAAGGAGAAAAATGCGTAAGCAAGTGTATTCGGCCTCCATCACGCCGCTCATGGCGGACGGGGGCTTGGACGTCGAAGGGTTGAACAAGATTTTTGACCGTAACATCCGTCACGGCATTGACGGGATTTTCATTCTCGGGTCGATGGGCGAGTGGAGCCAGTTCCCGGACGATTTCCGTGACCGGTTGATTTCGGAAAGCGTCAAGGCTGTCGCGGGACGCACGGAGTTGCTGGTGGGGATCACCGCCAAGACGTTGGCCGGGGCGATGGGGAACATGAAGCGCGCTTCGGAGGCCGCGTTTGACAGCTACGTGTTCATGCTGCCGCCCGCGGCGGAGGCGGGCGACCCTGTGAAGGCCGTCTGTGACGTGCTGGATGCCGCGGACCGGCCCGTCTACTATTACCACTGTCCCCCGAACAACGGGGTCAACCTTTCGCTGGTCCAGTTCGAGGCGATCCTGTCGCACCCGAACCTGAAGGGGATCAAGAACTCGGCCAGCAACATGTGGCTGCGGCGCGAGCTCATCCTGATGAAGCGGGACAGGGGGCTTGCGCCCATCTTATTGGAGGGCCAGGAGTGGGCGGCCGACGAGGCGCTGCTGGTCGGATACGACGGCATGCTCTGCGGCATGGGCGCCCTGGGCTCGAAGCTCATGGTGGGGATCGCGCGGGCGGTGGACGCGGGCGATGTCGCGGAAGCGGTCCGCCTGCAGAACCGCTTCATCCGCCTCTTTCACGGCGTGTACGGCATAGGGCTGGAGACGGTTTGGGTCGGGCAGAAATACGCGCTGAAATGTCTGGGACTTTGCGCGTCGGAGCTGACGCTGGTGCAGAAAATGGAGACGCTGACCGAGACGCGCAAGCGGGAGATCGAGGCGTGCGTTGAGGAATTCCGCGGGGATTTGGACTGAGAGGACGGAGCCGTGTTTCGTCTGGGCGCGGATGTTTCAGCGTGTTATCCCTAACGTGACACCACAACCAACAGATTTCTCGCCAAGACGCAAAGACGCCAAGCCTGAAACTTTTTGCGGGAAAACAACTTGGTTTTTATCGTGGTTGTTGATTCGTAAGGCACCTAAACAACGTCACCCACCGCGGTGATTGATGTCCGGGAACGGTTTCATTATACTTCGGTCATGGACAAACGAGCGCTGATCTCCTATCTGGAGGGAATTGATGCCGCATTGCGATCACCGGCGACGCTCCATGTGTATGGAAGCGCGGCCGGCATTCTGCTTGATGAACCGGGCCGAACAAGTCTTGATATCGATGTTGCGGGCCCTTATTCCCGCGTTGACGAGGGGGACTTGCGTCAGGCCGCGCTCGCTGCGGGCATACCGGTGAATCCGGGAGTGGACTACGCCGGAGACCATATCGAATGGGTAGGGCCGCTGAGGCTCTGCCTGTGCCCTCCAGTTGAGGAAGGGAACACGACTCTGTGGCAAGGCGCACGCCTCCTTATACAGACTGCTGGCATGGCTGATCTGGTGGCGAGCAAGCTCATACGGTATGATGATATTGACCGGAGCGACATTCAATATCTATTGTGTGTCAGCCGCCTTCCGTTTGTGGAAATCGTGCAGGCCGCCGACCGTCTGCCGCCGCCTTTCCGTCAGGATGCCTTGATCCGTGAGAACCTTGGCAATTTGAAGACGGACATGGCGATATGGGGATTAAATTGACATGTTCAGCCGAGAGAAACTGCAGTTGTGTTATGAATTGGCTTTTTATCCGCCGTGTCTGAACAGGGTGTGCCGGGATATCCGTAACGGTTCGGTCGCAAATGAGGACGAACTGGGGGAATTGCTTGATGCGGCGTTTCTGTTGCATCAGGCCCTGCCGAGTGAGGGGTATGCCTCACAGCGGGCACTGGAACGCGTTGCTCTGTATCAGGCCCGCGCGCGCGCTTTTGGAACGGTTCGTTTTATTGAGAACCTCCGTCGGCGGCTGAACCGAAAACCGCTTGTTCAGAATGTGATGCCGGGGTGGATGGTGCGCGACATTGGACTGCCACCGCTTCAGCGCATCGCAAAAGGCGCGGCGCACACGAAACAATGAAAACGGATAGGGTCAGTTTGGCCGTGTCTTAAAAAGGGGTTCGCGATGTTGCGGTATCGGGAGACGGGAGAACTGCACAAGGATTTTCACGGCAGCATGAACGCGGCTGTGGAATACGTCGGCAGGCGGTATGGGCGGGACGGGCTGCGGGCGGTTTTCAAGGCTACGGCGCAGCGGGTCTACCGTTCGATCTACGAGGGGCTGAAGGCTGGCGACTGGAGCGGGCTGGTTGAGCATTGGCGGTATTTCATGGACCGTGAGGGCGCGGATTACGCTTTGTCGGTCACAGACGAGGCCGTGGTCATGACGGTGAAGGCCTGTCCCGCGGTGGCTCGCCTGCGCAAGCTGGGGCTGACGCCCTCGGAGTTTTTTTACGACCAGACGGTGCTGCTGAACGAGGCGTGGTGCGAGGGCACGCCCTTCGAGGCGGTCACGGAAATCACGGGCGACGGAAACTGCGTGCAGACGATCAGAAGAAGTTCTAAAGTTCTAAAGTGCTGAAGTTCTAAAGTGCGAGAGTGCTAAAGTGCGGGAGTTGTTGCCATGATTCCGAGTGATCAGTTCGTCCGTTTTTACAACGAGGTTTTCAAGTTTCTTGATGCGCAGGGAGGGGACGCGCTGGAGGAATACTACCGCGTGGTGTCCGGGCAGCAGGAGATGCACTGCTTGTCGCTGTTCAAGACGCGGGGGCTGGCCGGGATGAAGGCGTATTGGGGCCGTATCGCGGTTGAAGAGAACTGCGACATGACCTGCACGCTCTATGATGACCGGCTGGAGATCAATATGAACCGCTGCCCGAGCCTGGGCAAGGCAATGGACAACGACGCGGGCGCGTTCCCCCGCTATTGCGACCACTGCCCCGGATGGGTGATCCCGTTGCTTGAGAAAGCGGGGTACCGGTGCGAGTACGACATGATCGGCCGCAGCGTGCCGCAGTGCCGCATGACCATCTCTCCCGCTGATCCGGACCGGCCTTCGCGCGTGCTGTTGAGCGGTCAATGAAACAAGGATGCGTCACACTTCGTCCTTGCCCGATTCGCCGAATCGCGGCATGATGATGGTATGCGAAAGAAAGTGTTCCTGCTGATTTTCGGATCCCTGTCTGCGGTCCTGTTCTGCGGCTGTATGAGCCCGATGGAGAATCCCTATTTCACGGTCGAGGAGTCTGGACTGAACTGGGTTGACATCCGCCACTATGAGCTGGGCAAGAACAAGCCGCGCGTGCGTATCCGTTTGGACGGGAACGGGATTGTCACGGTTCGCGAAGGCACAAGCCCGCTTGTCGGAAACCCGTTCGCGAAAAACGTGGACAACCTGCAATGGAACGACATCCGCGAATCGAGGGTGACCATCCCGCGCGAGGAGGCGGTGTTTCTGTTTCAGGCGCTTGTTGACAAAGGCTTGTTTGAAAAGCCCAAAAAGCCGGATGACATCGAAAAGGCCAACCAGATTTACGTTTCCGCGAATATCCAGAACAAGACCGTCACGTACGTGGATCCGGTTGGCGATCCGGATTTGGCGGAGCAGTTGACGACGATTGTCTGGATGTTTTACCATCCGCAACCGAGGAAGAGGCGGGAATGAGCGGGCGGTACCCAGGCGCGCGGGCGGCCGGCTGGCGCAACGGTCTTGCGACAATCCTGCTGGTGTTGGCGCCGGCTGGACACGCCGAACGCCTGTTTGTCGGCATTCTGGAGGCGGACAGCTATCAGAGTGTGATCTATGGGGCGTCCGCGTTCAGCCGGGTCGCGGACCTGCCGATGGCTTTGGACCTGGTGCAGACGGCACTGGAGCGGGCGATGGCGGTGCCGTCGTTCTCGGGCGTGTCGGTTCAGGACACGTTGCGCATCGTGCAGACCATCGACCCCGCATTGCCGCTCGGCGACAACAATCCGGCCAATGTGGCGCTGGTCCCCTGTGTCAACAACGGCACGGCCATACGGGAGGCCTTTGCGGCCGCCTACCGGAAGCAGACGCCCTGCGAACCGTTCACCCTTTTCGAAAATCCCGCCAACACCAACCTGCAACCCCGTGTCATGATTGTCCCGGCGGGGCGCCACCTGCTGACATCCACCTCAAGGGAGGCGCTAGACTGGGCGTGGAAAAACCGCGCGCATTTGCTCGACGCGCCCCTCCAATCCATTCCGGGGACCCTCCGCGTGCTGGTCAATCCCCAGCGTTTCGCCGACTTGCTCGGCACGCGCAGCGCGAAAGCCGCGCCCCTCATCAACACGGACAAGCTGCTCCGCGATTTCGAGACCTTCTCGTTTTCCTTTACATTGGACGGCCAGGCGTTCGCCGTCACGGTGCGCGGCAAGCCCAAGGCGCAGTCCGGGCTCGACGCGCTGGCCGTTGCTCTACGGAAGCCTCAGGAGCGGCTCTGGAACGGCTTGCCCGGCCAGGCCTTCTTCACTTCGCTTTCAGCATGTGCCGCACCGGACCTTTGGGACAACTATCTTGGGAAAGCGCGCTTCCGTTTCTTGCGCCCGTACGCGGGGCTTGCGCCGCAGGAAGCTTACAGTGGCGACCGTCTGCTCTACCTTGCGCCCACGAAAGACGGCCGGGGCATCTGTTTCACGCAGATTGAACCGGTCACGCAGGCCGTGCAGGTCGCGGAAGCCATCCGGCGGCTGCATACGGTGAAACAAGACGATGGGATCGTTCTGACGCCGCAGGCTGTCCGACGTGTGGCAGACGCGGATGTCCAAACGTATGCGATCGCCTTCAAGCCCCAGTCGGCCGCTCCCGGCGGGACGACGGGTGCGGCCTCGCCCGTTTTCACGTTGCTTTCGCTCTTCCTCAAACAGGCGGTGTTGGAAACGGCTGTTGTACGCGGGCACCTGATCACCGTGCTCGGTCCCCGAGGCACGATTGAAAACGAACTGCCCCCCCTGAGTTTTCCTGAAAAACAGCTTACCCTGTCCCGCATGATCAATGGGCAGGATCCGGCACTGGCCGGTCCGTTGGCCTGGGGCGCGCGCCTGCAGATCACGGGCCTGCTGCGGCACATGGTGACTATCATCCCGGACGTGAAACCCGAACAGGTGCGCGTCCTGTCGGCTGGCGGTGACGGCGCGACCTTCGGTGTCAGCCAGGGGGCGGACCACACGCTGACCGCTTCACTGCGTTTTCACTCCAACGAAATCGCAGCCCTGCAACGCATCAACCGCGACGGGCGGGCTGTCTTGCAGGAACTGTTCTTCCAAATGTTCGCCAAGCAGATGATGGAAATGCGCCGCCCGGAAAGCGGTGAAACGGAAATGAAATTTCAAAAAGCGCGCTAACGCAGGATTTGCGTCCCGGGAGAGGGCCAACTCCGAAGCGCCGTTCCCTGTCAGCCCGCCGGGGCTGACCCTGCCGCGAGACCCTCCAGCGCGTCTGCCACGCGCGACGCCGCAGCGGGAGTCGCCAGCGTGTGCAGCGCTTGGCTCATGTGCGCGAGGACGGACGGGTTGTTTTTCTTGTTGAGCACATAGCGCATGAGTGACCGTGCCGAGAGTTCGCGCTGCACGCCGACATCCGCTCCGCCGCTCCGGGCGAGCGAGGTGGCGTTCAGGTGCTGGTGGTTGCGCACGGCGGTCGGCAGCGGGATCAGCAAGGCGGGTTTCCCCAGCAGGCACAGCTCGAAACAGGTGGATGCGCCCGCGCGGCAGATCACGAGGTCCGCCGCGGCGTAGGCCTGCCCCATTTCCGCCAGAAACGCGCAGACATGTGCCCGCACTCCCGCCTCCGTGTACGCCGCTCTCACGCGGGCCTCGTCGGCTGCCCCGCACTGGTGGATCACGAAGAAATCGTCGACCCCGGACTGTTTGAGGAGGCACAGCGCCTGCGAGGCCAGCCTGTTGACGTGCCGTGCCCCTTGGCTGCCGCCTGTCACGAGCACGGTGAACACGCCCTCGGGGCTTCCCGCGAGACGCGTTTGGGTCATCAGATCTTCCCGTATCGGAAGCCCCGTAAAGAGCACGTTCCGCCGCGGCAGCCATTGGGCCGTCTCTTCAAAACTGGTGGCGGTGAGCGCCGCGAAAGAAGACAGAAAATCGACCGCTTTGCCCGGCACCACATTGGCCTCATGCAACAGGATGGGAATCCCGCGGAGTCCCGCAGCCAGCACGGGCGGGAGGCTGGAGTAGCTGCCCATCGCCAGCAGGGCATCCGGACGCAGCCGTTTGCAGGCCTCCAGAGACCGGTAAAACGCGCGGAGCATCTGTGGCAGCGTGCGAAGGGAAAGGGGCTGCACGCCCGTGGAAAAAACGGGGCCGTCCCAACTGCACAACGTGGAAGACTCGATGGCGCGTCCGGAAAACCAGACTTCGACCGTGTGGCCGCGCCGCCTCAACGCGTTTGCCACCGTCAGGCCGGGGAACACGTGCCCCCCTGTTCCGCCGCACGCCACCACAAACGTTTTGGCACCCATCTTACCCCCCCTTCCGTGTCCGCCGCTGGCGGAACTCGCCCGCCATCTCGCGCAGCTCCCCCCGGCAGAAGAGCATCATGCCTGTGAAATAAACCGCAACGGCAAGGATGATCGCAACACTCATCGCGAGGAGTTCGGCGATTTTGAGGGGACACCCCGCCGACAGCGCCGCATGCGAAGTCGCCTGATTCGCATACAGTGCGGCCGGCGCCATGACAAGCGCGGCGGCGATAGCCCGCGCGACCGGACCCATCAGCGCGGACATTCGCGGCATGCCCAGCCGCCTGTGCAAGATCACCGCCAGCGTGAGGCCGTTCACCGCGCTGGTGAGCACCGTCGCGCCGGCGATGCCGACATGTTTCCACCCGTGCGGCAAGAACCATACGCTGAGGACGTTCAGCGTGAGATTGAGCAACAGCCCGAACAGGCTGACGCGCACCGGCGTCTTCAAGTCCTGCAGGCCGTAAAACACCGGCGTCAGCGCCTTCTGAAAACTGAACACCAGCAGCCCGGGCGCATAAGCGGTCAGCGCGCGCGCGCTGAGCACCGCCGAAGTGTGATCGAACGTGCCGCCCTTCATGCTGTAGATCAGTTCAATCGTGGGCAACGCCAAGAACACCAGCGCCGCGGAACAGGGCGCCATGATCACCGCGAGATGACGCACCGAACGTTCAAGCGTGTCGCGCACCGCCGCCATGTCCCCGCGCGAAACCTGGCGTGAGAAAGTCGGCAGCAGGACGGTCATGAACGCCGTGCCGAACATGCCCAGCGGAAGGTAGACGATGCGCTCGGCGTATTCGAGCGCGGCGGGTGCGGCGGCGTCCGCCCAGAAGGCGAGCAGCTTGTCCACGCACACGTTGATCTGGATCAGCCCCATGCCCAATGCGGCGGGGGCCATCAGCGTCAGCACCCGCCGGAGTTTGCCGTCGCCGAACAGGCCCGCGAAGCAGAGCCGGAAAGCGAACCCGGAACGTTTCAACGCCGGCAGCTGGAAGAGGATCTGCGCCAATCCCGCGGCGAGGATCATCCAGCTTAACACGCGGATGCGGAAGACCGGCTCATCGCGCAGGAACGGGAAGAGCCCGATGAGGGTCGAGATCCAGATCAGGTTCAGCAGGAAGGGGGTGAACGACGATATCCCGAACCGGCCCAGCGTGTTCAGCATTCCTGACAGCAGCGCCGCCACGCAAATCAGCAAGGCGTAGGGCAGCATGATGCGCAACAGCGGGAGCGGGAGCAGCCAGCGGCTCTCGGGTGTGAGCCGGTGTTCCAGAGGGAAGGAAAGCAGGATGCCGCCCAAAGTGATCACGCCCAAAAGGATGATCAGCAGCGTGATGAGCCGCATGGCCAGCTGGCACGCCCGCTCCCGCCCCTCTTTCTCCAGGGTCTCGCTGAAGACCGGGACAAAGGCGCTTGCCAGCGCGCCCTCGCCGAACAGGCGGCGGAACAGGTTCGGCACGATGAAGGCAATGTCGAACGCGGATTTAAGCGCGGATGTGCCGAAAAAATAGGCCATCGCCATCTCGCGCGCCAAACCGCCCACGCGGCTGACGGCGGTCATGAAACTGACCACGGAAACCGAGCGCAGGACGCGCGGGTGGTGGTCGGATGGTCTCTTTGATTCACTCACGGCAAGGGCTCAAGGGTGTTCGGTGCCGGACGCGGGCAAGGCGGCCTTGCCCCGTCCGTTTTTGCGGAAACAGATGTGCTCGACGGCGTCATGGAAATTCTCCGCGCCGTTCAGCAGCTCGATGTCGACCCGCAGGTAGAAAACCGGCAGGGGGGTGGTCTCGAGCCGCGGGAAACGGACGGCGTCCTTCTCGGTCGTCACCAGCGCGTCGGCGTGCAGGTCGGCCGACTTGTTCACCGCATCGATGATCTCCTGCGCGTGGTACCGGTGATGGTCCGCATACCGCTCGCAATAAATCACGCGCGCGCCCATCGTGCGCAGGGAGTTCTCGAAACTCTGCGGCACCGCGATGCCCGAGAGCGAGGTGACCGTGCGGCCTTTGAGCCATTCGAGCGGCACGCGTTCGGCGGTGTAGACGTTTTGCAGATAGCACGACCGGTGGCGGCACTCGATGATCTCCGCCGTCTTGTTCAGCTCGCGGATGCGGGTCCGCAGTTCTTCGGAGTTGCCGTCCGACTTGGTGATGAAGATGAAGTCGGCCCGTTTCAGGTTGCGGACCGGTTCGCGCAACACGCCGCGCGGCAGCAGGTGGCAGTTGCCGAAGGGGTTGGTCTTGTCGACCAGCACCACTTCCAGCCGGTGTTTGAGTTTCTGGTACTGGAAGCCGTCGTCGAGGATCAGCGTGTCGCACCCGAAGCGTTTCACCGCGTAGCGTCCGCTCTTGACACGGTTCTTGTCGACCAGCACCACCACGCCGGGCAGGTTGCTGGCCAACATATAAGGCTCGTCGCCGCCCAATTCGCTGTCCAGCAGGAGCCGTTTGCCGTCGCTGACCACACGCGGCGGCTCGATCTGCTCGCGGAAGAGGCGCTGGCACCACGGCAGCTCTTTTTTCCGGTAGCCGCGGCTGAGGATGGCCACTTTGCGCCCGGACTTCTGCAGCTCGCGGGCGAAAATCTCCACCACGGGCGTTTTACCCGTGCCCCCCGCCGTGATGTTGCCGACACTGATGACCTGGCACCCCAGGGGATACCGGCGGCAGATGCCGACGTTATACAGGAAAAGCCGCAGAAGCACGACGCCCTTGAAGGCGGACGAGAGGCCCCGCAGCGTCGCCAAGAGCAGCCGGATCGGCCACGGATGCCCCTGGTCCGCGCCGGGCTGCTGGATGATGCGGATCAGATAGTGTTCGATCCGCTCGATTCGCCTGATTTTCGCTTTACGCATAGATGCACTGACAAAATAAGAACGCGCTTATCATAAGGTATTGCCGGGCGGCTGACAATCAAACAGCGCATGGCCCAGGGCTGTTTATTCCGTGTTTATTCCGTGAACCACGTTTTGACGGGAAGGTCGAGGCCCAGCCCGAGCATGTAGTTGTAGAGCGCGCGGCGCAAGCCCGCGCCCAGGCGGCTGTGATCCGGGCACCCTGGCTCTTCGTAGGGGATTTCATTGCGCGCGAAACGGCGTTCAGTCCCGGGGCAGGACGCGGGTTTGATGCCGAACTTTTCGGGGTGTTGCGCAATGGGGCTGTGCGCCGTGAGCGCGAAGCGGTGCCAGTAGGCGGACTGGATATGGCCTGCGGCAAAGCGCTGCCGCACGTATTCCAGCGCGTCAAGGGTTTCCTGTTTGGTCTGGGACGGGAACCCGTACATGAGGTAAGCGTGCACCAGGATGCCGGCGTCAGAGAACGCTTTGCAGGCCTGCGCGGCGCTGGCCAGTGTGATGCCTTTGTTCATGAGTTTCAACAGCCGGTCCTGGGCGCACTCGAGACCGCCGGTGACGGCGATGCAGCCGGCCCGCGCCATGAGGCCGGCGAGGGAAGGGGTGAAACTCTTGTCGAAGCGGACGTTGCCCCACCAGGTCAGCGTTTCGCCGCGCGACAGCAGCTCGTTGCAGAGCGGGCGGAGGAGCGCGGGGGCGAGTGCCTCGTCGGTGAAGTGAAAGCCGGTCTGGCCGGTCTCGCGCTTGAGGCGGGCAAGGGCGTCCGCGAGCGCGGGCACGTCGGGCGGCACGTAGCGCCCGATATAGTCCAAAGACACGTCGCAGAAGGCGCACCTGTGCCAGTAACAGCCGTTGGCGAGCTGCAGTTTGATCCAGCGGCCGTCCGACCAGATGCGGTGCATGGGGTTGGCCATTTCGAGCAAGCTGACGTACCGCGAGAGATCGAGACCTGAGAAGTCTGGAATGTTGAGTGTTGAACGTTGAGCGTTGAGCGGTGTCGGGCACTGAACGTCAGACGCTGAAGTTTTGGCGGTTTGCGTCCGGACGGAAGGGCCTTTGCCGAGGATGCCGAGCCAAGGCGCGTAGCCCTCGTCGAAACAGAGGTCGTCTATGAAAGTGAATACGCGCGTATCTGTGAGGTGGCGGAGTTCGGTGTTGATGTAGCCGCCCCCGAAAACGATGCGCGTGGAAGGCGCGAGGCGGCGCACGGCCGCCGCGATCCGGAAGGCGGCATAGACGGTGCCGGGGAAGGGGACCGTGATGCCGACGGTGTCGGGCGCGTGTCGCCGGACGGTCTCCTCCGTGAGGGTGTCGATCAGGCGGTCGATCAGCGTGGGGGGGCGCGCGAGCCGTTGCAGGATCGGGTCGAAGGAGTCTGCGCTCACGGCAATCTGCTCGGCGTAACGCGCGAACCCGAAGTCGGGGTCCGCGCCTTCGCGGATGATATCGGCGAGGTCGTCGAGATAAAGCGAGGCCAGGTGTTTGGCGCGGTCGGCGACGCCCAGCGTGCCGAAGAGTTCGGAGAGGTTCTCCTCTTCGTCCGTGCCCGTGCCTTCGGGCGCGAGTGCGGCGAAGCGCGGGCCTTCGGGCAGGTACCCGCGCCGCGCGATCAGCCAGCCGGCGGCATCGTCGCGGCCTTGGAGAAAAGAAACGGCGGCCTCAACCGTGTTGAGGTACGCGTCGAGGTGGTTGAGAAAGAACCGGACGAACGGCGTCGGTTGGGCCTGTTTGCGGCAGGCGTCGGCGACCTGGCAGAGCCCGTCGCGCGAGAAAAGGCGCAGGGCAAGCTCAAGCGAGAGGTCGGCCTGCACCGCGTCCGCGCCCTGGCCGCGCAGGAACCCGGCCAGCGCGGGCGTAGCCGGGTAGGGGGTGTTCAGTTGGACAAGCGGCGGCGTAAGCAGCAGGATTTTCATAACAGGCTCCGCAGACGGCTCCCTGAACAAAAAATCCGCAAGGCGTAAGGCTTGCGGTGTTTCCCGGATTGGCGCGCCCACGGAGAGTCGAACTCCGCTTCCAAGGATGAAAACCTTGTGTCCTAACCGATAGACGATGGGCGCAAAAGTGGGATAAACT
>JAQVSS010000059.1 GCA_028700415.1 Kiritimatiellia bacterium
GCAAAGGCAGACAAGGGCGATGCAGGCTGTGAGCAGCCGTGCCTTGCCGCGCCGATGGGGGGTGGGTGTGTGGATGAACATGACAGTAGTGTACCGTCCCCCGGCGGCGGCGGCAAGCGCCGAGAGGTCTAAAGGCATTTCATTTGTCACGGTTCCGCTTTTTGTGTAGAATCGCGCCGTTTTTTTTCGTACACCTATGGAGGTCAATCACATGAGTTGTCCGTATCAGTGTTCCCACGAAGTGGAGCAGATGTGCTGCGTCGCCAAGGGCGCCAAGCACGGGCCGGCGCCGATCCCCGAAGAGGGCAAGTGGGTGCAGGTCAAGGAAGTCACCGACATTTCCGGTTTGACGCACGGCATCGGTTGGTGCGCGCCGCAGCAGGGCGCCTGCAAACTGACCCTGAACGTCAAGGAAGGCGTGATTCAGGAGGCGCTGGTCGAGACGATCGGCTGTTCCGGGATGACCCACTCGGCCGCCATGGCCGCCGAAGTCCTGCCGGGCAAGACCGTGCTTGAGGCGCTGAACACGGATCTGGTCTGCGACGCGATCAACACCGCCATGCGCGAACTGTTTCTGCAGATCGCCTACGGCCGCAGCCAGAGCGCTTTTTCCGAGGGCGGGTTGCCGATCGGCGCCGGGCTTGAGGATCTCGGCAAGGGTTTGCGCAGCCAGATCGGCACGATGTACAGCACCAAGCAGAAGGGCGTGCGCTATCTGGAGATGGCCGAGGGGTATGTCAAGCGCATCGCGCTGGACAAGAACGACGAGGTTATCGGCTACGAGTTCGTCCGCATGGGGCCGTTCATGGAACTGCTCAAAAAAGGTGCGGATCCGAAAGAGGCTCTTGAGAAGTCGACCGGCACCTACGGGCGTTTCTCCAAGGAACTGGGCGCCGTGAAGTTCATTGATCCCCGCCACGAGTAGTTGAAAGGAGACTTTTCTTATGGCACTTTTCGAAAGTTATGAGCGTCGCATCAAACAGATCGATGCGGTCTGCAAAAAGTATGGGATCAAAGATCTCCCGGCCGCGCGCAAGCTGTGTCAGTCCAAGGGGTTTGACCCTTATGAAATCGCCACCTCAATCCAGAACATCTGCTTCGAAAATGCGAAGTGGGCGTATGTGTTGGGCGCTGCCATCGCGCTGAAGAAGGGCTGCGTCAAGGCGGCGGACGCGGCCGAGGCCATCGGCGAGGGCCTTCAGGCGTTCTGTATTTCCGGTTCGGTGGCGGACGACCGCAAGGTCGGCCTCGGTCATGGCAACTTGGCCGCGATGCTGCTGCGCGAAGAGACGAAGTGTTTCTGCTTCCTTGCCGGGCACGAGTCGTTCGCCGCCGCAGAAGGCGCGATCGGCATCGCTCTCAAGGCGAACAAGGTCCGCAAGGATCCGCTGCAGGTGATCCTCAACGGCCTTGGCAAGGATGCCGCCTACGTCATCAGCCGCATCAACGGGTTCACCCACTGCGAAACGAAATTCGACTACGCGACCGGCAAACTGAAGGTCACGAAGACGACGAAGTTTTCGGAAGGCCCCCGCGCGGCGGTGCGCTGCTACGGCGCGGACGACGTGCGCGAGGGTGTGGCGATCATGTGGAAAGAGGGCGTGGACGTCTCCATTACGGGGAACTCCACGAACCCCACGCGCTTTCAGCATCCGGTCGCGGGCACGTACAAGAAAGAGTGCATCGAGCAGGGCAAAAAATACTTCTCGGTCGCTTCCGGCGGCGGCACGGGCCGGACGCTGCATCCCGACAACATGGCCGCTGGTCCAGCCTCTTACGGCATGACCGACACCATGGGGCGCATGCACTCCGACGCGCAGTTCGCGGGCTCCAGCTCGGTGCCTGCGCACGTGGAGATGATGGGCTTCCTCGGCATGGGCAATAATCCGATGGTCGGGGCGACCGTGTCGGTCGCCGTGTCGGTCGAAGAGTCCGCAAAGAACTGAGCCGCTTCCGGTCCGAGACTCATCTGGAAGGCCGTCCCGGTTTGCGGGACGGCCTTTTTTTTGCCGGGTTTGCACGGGATGTTTTTTTTCAGTACACTTCTCACTATTCAAGGGAAGGGGTGAAGGATGATGACGTTCCGGGGTTTATGGGGCCATGTGATGGGCGTGCTGCTGGGCATGGGGTTCATCATGGCGGATCATGCTCAGGCGGAGGATGCGGGTTCTTTCCGAGTGGCGACGTTCAATATCCGCTGCCCTGTGGATCGGGCGCCGAATGCGTGGACCTGCCGTGTCGGCCGCGTGTGCGGTGTGATCGATAAACAGGGGTTCGACCTGATGGGGCTGCAGGAGGCCACGGCGGGGCAGATCGACGATCTCTTGACAAAAGGGTGGGACGCGGTGGGCGGGGGGCGTGATGACGGCAAGCGCCGGGGAGAAGCCTCCTGTATTTTTTTCAGGATCGCACGGTTTGACCTGCGCGACACAGGAACGTTCTGGCTATCGGAGACTCCGGAGGTGCCGGGCTCCAAATCATGGGATACAGCCTGTACGCGCGTCTGCACCTGGGCGAGACTGATGGACCGGAAAACAGGGCGCGAGTTCGTCCATTTCAACACCCATCTCGATCACATGAGCGCGGCGGCGCGCGAGCACGGCATGGCGCTGATCTTGACGCGGATGCCGCTGATTGCGCAGGGACGCCCGGTCATCCTGACAGGGGACATGAACGCTACGCCAGGGGCTCCGCCGATCCGGTTGGCGACATCCGTCCTGCACGACGCCGCGGCCATCTCCCGTACGCCACATACGGGGACGCTGGCGACCTTCAACGCTTTCAAGTCAAACCCCGCGCCGACCGCTCAGATCGATTACATTTTCGTGTCGGACGGTATTCGGGTGCTCACCCATGCGACGGTCAACGATTCCGAGGAGGGGCTTTATCCCTCCGACCATTTTCCGGTGATGGCAGATGTGGTTCTCGAATAGTATCCAGACGGCAGCGCGAAGGCTGGCTGAACAGAAAGAAAGAAAAGGGAAAGGGAAGATGCGATGAAACCGATTCATGTGATCTCGATTTTGACAGTAGCCTCCATGGTAGGGGCGAATGCCGCGGAGTTCCCGAACTTCTCGAAGCCGCGGGCGATCACCTCGGGGCCGAGGGATCACCTCTTTGCGAGCTATTACGCCATCAACGCATGGAGCGCGGACGGACGCTACGTCACGGTGTTGGAGACGGCCGTGACGAACCGGTTGCCCACGGAACGGGATGCGGCGATTCTCGGCGTGGTGGACCTGAAAGACAACAACCGGTTTATCCCGTTGACAAAGACCAGTTGCTGGAATTTTCAGGAGGCCACGATGGCGCACTGGCTGGCCACAGCGCCGAATACGCAATTCATCTACAACGACCTTGTGGACGGCAAGTTCGCGTCGCTGGTTTTTGACATGAAGGACAACTCGAACCGCGTCATACCCTACCCTGTGAGCGCGGTCTCCCCCAACGGCAAAGAGGCGGTCAGCATCAACTACGCGCGGCTGCGTCTGACGCGCCCCGACTATGGGTACGGAGGCAAAGGCCAGGACGCGCGCGAAAAGGTGACCTGGCCCGAAGACGACGGGTTGTTTCTGGTCAATCTCGAGACAGGGACGGCGAAACTGATTGTGAGTATCGCTTTGGTGCGTGACCGGATGCCAAGCGCAGAGGAAGGGAAGGATCTGGCCTACTTCTGCCACACGGTGTTCAGCCGGGACGGCTCGAAGATCTTCTGGTTGGCACGCTCTGTGAATCCGGCGACGGCCAGGGGCTGGAAAACGACGTCGTTCACCTGTAACCGCGACGGGAGCGATGTGCGCCGCTGTTTCCCGGACGGGTGGGGCGGTTCGCATTTCAACTGGCTGGACGGTGACCGCCTGATGGTGACGGCCAAGTATCAGGACGCTGTGTGGAGCCATGTGCTCTTCACCGTCGGCAAGGCCGATTACACGCGCGTAGGCCTCGGGCTATTGGATTTCGACGGGCATGGTGTCTTTTCGGACGATAAGCAGTGGATGGCGACCGACACCTATCCCGACAAACTGAACGAGCGGAAGCTGATGGTAATGCGCATGTCGGATCAGGCCGTGTTGCCGCTTGGGGGGTTCTTTGTCCCCGAATGTTACCGGGGCGGTTACTGGAGGTGTGACTTGCACCCCCGCTGGCGGCCGGACGGGAAGGTGTTGGCGTTCAATTCCGTACACGAGGGGAAACGGCAGGTGTACCTCATCGATGTCGCCGCGCCCTGACCGGGGATTATTCCGAAATAACGTTTGCGGAAACCTTTGGGACCCTTTATCCTTAAACGTGGTGAGCGGCACGCAATCGGCATGGGGCCGTTTGCGGTTGCCGCGTGAGAAACACGGAAAGGACACCTTCCCATGGTTAAACGCACGGCAGAACACGAGACGGCAAAATGGCTGTTGGCCTTTGTGCTGGCGCTCAGCACCTCTCTCGCCTGCGCGCAGCTTGAGCCGGCGCCCGTTTTTAAGCATCCTGCGCCCAAGCCCTCGCCCGGCGTGATTGAAACCGGGAGGCAGAGCCTTCAGGCCGTCGGAGAAGCCACCTCCGAACTGGGCGGGTCCCTACGTTCAGGCGGCCTTCAGGCGGTCGACCAAAGCCGTCAGCTCTGGCAGGACGTGCTGCTGCCCACCGCGCAGCGCGTCGCGGCCGCCCTTCCGGGTCTCCTCAAGGCGCTGGTGCTGTTGCTGGCCTTCTGGGGTGTCGGCATGCTTGCGGGCGCATGTGTCCGTAAACTGCTGAACCTGACGAAGCTCGATGACCGCGCTGTGCGCGACTGGGGGCTTGAGAGCCTGCTGAAGAAACCGGACGGGCAGATGCGTTCGCTCGCGGGACTGGCGGGCGGCGCCGTCAAATGGGTGTTCCTGCTTTTCGGTTTCGTGGCTTTCTTTAATGCCGTGAACCTCTCCATCGTGGCGGGCCCCTTGCAGAATGTGCTCGACCGGATCGTCGGTGCGGTGCCGGGCCTGATCAAGGCCGCAGCCATCCTGTTCGTGTACTGGGTTCTGGCCGCTGTGGCGCGGGCCGGAGTCACCCGGGCGTTGGGCGTGCTCAAGTTCGACGCGCATGCCGGCAAGCACCTGAGCGTGCCCCGGGACGGCGGGGTGCCGCTCGGACCCAGCGCCATGATCGGCCGCCTTCTCTTCTACGTCATCCTGCTGTTCGGTGTGCCGCCTTTCCTGCAGGCGTTAGGCCAGCAGGCGCTGGTCGCCCCGCTGCAAGACATGCTTTCCAAGGCGCTAGGGTTCCTTCCGAACCTGTTTGCGGCGGCCATCATTCTGGTCGTGGGCCGTATCGTGGCGACGATTGTGCGCGAGGTGGTCGGCAACTTCCTCGCCGCCAGCGGGGCTGACGCGGGCGCGGAGAAGTTGGGGTTGGGCAAGGTGTTGGGCGCGAACAAACTTTCCGCTATTGTTTCGAAGATCGCCTACTTTTTCATTTTCATCCCTATCCTCGTTTCTGCGGTGGACAGCCTCGGGATCAAGGCGATCTCCGAACCGATCAAGGCCATGCTGCAGAATATCCTGGAGGCCGTGCCCGCGCTGCTCGTCGCGACCGTCATCGTAGCCGTTGGTTATGTGGTGGCCAAGGTGGTGCGCTCACTGGTCGAGGCCTTCCTCAGCGGAGTCGGTCTGGACGCGCTGCCCGGCCGTTTGGGCTTGGCTTTCCTGGAGGCCAAAGAGGGGCAGATGGCACCCTCCAAACTGATCGGCGCGGCTCTTGCGGTGGTGATCATGTTGATCACGGCGCAACAGGCCTCCGCCTCATTGCGTTTCAACCAGTTGGCCGGACTGCTCGGCCGCGTGGTGGAATACCTGCCGAATTTGGCGGTCGGTTTGGTGATCCTGCTGGCCGCCCTCAGTCTTGGCAAGTATCTGGGGTCACTGGTCGCGGGTTCCTTGGGCGGCCACGCGCACGCCAACGTGTTGGCCGGCGTGGCCCGCTATGCCGTCATCCTGCTCGGCGTCAGCATGGCGCTTGAGCAACTCGGCGTCGGCGAGGAAATCCTGCTGGTTGCGGTCGGTGCCCTGCTGGGGTGCTCCGCCCTCGCGCTGGGGCTGGCTTTCGGTCTCGGCGGCAAGGATCGGGCACGCGAGCTTATCGAGCGCTGGAGCCGCAACAGTTGACCTTGCAGGCACATTGTGAAACGTGTCAATAAGTTCAGGGCCACAGTTAATCCGACGCCCTTTGCTGTTAGGATGCGAACCGTTCAGACAATACGGGAGGTGTGGCATGAGTGACACTGTGATCCCCGTTGAGCGGATCGAACGGGTCATCTACCTGATCCGCGGACAGAAGGTCATGCTGGACCGCGACCTTGCGGTGTTGTACGGCGTCGAGACACGTGCATTGAAACAGGCCGTGAAACGGAATGAAGCGCGCTTCCCCGCTGATTTCATGTTCGTTTTGTCTGATGATGAGTTGTCAAAATGGAGATCACAATTTGTGACCTCCAATGCGGATCGGATGGGGCTGCGCCATGCGCCCATGGCATTTACCGAGCAGGGCGTGGCCATGTTGTCGTCGGTGTTGAAGAGCGACCGCGCCATCGACGTCAACATCGCGATCATGCGCACCTTCGTGAAGCTGCGCCAGATGCTGGACAGCCACGCCAAGCTCGCAAAAAAATTGGCCGGGCTGGAGGCCAAGTACGACGAGCAGTTCCGCGTAGTCTTCGAGGTGCTGAACGAGCTCATGGCCGCGCCCGAGCCGAAACGCAAGCCGATCGGCTTCAGCGTAAAAGAGCGGCGGGCGAGATATTCGGCGCGATAATCCTAATCGTCATCGTGCTCGTAATCTTAATCTTTTCCCGCCAAGACGCAGAGCCGCAAAGGCGGAGCGACGCATGCCGGATCGAAGGCACCCATCCACACAATCAGGCTTCCTTGGCGTCTTTGCGCCTTTGCGTGAGACGCTTCGGCCGTGTTGTCGCGTTGGGATGAAAGGTGCGCCCCAGGGCACCGTTGCCTTCAAAAACAAGACTGTTGTTCGCCTCGTGGCGTGATATGATGGTTCCCAAGGATGCAGAAAGCACCTGCCGAATCAAAGCTGACGGTCAGACTCATCGACAAGGAACCGGTTAGACGATACGGGAGGCGTAACATGAGCGACACAGTGATACCCGGTGAGCGGATCGAGCGGACCATCTATCTGATCCGCGGGCAGAAGGTTATGCTGGACCGCGATCTTGCAGGATTGTACGGAGTCGAGACGCGGGTTCTCAATCAGGCCGTGACCCGGAATATCCGACGCTTTCCGGCCGATTTCATGTTCGAGCTGACGCGCGAGGAGATCATGAGGATATCACAAATTGTGACATCCTCCAGTGACCTCAAGTTCTCGAAGAGCGTTCGGGCGTTCACCGAGCAGGGCGTGGCCATGCTCTCGACCGTGCTTCGCAGCGACCGCGCCATTGACGTCAACATCGCGATCATGCGCATCTTCGTGAAGCTGCGCCAGATGCTGGACAGCCACGCCAAGCTCGCAAAAAAATTGGCCGGGCTGGAGGCCAAGTACGACGAGCAGTTCCGCGTGGTTTTCGAGGTGCTGAACGAGCTCATGGCCGCACCCGAGCCGAAACGTAAGCCGATCGGCTTCAGCGTGAAGGAACGGCGGGCGAGATATTCGGCGCGATAATCCTAATCGTCATCGTGCTCGTAATCTTAATCTTTTCCCGCCAAGACGCAGAGCCGCAAAGGCGGAGCGACGCATGCCGGATCGAAGGCACCCATCCACACAATCAGGCTTCCTTGGCGTCTTTGCGCCTTTGCGTGAGAACGACTCGGCCGTGTCGTCGCGTTGAAATGAAAGGTGCGCCCCAGGGCACCGTTGCCTTCAAAAACAAGACTGTTGTTCGCCGTGTGTCGTGATATGATGATTGTCAAGGATGCGGAAAGTGTTTGCGAGCTCAAAGCGGTAGTGCGTTCAGCGGCAAGGTGCTGATGCCGGAGACGATCGGCGAGGCGAAGCCGGCGTGCGTCATTCGCGGGCGCGTCGCCCCTTGGCTTCGGGTCGCCAAGCGTTTGCATGGCGACGAGACGCTCTATTTCATCGTCAACGACTCGTCCTGGGCGCTTCCCGGGGTCGGAATCGAGTTCGCGGAGAAGGGTACGGTCGTCCACGCGGACGCCGAAAGCGGCAGGTTCGTCGCGACGGGCGCGAAGGGCGGGCGCCTCGTCTGGACGTTCCCTCCCTACGGCAGTGCTCTTTTCGTCGTCGGCGCGGAGGCCGACGAGCCGGTGCCGCCCAAGTTCGACGACCCTTCCACTCCGGCACTCACACTTGCCGACGGCTGGACGATGCAGCCGCTTGTGCGCCATTCCGCGGGCAAGACCGATTTCGAGATCGCGGAGCTCGATGCCGTTCTCGTCCCCGTCGTGCTCGGCGACTGGCGTTCCACACTCGGCGACACGTTTAGCGGCAAGGTGCGTTACGTGAAGGAGTTCGACTGCGGCGAGGAGGCACGCGAATGGTGGCTCGACCTCGGCGAGGTGAAGTGGTGCTGTTCGGTGAAACTGAACGGAGAGGAGGTGGGGACGAAGTTCTTCGGTCCCTACCGCTTGCGCGTGAAGACGGCGAAGGGACGGAACGTGCTCGAGGTGACCGTCGCCAACATGCTCTGCAACGCGCTTCCCGACGAGGTCCGCGACCGCATCGCCCACGACTTTCCGCCGCGTTCCGGCTATGACACGCGCCAGCGGGTTTTCGATTGCGAGAACAACCAGAGCGGACTTTTCGGCCCCGTGACGCTGAGATGATTGCATAGAGGAATTGACACACCCAGAAAAATAACCCTTTTCGCAAACACTTCCTCAAATTCCAGCACACATGCTTCCGTGTTCGGCCGCTACCAATTCAAAAACCCCAGCAATTTCAAGGGGCCGCAGCATCAGCGTGCCATCCGTAACCTGCCTATGGGATGCTAGTGATTTTTTTTGTCTTTCTTTACTGTTATCGTGTCACCATTGGAAAGTGCAGGTCGCGCCCGCGTTCTCGCGGAGTATGACCTCGCGTTCCGGATTGATGTCGGTCGCCGATCTCGGACGGATCGGGAAGAAGAAATCGTGCTGGTGGAGTTCCGCCACGGCCTCATTGTCTCCGATGCGCAGCAGGGTGTACCCGATGTCACCCCAGAGTCCGGTGGACGGGAGGCAAAGCGTCCTGACCACGCGCCGTTCCGTCCATTTATGGATGAAAAAATCCTTTCTCCAAACATGGTCGTGACCGTTGATGTAGCCAGCGACTTTCGGTGTGCCGGCAAGCAGACCGGCGATTCTGATTTCGTTGATCGGATGGTGCGAACCCACGAACACCGGCTTTCCGTAACCGGCAAGCGTGGTTTTAAGCCATTCTATCTGTTCCGGATTCAACTTGCCGTCCACCGGTCCCTGCACTCCGACCTGCTCCCCCTGCAGCGTGTCAAGCAGAATGAAGTCGGCTTTGGGCGACTCGACAATACTGACGATCCGCCCCGGTACCTTCGTGGATTTCGAGTATTCCGGAAAAGCTTCAAGGAATGACTGTCTGCGATCATGGTTGCCCATGGCTATCGTCACCTTGATGCCGGCGTCGATGAGCGGACGCAGGAGTTCCCTCGCCTTTGGATAATCAGCATAATCACCGGCGGTGTAGGCCAGGTCGCCGAAAATGAGAACATTGCGCGGCAGCGGATTGAGCCGCAGCACTCCGGCGATGCAGGTGTTCAACTCGTCCCATTCGTAGTTGCGGAAATCATTCTCGTTCGTCGCCGGAAGGTGGCAATCTGAGAATAGCGCCATCAGGTTGTCGTCGAAATCGGCATCGCCGCCCGAAAACAGTTTCGATGTGGAGCATCCAGCTGTCGCGGCGATAGCGCAACCCCCCATCAGAAAATTTCTTCGTTTTATTTGCATATTACTCCTTTATCAATTTAGACGTGTTATACCACAAACCCTTGTCATGCACATATGCAAAAAACACAAGTTGACACACCCATAAAAATCACCCCGTTTCCGCAAACACTTCCTCAAATTCCAGCACACATACTTCCGTGTTCGGCCGCTGCCTCAGTGTACTAAGGACAGACAATCCAAACGTCAAATGATCGGTCTTAGTCTTAGCGCCATTCGGGACAGGTGTTTAGGTGGCTTCAATCCGCGTTGGGGGTAAACGGCCATTTTTCAAATTTACAGACAAAAGGCTACACGACCTTATCGTCGCCCCGTGCGCGGTGAAGGCTGATTTTCGTTCAGCATATCAGCCAACGCGCCGCCAAGGGTCGGATGCCGAAAACGGAAGCCGAGCGTTTGGGCGTTCCGCGGCCGGGTACGCTGGCTGGCGAGCAGCATCTGCGCCCGCGCGCCGAGCAGTAGCCGTAATGCGATGGCGGGGACGGGGAGAGCCGCGGGACGCCGCAGCGCTTGCGCCAGCGCCGCGGTGAAGGCCGCGTTGGTGATCGGCTCGGGCGCGGTGAGGTTGAACGCGCCGCTGGCCGAGGAGTCTGACAGCAGGTGCAGCACGAGCGCGATCCAGTCGGCGCGGCCGATCCAGCTCATCCACTGGCGGCCGTTCCCGAGCCGCCCGCCCAGCCCGAGGCGGAAGGGCGCGAGTAGGCGGCCGAGCGCGCCGCCGGAAGGGTACAGCACGAGGCCGGTGCGGAGCAGGCAGACGCGTGTCCCGCAGGCCTCCGCCTGCCGCGCGGCGTCCTCCCAGTCGCCGCAGAGCCGGGCGGCGAAGTCTATGCCCGCGGGCGAAGACTCGTCGAGCGCCGCGTCGCCGGCGTCGCCGTAGTAGCCCACGGCCGAGCCGCTCAGGAGGACAGCAGGCGGTCGCGCGGCTGTGGCCATGCGGCGGACGAGCTGTTCCGTGAAGGCCACGCGGCTGTCGCGCAGCAGGCGCTTGCGCGCCGCGCTCCAGCGGCGGTCGGCGATCGGTGCGCCCGCGAGGTTGATGACCGCGTCGAAGGCGGAGTCCGGTCGCCAGGCGTCGAGCGCGGCCCAGACGCATGCGCCGGGGCAGAGGGCTGCGGCCCGTCCGGGGTCGCGGCTGAGCACGGTGAGCGCGTGGCCGTCCGCGCGGAGCGCGGCGGTCAACGGCTGGCCGAGGAAGCCGGTTGCGCCTGTGACGAGGATGTTCATGGGGAAGTGATGGTGAGGAGCTTAATCCCTGCGGAAGAGCGCCGTCAAGCCGCAAGGTTCCGCACCCCCTTCGAGCGGGAGTTTTAACGCGCGACATTGACGGCGGGGCTCAAAAGCCGTAGGATGCTGCCGTTTCCCGGTCGGAGAGGTTAGGCCGGACCGGGCGTGCGGGCGCGGATGCGTCTGCACGGTGAGCAACAGAAGGCCGGATGTGTACGGCCCCGCAGAAGTTTAAGGGAGGAGTCGTTCCAATGAACAGGCGCGAATTCGTGAAATCGGCGGCGTTGTCGGCTGCGGCCGTCGGCTTGAGTGGCGTCGCGAAGGGAGCCGGACAGGCCTTTACGCCCGCCACGGGGCCCGAGGCCATCAAAGCGGTCTTGCTGCACCTCGGGCACAACATGTGGTGCGATTGGTTCCCGCCGGACATGGACCTGTCCAAATTCAAGAAGGGGTTGCCGGACACGACGCTCCGCTGCAAGGACGGCCTGTGGCGCAAGGTCACGGATTATGCCGCCGCGAAGGGGATGAACATGGTCGTCATCGACCTCGGCGAGGGCGTCGTCTACCCCAGCCACCCCGAGCTTGCCATCGCCGGCTCCTGGAGCGTGGACAAACTCCGCGCGGAACTCGCCCGACTGCGGGGCATGGGCCTTGAGCCGATCCCGAAGCTGAACTTCTCCACCACGCACAACGGCTGGCTGAAGCACTACCGCCGCGTGCTTTCCACGCCCGCCTACTACAAGGTGTGCGAGGATGTGCTGCGAGACGCGCACGAGATCTTCGGTCACCCGCGGTTCATCCACATCGGGTGCGACGAGGAGACGGCCCAGCATCAGGACGGGAGCGGCCGTTGCTTTTATGTTTCTGTCCGGCTCGGCGAGTTCTGGATGTACGACTTCCTGCACATCGTGCGGACGGTGGAGAAGCTCGGCGCCCGTCCGTGGGCGTGGAGCGATTACGGGTGGAGCCATCCCGAGTTCATGCAGCGGTGTCCCAAGAGCGTCGTCCTTTCCAACTGGTATTACGACGAGTGCTACGGCGGTTTCGATTTGGCCACGAACAAGACGGCCGATCATAAGCGACTGATCAACTTCTGGGATCTTGAAAAGGCCGGTTACGACCAGATCCCGTGCGGCACGAACTGGGTCGGCTGGAAACGCAAGCAGGTCAACGCCGGCGCGGAGGATGTGATCGGGAAGCTCGTGAAACTCGGCCGGCAGGTCGTGGCTCCCGAACGCCTGTTGGGATTCCTGATGGCGCCGTGGGCCTCCACGGACGACGACGCGAACACCGCGTTCAACATCCACGGCATCGATCTCTTCGCCGAGGCCCTTCGCCAACCCCGCGGGTGAGTGCCGCTTTTCGCATCTTGCCCATGCCTTCGCGCCCTGCCGATGCGTTACCGGCGGGCAGAGGGGAAAAGGAAGTCGAGGAACTTCTTGGCGACAGCCTCGCCCTCGGGAGGGGAGATGGCCAAGTCGGGGCTGACCTCGATGACGGTTGTGCGCCGCGCGGCGCGGTCAATCAGGAAGTCCACGCCCACGAGCGGCAGGCCGAGCCCGCGCGCGATGCGCCGCGCGATCCCGAGGGCACGCGCGGGGACAACATCGGTGACGATCTCGACCGTGCCGCCGGTGTGGTAGTTGTTGGTCAGACGCACCTGCACCTGTTCTCCGGGGGCGGGGATGTCGCCGGGGGAACGGTTCAGTTCCGCGAGGTTGCGCCGCGTCTCCGTGTTCCACGGGATCACGTTGCTGGGATCCCCGTTGCGACGCCGCGCGTTGTGGCGGACGACGAGCTGCCGGACCGTGTGGGTGCCGTCGCCGATGACCTGCGCGGGGTTGCGCCGGATGGCGGCTGCCAATTCCCCGCCCACGAGGATCACGCGCAGGTCTTTGCCGGTCACGGTTTCTTCCAGGATCACGTCCGGTTCGTAGCGCCGCGCGAAGCGGACCGCCGCGTGCAACTCCCCGGGCGTGCGGATGCCCATTGAGACGCCGCGCCCGCCCCATTGCATGCAGGGCTTGACCACGATGGGTGCGTGGTCGCGCAGGAACGCGAGCGCGGCAGTCTTCCGCGCGTCATCGTAGGGGCATTGGGCGGGAACGGGGACACGGCGGCGGGCCAGCCACTCGTGGCAGGAGCGTTTGTTGTTGACCAGGTGATAGGTCGCCGCGCCGGCGAGGTCGGTCAAGGCGTTGAAACAGCGGATCTTTTTGCCCTGATGGCTGAGCTCGAAAATCGGGAGGTCGGGATCCGGGTTCACGACACACACCCGGATGCCGCGGCGGCGGGCCTCGTCCGTCAGCGTGGTGGTGTAGGGGGTCAGGGCTGTGGCAGGGTCGTTGGACATGGTTGTCGCAAGGCCGCTTCAAACGAAGAGTTCGGGTGTATAGACTACTTGCGGGTCATGCGGTTCTCGAACAGCACGGGGCCGCCCCATTTGCCGGTCGTCACGAGGTCAAGGTCGCCGTCGTTGTCCATGTCCGCGGCTTCGATGTTGAGCCCCGCGCCGATGTTTTCGCCGAGGGAGATGACATGCCTGCGGAAGGCGGGTTCACGTCCGGGGGTAAAGCGGTAGTAGAAGACGCAGAGCTTGCCGTACGCGTCGGGGTCGCTCCCGTTGTGGGCCATGAAACGCTTGCCGGTGACGAGCTCTTTGTTGCCGTCGTTGTCGATGTCCGCGAAGGCGAGGTAGTGGGCCTGCGTCCAGGTGTCGTCGATGGTGTACTGCTTAAACGTGATCGCGCCGCCAGTCCCGGGCTGCTGCTCATACCAGAAGATGCCGTACTTGTGGGCGGAACTTGCGATGATGTCGTTGCGCCCGTCCCTGTTCACGTCGAAGACGATGATGTTGGAGGTGTGGCCGATGGTGCCGTTGGTGCCGCCGAGGGCGATGGGATGTTCGATCCATGTGCCGGACCGCAGGTCCTTCGGGGCTTCGAACCAGGCGTCGGGGCGGATGATGTCGGGGCGGCCGTCGCCGTTGAGGTCGCCCGCGCCTGCGCCGAGAACGTTGCGCTTTTCCGAAACGGTGTGCCGGACGAGTGCGGGTTCCCCGTTGGCGTTCTTGCCGATTCCGTACCAGACGGTGATGTGGGAGTGTGGCAGAAACTCCTGCGCCTTGCCGTCGCCGTCGATGTCGACGAGGATGCCGGTCTCGTGGTTGCCGAGCTTCTCGATGACGTGGACGGGCCAGAGGCCTTCTTTGCCGAGGGTGTTTTCGAACCAGAAGGAGGTTTGGGAGAACCAGCCGCCGGCGACGACGTCGGGTTTGCCGTCCCCGTTCACGTCAAGGATGAGGTTGAAGAAATCGTCGGCGTAGCCTTTGCCGTCCTCGCCGACCTTCCCCCCGACGTTTCTGAAACGGACGGGCTTCCAATCGGGCGCCAGATAGAGGTTGGGGCCGGCGACGATGTCCAGTTTCCCGTCCCCGTTGAAATCGGCGACCCCGCAGGCTTCGGTGCGGATCTTGCCGATGCGGTGCGGCACGAAGGTGAGCGGGGCGGCCTCATCCGCGAAAAGGGCGGATGCGAAAAGGGCGTGAATGAGAACGAGCTTTTTCATAGGGGATCTCCCATTTATGAGGTCTCCAGTATACGGTGACACGCAGGCATTGTCTTGTAAAACAGCGTTCTCCGGTGTATTTTTTCCGCATGAAGAAGGTGATGCCGGCGCGCCCCGAAAAAGGTCAGGATTGTGCGTGGCGGCGTTTTTTTGCTAACGTTTAATTCTTCACCCGGCACAAGGACGGTTCCCCGCCGTTTTTTCGCCGGTGGCCTGGAATGGTTTGATACGTTGTTTGTTTTCCAATCGTCAGCCCGCGGGTACGCGGGTCATAAAGGAGAAACATGAAAGAGGTGTTGAAGGTCGCGGTCTCGATGGTTGTTGCCGTTACGGCGGTGTTGGCTCAGGAAGCGGAGAAGGCCGCGCAGGCTGTTGTGGCTGAGGAAAGGCCGGACACGGGGCTCTCGTTTGACGCGACGATGGATGTTTTCTCGGCCTACGTGTGGCGCGGCTGCGTGTACAACGATGAGGGGGTTTGGCAGCCTGCGGCGAACATCTCCTATGCGACGGCCGACTACGGGTCTTTCGGGCTGGGACTGTGGAGTAACTTCGACATGAAGGATAACAACCGGCAGGTCTCGGGCGGCGGACTGAACGAGATCGATTACCAGCTCTTTTACGGGATTGACCTTCAGGATTTCTCGCTCGAAGCGGGGCACTACTGGTACACCTTTCCGAAGGTGAACGGGCGGGACTATTGTGAGAGCACGCGTGAGGTGTATGTGTCGGCCGCCTATAATCATGAGCTCGTCACCCCCTTTGTAAGTCTCACCTATGACTACGCGGAGTATGACGGTTTCTATGCCAATGCGGGATTGAACAAAGAGTTCGCGCTGAGCGACCAGCTTACGTTGGGTGCCGAGGTTTCGCTGGGGGCGGGCGACGACGACTATATGGACTACCTGGGCATGGACGACGCGGGGCTGATGGATTTCAATGCTTCCGTTTACACCACTTTCGCGGTGACGGACAACGTCTCGGTTGGCGCGAAGCTGGCTTGGATGTCGCTCCTCGACAGCGATGCGCGCAATGTTGACCTGTACAACGACAAGGATATTTTGTGGGGCGGCATCACCCTGAACGTCGCGCTCTAATAAGACATCGCGGCCCCGTAGCTCTCGCGCGTCAGGCCGCGCGGGAGTTCTTTGATGAAGCGCGACGGTTTGCAGAAAAAGACGCCGCCGTCGCGCGTGCGCCTCATGCCGGGCGAGCACAAGACCAGTTCGTCTTTCGCGCGCGTCACCGCCACATAGAAGAGCCGGCGCTCCTCGGCGTCGTTCTCCGCCTCGCCGAGCGAACGGCTGGACGGGAACATGCCTTCCGACGCCCAGATCACGAAGACCACCGGCCACTCCAGCCCTTTGGCCTGATGCACCGTGCTCAGGTGAAGCATATCCGCGTGCTCGCGGGCCATCTTGTCGTACTCGTGGTCCACGTTGGTGAGCAGCGCCACCTCCTGGAGGAAACCCGCCACGCCTCCCTCGCTCCGGCTGACCTGTAGCGCCAACTCGCGGATGTCCTCCTCACGCTTGTCGCCGTTCTCGAACGCGCGCGCGAGATAGGTGTGGTAGAACACATCGCAAAACCGCTGTATGACCTCGCCGCCGGACTCCGACAGGTGCTCGCGGTGGTAGTCCCCGAAGAGCCTGTCAATCTCCTGCCACTGCCCGCGTGCGGCCGGTTTGAGCGCGGCGGTCAGCCGCTCGCGCTGCCCGGTGTCGCGCGTGTCAAACGTCCCTCCCAGTTTTTCCCAGAGCGAGTCGACGGTTTTCTCGCCGACACCCCCGAGCATGCCCAGCAGGCGTCCGAAGGCCATGCGGTCGTTGGGGTACTCGCACACGCGCAGGAAAGCCAGCACGTCCTTGACGTGTACCTGTTCGAACACGCTGATGCCGGAGGTGATGACATACGGCAGGCGTGAGCGCCCCAGCGCGATCTGCAGCTCAATGGAGTGAAAATGCGCGCGGTAGAGCACCGCCATGTCGCTCAGGTTATACCCGTCCTCCCGGTAACGCTGGACCAGCCGCAGGAGGGCCGCCGCCTGCTCCTCGCCGTCGCGCAGGAAGAAGACCCGCGGTTTGTTGCGCGTCTTGCGCGTCGGGCGCAGCGTCTTTTGGAACTGTTCCGGGTTGCCCTTGATGCAGGCGTTGGCCACCTCCAGCACCTCGGGCACGCTGCGGTAGTTCTGCTCCAGTTTGACGATGCGGCATTCGGGCCAGCGCCTGGGGAACTCCATGATGTTGCGGAAGTCGGCGCCGCGCCACGAATAGATGCACTGGAAGTCGTCGCCGACGGCCATCACATTTTTGTTCACCCCCGCCAGAACATCGACCATCTTGGCTTGCAGGAGATTGGTGTCCTGATACTCGTCCACCAGCACGTGCCGGAACTTGTTCTGGTAAAAGGCGCGGATCGGCTCCTGTTCGGTCAGCAGCCGCAGCCCGTTGACCAGCAGGTCGTCGAAATCCATCGCGCCCATCGCGCGCTTGCGTTCGGTGTAGAGGTTGGCGATTTTGACGATCTCCATCGGATCGACCTTCAAGTCGCTGAGGGCCTGATCCAGCACATCCTCGACGTCGCAGGCGCGGTTGGCGGCCGAACTGATGAGTGAGCCGATCACATCTTTTTTTGGGAAGTCTTTCTTGTTGCGTACGGTATCCTTGATGCACTGGTCGATCAGCGCGCGCGAATCGTCGCGGTCGAGGATGGCGAAATCGTTCGGGTAGCCCAGTTTGTCTGCGAACCGCCGCAGGAACCGGTTGCAGATGTGGTGGAAGGTGCCGCTCCAGAGGTTGCCCACGGACTCCCCCGCGACCTGCTTGGCACGCTCCAGCATCTCCCGGGCCGCGCGGTTGGTGAAGGTCAGCAGCAAGAGGCTGTCCGGAGCGGCGCCGCGTTCCACCAGATAGGCCACGCGGTAAACGAGCGTGCGCGTCTTGCCGGTGCCGGCCGCGGCCAGCACCAGCAGCGGGCCGTCCCCGGATGTGGCGGCCTCGCACTGTTCGGGGTTCAACAGTCTGGAATAGTCAGTCATTGGCCGCGCATTATACCAACCCCCTGTGAAAAGGCACTTCCAATTCCACCGGCGGCGGTCTTGACATCCGTGCGGACACTCCGCATACTTTTACTCAATTTCTTCGTTTGGGTTACAGTAAACGGTTGGGGGTATGATGAGTCTTCTTGTCGTGATTGGAGGGGTTTCGGTCATCCTTGCGCTAGCCTACTGGCTTTACGGCGGGCTCCTCGCACGGCTTTTCAAACTGGATCCCGAGGCAAAGA
>JAQVSS010000356.1 GCA_028700415.1 Kiritimatiellia bacterium
CGCAGCCGGCCACGGTTGACGCCTCCCTCACGCGGCTTCTGGTTTACGGCAACGCCGAGCTGGGCATCGGCGGGGGCGGCACGGTTGCCGGCCCGGCGGTCATCGGGCGGGCCGGGGACAACAGCCGCGTCCGGCAGGCCGGCGGCGACGTGACGGTTTCCTCATGGCTGCTGGTCGGGGGCAACAACGCCGCCAACGCGGGCGGCGCGTACACCCTCGACAGCGGCACGCTGACTGCGAGCAACGGCATTTCGGTCGGCTGGGGGTTCGCGACCAGCGTGGGCACCTTCACGCAGAACGGCGGCACGGTGGAGACGCTGGACAACGCCCAGGGCCTTCAGCTCGGCCGGGCCGGCGGCAACGGCGCCTACACCCTCAACGGCGGCACACTGCTCTCGACGTTCGGCACGGGGAGCACGCCTTATACCTACCAGACCTTCACGTTCGGAGGCGGCCTGTTCCGGGCGCGGTCCAACACATCCGCACAGTCCGCCATGACGACGTCCATCGCAGACGGACGGACGGCGTTGATCGACACGCAAGGCTACAGCGTCACCTTCGCCGGGGTCATTTCCGGCCCAGCCGCCGCGGGACTGACGAAAACCGGCGCGGGTAAACTGACGCTCTCCACGGCGAACACCTATGCCGGTGTGACCCTCATTTCAAACGGCACGCTGCGAGTCCACAACACCAGCGGTTCTGGAACCGGGGCCAGCACGGTCCGCGTGTGCGACGGCGCGACGCTGGACGGCACCGGGACGATCACCGGCGCGGTCGAAGTGGCCGCAGGCGGCAGCCTGTCGGGCGGCGCCGATGGCGCCGGGACGCTGACGCTGACCCGAACGCCGGCTTTAGAGGCCGGCGCGCGGTTGAGGATTACCGCGAACACGGGTGGGACGGGGTGCGGCCTTCTGCATTCGGACGGTGATCTCGACCTCTCGAAACTCACCTTGGATCTGACAGACCGTTCACAGTTTATATTGGGCACCTACACGGTCGCGACCTGCGACGGCACGCTGACAGGCCCTTTCGCAGCCGTCACCCTGCCCGCCTCCTACTCGGTCGCCTATGATTACGCCGGGAAAACGGTGCGGGTGACGCGAGGCGCGCTCTATGTCAGCCCGGACGGCGACGACGGGAACGGCGGAACCTCTTGGACGGATGCCAAGGCAACCCCTCAGGCCGCTGTGACGGCTGCGGGCTTTGGCGGCACGGTGCTGGTCACCAACGGCGTGTATGACACCGGCAACTACGAGAACACCCGCGTGCTGATCACCAACAGCGTCACGCTGCGGAGCGTCGTGCCGCGCGGCGCTGTCATCCGGGGGTCGGGGATTGCCACGTACGGCACATCCTCCGCCATCCGCTGCGTGTACATGGACTCGGGGCTGCTGGACGGCTTTATTCTCGAGGACGGTGCCACGTCCGCCTCATCCAAATGGTCCACCGGCGGCGGCGGGCTTGCCATCAACAGCGCGTCGGTCACGGCCACCAACTGCGTGATCCGCAATTGCAAGGCCTTGCGGGGCGGTGGGGTCTATTACGGGGTCTTGCGGGATTGCGTGGTCTCCAACAACGTTGCCGAAGACAGCGGGGGCGGCAACGACAACGGGACACGCTACAACTGCCTGTTCTGCAACAACACGGCCATGTACGGCGGCGGCGTCTTCTGGGGATATTATTACAACTGCGTCATCCGGGACAACACTGCCACACGCAAGGGCGGCGGCGCGATGGGCAACCCGCAGTACGGGTGGGCGCTCTACGACTGCGTGATCGAGAACAACACCGCCGGCGAGAGCGGCGGGGGGGTGTATGATGCGATCCTGACGCGGTGTACCGTAAGGGACAACACCTGTGTCGGAAACGGCGGCGGCGTGGCTCTGGGAACGTACACTGAGACGCTCATTGATTCCAACACGGCCAGCAACGGTTCGGGCGGCGGCGTGTACCAGGCGACGCTCTACCGCTGCAAGGTGCTTTCCAACGTCCAGACCGGCAGCGGCGGCGGCGGCGGGATGGTTCAGGGCTCCGCCTACTCTTCCCTCTTTGCCGGCAACAGCGCCAAAAGCATCGGGGGCACCTGGGGGGTGAACCTGTACGGCTGTACTGTTGCCGGCAACACGGCTGCTCTCGAGAACGGCCCCGGCATCCATTACGGCGGCGAGACCATCTATAACAGTGTCGCGTTCGGGAATACCGGCGGCCAGAACGTCGACCTGTGCGATCTGACAGCGGTAAGTACAGTGAGCAACACGGTCGCGGGTTCCGCGGATCTGGCGCATCCCGGCGTCGCGCTGGTTCCCGCAGGGGCGCCGGTCTTTGCCGATCCGACGCAGGGCGACTTCACCCTCTGCCCCGGCTCCGCCGCCATCAACGCCGGCGACAACGCGCTCAACCCGGCAAGCAACACGCTGGATCTGGCGGGCGCCCCGCGCATCCGTCTGGGGACAATCGATGCCGGCGCGTATGAATACGCGACCTTGTGCGTGGCGACGAACGGGAACGACGGCAACAACGGCCTCTCGTGGGGCGCGGCGAAACAGACCATCCAGGCTGCGGTCGATGCCGCGGAAACCGGTATGACGGTGCTCGTTTCCAATGGCGTCTACAACACCGGCACCCGCGTGACGCCGGTCGTCCCCTCAACCCTGAACCGGCTGCTCATCACCAATGCGGTAACCGTGAAGAGCCTGAGCGGGCCGGAGCAGACTGTGATTCAGGGCGCGGGCACCTACAATGCTGCGGGAGCGACCCGCTGCGTTTTCATGAGTGCCGGCATTCTGGACGGTTTCACCCTTGAGAAAGGCCGGACCAGGGCCGGCGGAAATGCCCCCACAAATGAATACATCCGCGGCGGCGGGGGGGTTTGCATCATGACGCCGGCGCCCGGCACGGTGGTGAGAAATTGCGTGATCCGCAACAATGAGTCCCAGACTGGCGGCGGCGTCACCGGCGGCCAGACGGGTGGTATCGACACATACGCATACCGGTATAACGGGACGGTTGTCGACTGCGTGATCACCAACAACAAGGCCGGCTATGGCGGCGGCATTGCCTACTACTCGACCTTTGACCGCTGCCTGATTGCCCATAACACGGCGACCTCCCAGGGCGGCGGCGCCTATGACGTGAAGCAGGGCGTCAACAACTCCCTGTTCATCCGGAATACGGCCAGCTCAAGCGCGGGCGGCGTTTACATCGGCACGTTGAACAACTGCACCGTGACTTCCAACAGCAACGGCGGGGCGACCGGATCCGCGAGTTCGTATAAGATCTATCTCAACAACACGATCGTGTGGGGCAACACCCTGTGGGAGATCAATCCGGCCGGCCTAACGGAAGTGGTGAACGTGTGCACCTCCAACCCCTCGTTCCGCGATGCGGCGAACAGCGACTACCGGCTGGCGCAGGGGTCGCCCTGCATCAACGCGGGCGACAACGCGAAAGTCGCCGGCACGCTGGATCTCGCGAAAAAGGAGCGCGTCGCGTCCGGCACGGTGGATATTGGCGCGCACGAGTTTCCCGCGTCCGTCCGCGTCACGTTTGATGTGTCGCCGGGGGTCTACACAATCACGGGGTCGAGTGTCATGGATGTATTAGTCCCTGCCACGAACCAGGTGTACGGAAGCTGGTTCCCGTCCGAGACGGTCTATTATTCGGGACACGAACCTGCCCGCTGGACGTCGCAGCCCGGTGGCACCGGGGCCGAGATCAAGGAGGACACGCCGCTGCAGAGCCTTGATGACCACACGGTGTATTTACGGTGGCGGGTTCGCGGGCTGATCATCCAGATCCGTTAACTGAGGGGGAAGAATGGTTATGACTGACACGCGGGCAACGCCGGCGTTGCCCGCCAAGGGAAGTGTTTTGTTTCTGACGCTCATCTGCCTGGTGGCGGCGGTGGGGGGGCTCCTGTTCGGGTTCGACACCGCCGTCATCTCCGGCACGTTCGGTTTTGTCGAGAAGCAGTTCGCGCTGAGCAAACTGATGCTGGGCTGGTTCGGCAGCGCGGCGCTGGCCGGCTGCGTGCTCGGCGCGATGGTGGCGGGCTGGCTCGGCGACCGTTTCGGGCGCAAGCCGGTGCTGATTGCGGGCGCGGTTTTCTTCTTTGTTTCCGCGCTTTACTCGGCGATCTCCCCCACCTTCACAATCCTGATCATCGCGCGGCTGATCGGGGGCGTGGGCGTCGGCATCGCTTCCGTGCTGGCGCCGCTCTACATCTCCGAGTTCGCGCCGCCGAAAATCCGCGGCCGGCTGGTGGCGCTGTACCAGCTCTCGATCGTGGTCGGCATCCTGCTGGCCTACTTCTCGAACTGGGTGCTGTTGGGCTTTGCCGAGGCGCACCCGCAGGCGTTCGGCGGGAAGGGCGTGTTCCACTGGCTTCTGGTCGGACAGGTGTGGCGCGGCATGTTCGCCGCGGAGCTGATCCCCAACACGCTCTTCATCCTGCTCCTGTTCCTGGTGCCGGAAAGCCCGCGCTGGCTGGTGAACGCCGGGCGCGCGTCCCAGGC
>JAQVSS010000060.1 GCA_028700415.1 Kiritimatiellia bacterium
TCGGGGTTCAGATACTCCATGGCCGTGGTGCCCTTGGGATGGTTGCCGCCCGCGCCGTTGAGGAGGATCGAGACCGGCCCGAAAGTTTTCTCGATTTCGGCGTTCGCCGCTTCCAGGCTGGCCTTGTCCAGCGCGTTGCAGGCCACGGCCATGGCCTTGCCGCCCGCCGCCGTGATCTCGTCCGCCACCTTTTGCGCCGCTTCCAGCTTGAGATCCGCCACGGCCACCGCCGCGCCGCACTCCGCCAGCGCCTTGGCCATGGCGCCGCACAGCACGCCGCCGCCACCGGTCACCACCGCGACTTTACCGTTCAAATCCACCTTAAAGGGTACTGACATCTTTCTGCTCCTTTGTTAAAGAGGGCAGACACACTGGCCTGCCCCTACACGTTACGATTGAAACCGCTCCCTCACGGACCAGAGGCCGATCGCGGGGTTGCTGATGAAGAAAATCTCTTCGCCGTCGGGCATGACGGTGACGCCGTCCTTCAGGGTTTCAGGATTGTAGCGCGCCATCATTTCCCGCACGTCGGCGTACTTGAAGCCCGCGCCCTCGATTTCGGCGCGTGTGAGGTGACCCGGCGCGTAGGTGATGCCGAACCGTCCTTCGGAAGAGCCGTGGATCAGATGCGCCGCGGCGCCGAGGTTTTCCTGCAAATCCGCGTTCGCCTTTACCGCCGCCAAAGTTTTCGGCGTGCCGAAATAACCGTACTTGCGGATCAGCGCGTCGATCTGGGGGTCTTCGCCGAACTCCTTGACGCCCGGCGCGAGGATGAGCAGCTCGCCGCCGTCGGCCATGGCCATGCGCGTGCGGTAGACGGCCTTGTTGCCGAGCCAGGTGCTTTTGAATTCCGCCGGGTCCAGATAGACCACGCACTTTTTGAAAGGCTTCGGCACCATTTCGAAATTGACTTCGAGGGACAGCGCCGCGGCGCGGTTGAAGACCCCGATGTCATCCCCCACGTAGAGCCCGCGCACCGCCATGCCGCCGTCGCCGGCGCGGCCCACGACCGTCTGCGCGTAGACGGTCTGAGGCAGCAGGTGGCCGAAGTGGTCGGACCCGTAATTGAAAAGCTTGCGCACCGGGGTGTCGGCCCGCCCCATGATGCGCTCCATGCCGTACACCGCGCCAACGAAATGGCTGCGGTTGATCGCCACCGCTCCGCCGGTGCCCACGAAAAGGTTTTTGTTGTAGTTGGCCATGCCGATCACTTCGTGCGGCACCACCTGGCCGATGGAGAGAATCAGGTCGAACCCGCCTTCGACGAGCAGCTTGTTCACCTGCACCGGCCAGTCGAAGTCGAGCTTGCCTTCGGTGATTTCGCGCACGTAGGCCGGCGGCACCGTGCCCAGCGTCACCACGTCGTTGCGCCAGTCGTGCGGCTTGAAAAGCGAAAGCGGCATCTCGCCGAACATCTCGCGGATCTGCTCCGGCGTCATGGGGGAGTGCGTGCCCAGCGCGGGCAGCACGGCCGCCAGCCGGTCGCCGTAATACTGCCACGCCAACTGCGTTAAAAGGCCGGCCCTGGAATGGAACCGGGTGAAGTCAGGGGGCAGCACCAGCACTTTTTTGCGGGGGCCGAGCTTGTCCAGCGCCGCGAAAAGCCCTTGTCTCATTTGCGCGTTGTCGATCACATCGTCGACCGCGCCACGGTCATAATACACCATGAAAACCTCTGGTTAAAAAGTGGGAACAGTCTCGCACAATACCCCCGGCAAATCAAGAACCGGTTCGGCATTGAAAGCGGCTGGGGAAGATGCGACAATGCGGGCGTGTTGAACGTGCGAACAGGATGGAGCATCGGGGTGGGGCCCGTCTGGGGGGGCTTGTTGCTGTTGGCGGCGGGTGCCGTTTGGGCGCAGCCGGCGGGGGTGGGGCCGCGTCTGCCGCAACGGGACCTGCCCGCCGCGCCGGTCACTTCCAAGGACGGTTCGGTGGTGGTCGGCGCGCCCTTGTCCAAGATGGGGTACCGCGCGCCGGTCCTGGTCTTCGTGGACCGCACGCGCGGCGAACTGGCCCGCGCCACACGGATGAAATTCGGCTCCCCGTCTTGTCCGCTGGTGATCCAGATCGGCGGGAAGAGCGACGGCGACACGCGGGTGTTTGCGGCGCGGGTGGCCGACCCGGATGGCGGCGGGGTGCGGGAGCGGATCGAGCTGCCTGATCCCGAGGCGGCGGATTTGGGGAAGTTCCGGCGGGCGATTTGCGTGGCGTTGCTTCGCGCGTGGATGGCGGAGGCGGGGGGCACCCGCGAGACGGTGAAAGATGTGCCGGTGTGGCTGATCGATGGCCTGGTGCGGCACATGGGGCGCGAGACGCGGCAGCAGGATGTGGACCGGACGCTGCTGTTGTGGTCGCGGGCCTGTCTTCCGCCCGCGGCGGAGCTGTTTGCCGCAGAAAGCGCGGCGTCGCGCGAGCCGGCGTTGGCGGCGGTGTTGGCGGGGTGGTTTCTGGAGAAGCGCTCCGACGACGGGAATCCGTTCGAGGCCCTGTTGAGCGGTGCGGCAAAGGGGTGCGACTGGAGTCCGTCCGTCGCGGGGCGTCTGCTGGCGGGCACGGGGGATCCCGCGGCGTTCGACGGGGCGCTGGACCTGTGGCTGGAGGGCTTGGGGCGCACGGTGGTCAAGCCGGGGCTGACGAGCGAGGGGATCCTGCGGCGTTTCCGTTCCCGTCTGTTGCTCTATCCTGCGTTTTATGGTACAACATGGGGGAATAACCGGCCGTGTATTACTTTTTATGAGGCGATCCCGCGTGCGGATGAGCCGGAGGTCAGGCGGTGCGCGGCGGCGCAGAAGGGCCTTGTGAAGGTGGCGGCGGCGGGACGCGATGGTATGCTTCTTGCTACTTCAGAGGCCTATGTCGGTTTCTTGGAAGCGTTGGCGCGCGGCGCGAAACAGGGCGAGTTGTCGCGGTTGCTGCGGGAGGCGGAAGGGATGCGCAAGGAGTTGGAGCGCCGAACGGCGAAGGGCGTTATCTTGCGCCAGACGACGGGTGAGTGAGGCGGGCGAAAGGGCGTGGCGGTTTCGCACGCGCGCGGAAGGACGCAGAAAGTGAAGAGAACGGCGGACGGGCAGAAAACGATCGTGGGCAAAATCCATCCGGACGTTTTGGCGTTTACGGTCGGCAAAGATCCGGTACTCGATCTCGAGCTGGCGGTGTGGGATTGCTTGGGCACGGCCGCGCATGTGACGATGCTTTCCAGAATGCGCGTCAAACCGGCGGTTTTGGGGACGGATGAACGCAACCGCGTGGTGGCGGCGCTGGTCGGGGTGATGCGGGAAGTGAAAGACGGGCGGTTCACCATCACGGACGCGGACCAGGATGTGCATTTGGCGGTGGAGCGCCGGCTGACCGAGCGGTTGGGCGAATTGGGCCGGAAGGTCCACACCGGCCGGAGCCGAAACGATCAGGTGGCGGTGGACATCCGGCTGCACGTGCGCGACCAGTTGCTGGGGATGGCGGGCGAGGTGGCGGCGCTGGCCGAGGGGCTGGTGCGGTTAGGTCGTCGGCATGTGAAGGTGCCGATGGTGGGCCGCACGCACCTGCAGCCCGCGATGCCGAGTTCGGTGGGGCTGTGGGCCACGGCGTATGCCGAGACGCTGCTGGACGACCTGCTGCTGCTCGAGGCGGCCTACACGTACAACGACCGCTGTCCGCTGGGGTCGGCCGCGGGGTACGGTGTCCCGTTGCCGGTGGACCGCGGGCTGACCGCCAGGCTGCTGGGCTTTTCGTCGCCGCACCACAATGTGTTCCACGCGAGCAATGCGCGCGGCAAGAACGAGGCCATGACCTTGGCGGCCTGCGGGCAGATCATGCTGAGCCTCTCGCGGCTGGCGGAAGACGTGATCCTTTTTTCGATGCCGGAGTTCGGCTATTTTGTGTTGCCCCCGGAGTTGTGCACGGGCAGCAGCATCATGCCGCAGAAGTACAACCCCGACGTGCTGGAGCTGATCCGCGCCAAGGCCGCGACGGTGCTGGGGTACGGAACAGCGGTCAACACGATCCTCAAGGCGCTGCCGGGCGGGTACAACCGCGATCTGCAGGAGACCAAGGAGCTGTACATGGAGGGGCTGCGGGTGACGCGCGCCTCGCTGCGGATCATGACGCTGATGGCCGGCGCCTTGGCGGTGCGGCCCGGACGGTTGCGGGCGGGGTTCACGCCCGGCGTGTTTGCGACCGACCGCGCGCTGGGGCTGGTGGCGGGCGGGATGCCGTTCCGCGACGCGTATCACTATGTCCGCACGCATCTCGATGAGCTGGAGGCGGCCGACCCGGATCAGGCGATCGCGCTCAAGACGCATGAGGGCGGCACGGCGGGATTGGATTTCGACGGGTACCGGGCGCGCGTGGGAGATGTGCGCCGGTGGGTGCGCGGGCGGCGCGCGCGGTCGCAGAAGGCGTTCAGTGCCCTGCTGGGCGTGGCGTTTGATGCGGTCAGGTAGAAGGAAGGAACGCGAAATTGCGGGTCGGGAAGGAAGGTGGAGAAAGGATGAAAAGGATGCTGAACAAGAAAACGGTTGCGGGTTTTGTGGCCTACGCGGGGTCTTTGGCGTGCGCGGTCGCGCAGGAGGCGGCGGGGGCCGCCGCAGCCGCGGCGCCGGTTGCGGCCAACGGCTACGGCATGTCGCTGAAACAGGCGTGGGAGTACGGCGGCTGGATCATGTGGGTGCTGGCCGCGATCTCGATTTTTGCGCTGGCGATGGTCTTCTATTTCGTGGCGGTCCTGCGTTCCGGGTCGGTGACGCCGCGCGAGCTGCTGATCGACATCGTCTCGCGGGTGCGCGCGAATGACCTGAACGAGGTGCGGCGCCTGTGCGACCGGCATCCGTGCCCCTTGTCGGCGGTGGTGCTGGCGACGCTGGACTGTCTGCGCAACGTGCCGCAGTGCGACGTGTCGCTGCTGCGCGGGGCGACGGAGGCGGAGGGGGCGCGCCAGGCGGACGCCATCCAGGGGCAGACGGAGTTCCTGTTGGACGTGGCCACGATCGCGCCCCTGCTGGGGCTGCTGGGCACGGTCCTCGGGATGCTGACGGCGTTCGGTTCGGTGGCGAGCGACATCGCGAGCGCCAAGCCGGTGGTGTTGGCGGCCGGCGTGTCGCAGGCGATCGTGACGACGGTCTTCGGGCTGGTCGTGGCGATTCCGAGCATGGTGTTTTACGCCTGGTTCCGCCGGCGCGCGAGCGGCCAGATCGCGAATCTGGAGGCGGCCTCCTCGGAGGTTCTCACGGCGATCATCGGCATGGGCGCCAAGGCGCCGTTTATGGACAGGATTGACAAGGCATGAACTTCCGAAAGAAAAGCAGGAATACGCTTCCGGGTTTTCAGATGACGTCCATGATGGACATCGTCTTCCTGATGCTTTTTTTCTTCATCACGACGTCCGTCTTTTCGCAGTGGGAGTATGAGATCAACATCACGCTCCCGTCTGCCCAGAGCGGTAAGGTGCCGGACCGGTTGCCGGGCGAGATCATCATCAACATCACCCAGGACGGGCGCGTGTCCGTTAACCAGCAGGATCTGACGCTGGACGCGCTGAAGACGCGGCTGGACCGGCTGGCGCGATATTTCCCCGGGCAGCCGGTGGTGCTGCGCGCGGACAAGGCGACGCGGTACGAGGATCTGATCAAGGTGGTGGACACCTGCCGCAAGGCGGACATCTGGAATTTCTCAATGGCCACGATGGAGGAAAAGACGGCCGCGACGGAGAAAAAATGAGGTTACGGGTACAGGGGTTATGCGCGGGGTTGCTGCTGGCGGGGCTGTGCGTGTCCGGGGCTGATCCGGTGGAGCTTCAGGACCGGCTTCAGCTTGCGGACGGCCTGTTCCGGCGGAGCCTGTTCGAGCTGGCGGCGCGCGAGTATGCGGCGCTGGCGGAGACGCCGGATGTGCCGGGGCTCGACAACGTGCTGTTCCGGCTGGGCGAGTGCCACCGGCGCATGAAACGCGCTGCGGAAGCCGAGGCCGCCTACAAGCGGCTGACCGAGGCGTTCCCGTCAAGCCCCAACGTGTCCCGCGCGTATTTGCAGCGCGCTCTGCTCCTGCTGGATGCGGGCGGGGGCTCGCTGGAGACGGCGGCGGTCTTTTTCGAAAAGCTGACGGTGCCGGAGGTGCCGCCGGAAGTGCGTTCGGCGGCGCTGTACCATTTGGGGACGGCCTTGGAGCGGCTCAACCGTCCGGCGGAGGCACTGACGCGGTACGGGCAGTTGTGCAAGGAATATGCGGAAACCGACTATGGCATGTATGCGGGCCTGCGTACCGCGTGGCTGCTGACCCAAACGGGGAAACCGGAGGACCGGCGGCGGGCGATGGGAATCTATCTGGAGTTGGCGCATAAGGCCAAAGACCCGAAAGTGGCGGAAGAGGCCGTCTATTTTGCGGCGCAGAGCGCGTTGATCGACACGCATTACGAGGAGAGCGCGAACCTGTTTCAGATGTTGCGGGCCAAATATCCGGCATCGCCGCGCGTGGCGGAGAGCGCCCTGGCGGCGGGCTGGGCGAACTATTACGCGGGGCGGTACAAAGAGGCCTCCGAGCTTTTGGGGCTGATTCTCGGCAACGCGCAGCACCCGGCGCGGGAAGAGGTGCTGTATCTCAAGGCGAACTGCCTGAGACAGCTCGAACAGCGGGCTGAGGCGGTTGAGGTGTATGCGCGGCAGCTTGCCGCGTTCCCGGAAGGCCGCTTGGCGAAGCAGGCGTGGTACGAGAAGCTTTCGACGCTCTACCGGGACGGCAAGTATCAGGAGGTGCTGCGGGTGTCGGCGCAACTGGCGCAGCCGCCGGAAGCCTATGCCGACCATGTGTACTGGATGAAGGGGGAGTCGGCGATCGCCCTGCAACAGAACGATGCGGCCGTGCAGAATTGCCGCCTGCTGGTGGACAAGTGCCCGAAGAGCCCCTTTGTGAAGGACGCGCTCTACCGGTTGGGCTGGCTGCTGCAGAAACAGGAGGCTTGGGAGTCGGCCTCCTCGTGGTACCTGCAGGTGGCGACCCGTTTCCCCGACGACCCTCTCGCGTCCAAAGCCCTTTATTCGTCGGGTGTCTGCCTGGCGCGGCTGGGCCGGGGCGAAGCGGCGTTGCGCGACTGGACGGCGTTGCTGACCAAGTACCCGGACAGCGGGGAAGTGGCGGAGACGCTGTACCAGAAAGCGATGGAGGAGCTGCGCGCAAAGAACGCGAGGGCCGCGGGCGCGACGCTGGATGAAAGGATGCGGCGTTTTCCAGCGGATGCGCGCAAAGCCGAGGTGCTGTACTGGCGCGCGTCGGTCTATCGCCAGGTGGACGACTTCGCCGAGGCGGAAAAGCTTTTCCGGGCGTGCCTGGCCGCAACCCCCTCCAAGGAGTTCGAGCGGGAGGCCATGCTGGAGCTGGGGATGATCCTCCAGCAGGTCGGACGCAAGGCCGAGGCGGCCGCGTTTTTCCAAAAGCTGCTGGACGCGCCGATCGCGGAGAAGCTGGGCGTGGACCGGTTGGCGTGGCTGGCCGAGTTCCAGCTTGAGCAGAAACAGCCCGAGGCGGCCGCGCAGGCCGCGAAAACGATGATCGCGCTCAAGCCGGACAAGGGGTGGACGCAGACGGCTTGGACGTTGCTGGGGCGCATCCACCGTTCCAAGGGGGAGCGCGACCCGGCGATCCACGCGTTTACCGAGGCGTTGGGGACGGGCGCGTCGACGGCGTATGGTGCCGAGGCGGCGCTGCGGCTGGGCGAGCTGCTGACGGAGGCCGGGCGCTTCGACGAGGCGGACCGGCAGTTGAACGATGCGGCGGCGCGCGCGGCGTCTCCCGAGCTGCTGGGGTTACGTGCCAACGCCTACGCGGGGCTGGCGCGGAACGCGGAACAGAAGGGCGACGAGACCGCCGCGCTGCGGTATTACATGAGCGTGGGAATCCTGTTTGACGATGCCTCGCTGGTGCCGGAGGCCTTGCACAAGGCGGCGGCGCTGCTCGATAAGGTGGGGCGCGCCAAGGAAGCCGCGGCGCTGCGCGATGAACTGCGCGCCCGGTATCCTGCTTCACCGTTGGCGAAACCGGGGCCGGCTCAGGCCGCCGAGGGGGAGAGGAAGGCCGGCTCATGATACCTTACGGGTTCAGACAGTATCAACAGCAGAGCGACCATCACGTGTTGCTGGCGTGTGTGGCGATCTTGTTCTCGGCCGTTATCCACATGATCCTCATGTACTTTTTCTCGGACTGGGCGCTCTCGGGGGTCCGGAGCCTGCGGGACCGGGGACGCGAATGGTTCGAGGGCGAGCGGGTGCCGCCGATGCGGGTGGAGACGATGCGTGCCGACCCGATGCAGATCGCCGAGAAAGTCCCGGGCGAACGGGATACGCCGAGCCGGGGGCCGATTGAGGCTTCCGAACGGGTGGATGCGTTGAGCCAGCCCGCGGGCCCCGCGCTGACGGTGCCGCCGCCGATTCCGCGCGAGGCGCTTGCGCCGGGCGTGCCTTCGCTGAAAGAGTCGGAGATCCGGCAGATCGACTCCACGCCGTGGATGCCGCGTCAGGAGATTGCGCAAATCTATGACCGGACGGTGCAGGACGAGGTGGCGACGCTGCCCCGGCGCGAGATCCCGATGATTGAGCGCGTGCCGAAAGCGCCGGACATTGTGCCGTCGATCGATCTGGTGGGGCGCCGCTTCGGCAAAGACCCCGAACCGCCGAAACCGATCAAAGCGGCAGATGTGTTCGACACGGTGATCAGTAAGGGGACGTTCAAAGTGCCGGCCGCCGGGGAGTCGGGCACGCCTTCGCAGGTCCCGGCGTCGGCAACCGAAGCGCGGTTCGCGATGAAGCCCGGCGAGAAGGGCGGCAAGTCCGGTTCGGCCACAGGGAAACCGGACGGTGCGAAGTTGACGGAAGACCAGCAGGAACTTCTGAAGAAACAGCTGGAGGCGGCGGCAAAAGAGGCGGAAGGGAAAGGAGCCGCGCTGGGCGAAGAAGAGCGCAAGGCGCTCGAGGCGCAGGCGAAGGTCGCGGCGCTGCAGGAGTCCGTGGATTATGTGCCGATCGATGACCTGCTCGCCGTCGGGCTTGAGACGTACCGCGATCCGGATGAGCCGGGCCGCATCTATTTCAGGATCGGTATCCAGCCGCGTTCTGACAAGCCGGTTCCGGCGATCGCCAAGGACATCGTGCTGGTGCAGGACGTTTCCGCGTCGATGTCCGAGGAGCGCATGGTGTTCTGCCGTAAGGCGCTCGGAGCGGCCCTGGAGACGCTGAACCCGGCAGACCGCTTCAATGTGGTGGCCTTCCGCGACACGTACGCGTACTGTTTTCCGGGCTGGACCCAGGTGACGGAAGAGAACAAGCAGAAGGCGGCCGCGTTCGTGGCGGACATGCGCGCGTTCGGCCAGACCGACGTGTTCGGGTCGTTGCGGTCGCTGATGAAACTTCCGCGCGACCCGAAACGGCCGATGATCGCTTTTGTCGTGACGGACGGGAAACCGACCTTCGGGGTGACGGAGAGCGCCAAAATCATCGGGGAGTTCTCGAAGCTGAACACCGGTTTGTTGTCGGTCAACATGTACGGCACGCAGAGCAAGGCCAACGTCTACCTGCTCGACATGCTCACCTACTGCAACCGCGGCTCGTCGACGGTGCTGTCCGGCAACCGGTGGGACATCCCGTCCTCGATGGCGCGGGCCTATGAGAGCATCCGCTATCCGGTGATGAGTGACATCGCCGTGACGTTCGACTCTGTTTCCAAGAGCGAGGTTTATCCCAAGAGCACGACCAACCTTTACAAAGACCGGCAGCTGCAATTGTATGGGGTATGTCCCGACCCGACGGAAGAGCTGGTGTTCCAGATCCGGGGGCTGGCGGCGGATAAGGGATACGATTCGATCTTCCGGCTGAGCCTGACGCGGCACGCCAAATTGGGCGCGGCGGCGGTGAAGCAGCGGTGGGCGCTGCAGAAAATGTATCACTTGGTCGGCGCGTATTCGCGCGATGCGCAACAGCAGCTTTTCGCCGAAATGCTCAAGGTCAACAGGCAATACGGCGTGCCGATCCCGTACGAGTCCGAGTTGAAGTAAAAGGGCTCCGCTCCCGGTTCTCACAGCGTCTTCAGCAGTTCGTGTTCCGTGCGGCAGAGGATGCCGTACATTTCATCCGCGTCGGCCGCGGCCCGCAAGTCTGAGAGCATCAGGCTGCCGTGAGTCATCATGCAGAGCCGGGCGAGCGTGTGCAGGTGCAGGGTGTCGTCCGTGCAGCAGATCAGGAAAAAGAGGTCGGTCTCCTCGCCGTCCTGCGCGCCGAAGAAGATGTGTTGGACGGTTTTGCCGAGCACCACGAACGAATCGGAGGCGGAGTAGGGGTCGTGATACCGCGCGTGCAGGAAGGCGGCGCCGCCACCGATGGCGGTAGAGCTGACGCTCTCGCGGGCTTCTATTTCGCGGCGCAAGGCCGCATCGTCGTAGAGCAGTCCCGTCGAGACTGCGAGCCCGACCATGTCGCGGATGACGCCCGGCTTGGTGCGTGAGGGCAGGGCGGGGTTGATCCATTCAGGACGGAAGAGACATTCGACCAAAATGTCTTCCGAGGCGCGGGGCGTGCGGTCGGCTGTCGCTTCGCGGTGCTGCTGTGTCAGGGACTTGGTGGGGAGCCCGAGAATGCGGCGCTGCGCCCAGTCGTCGAGCATGCGGTGCTCAAAAACCACTTCTTCGCCGCGCCGCAGGAACGGGATCTCCTCGCGCTGGACGAGATGAAACAGCTCCCGTTCAGGGATGCGGATGTGCCTGGCGGCCTGTTGAAGGGTAAGGATTTTGTGCGGCATAATTTATAAGTATAAGTCTTTTTAAAAAAGACTGTCAAAGATTAAGCTGTTTTCCGGTTGGTTTTTTGGAAGCCCTGATTTCGCGCCTGCGTTTTTGTTTCTGCGGTGGACAAGCCGGGCTTGCCGCTCTATAATGCGTGCATGAAAGCGGAACCGCAGGTATGCGGGCTTTACATACCGCCTGTCTAGGCTTGACCGACGCGGCTTAGCGGGCGGCACATCAACAAGACTGGTGTGTCGGGTACAAGGAGGGTTCGGTTATGAATGATCATCATGATCAACCGGGCAATGTGGCGCTGGATACGCATGTCGCAGACCTGACCATCACGCCAACAGAGCGCGAAGTGTTGCGCAAGTTGGGTGAGCGGGTCATGGCGTTATCCACGCGTCAGATCGAGGCGGAAAAGAAAGTGCTGTGGACGAGGCAGAACACCTTGCAGGCCTCGCGCCCATTGATCCTTTGTGATCCTGAATTCAGTTGGCGGGAAATCATCCCCGATTCGTCGCTGGAATGTACGCATGGGCTCGCCCGTCACTGGGAGCACCGTTTGCGCAAGGAAATTTTCTGGGGAGAGAAGATGGGGGACGACCGGGTCGTCGAAAGCCGGTTCACGGTCGGGTGGGTCTACAAGCGGACCTTTTGGGGGCCGGACGCCTCTTCAGTAAACCCTCAGCCGGCGTTGCGCGATTTAAACGATTTGAGCGGACTTCAGTTTCAAACAATCACGGTGGACCGGGATGCGACAACGGCGATCGTGCATCTGGCGCGGGAAGTCTTTGACCGCGTGCTGCCGGTCAAACTGCGCGAGCAGTGGTATTGGTCGCTGGGGCTGACGCGCGAGCTGATCAAGTTGCGCGGGTTTGCGCAGTTCTTGAAAGACGTCAAAGAGAACCCGCAGGGGTTGCATAACCTGATGGCGTTTCTGCGCGACGGCACCTTGGATCTGATCACGTTTCTGGAAAACGCGGGGCTCTACAGCCTGAACAACGAGGGCGACTACATCGGGTCGGGCGGGTTCGGGTGGACCACGCAATTGCCGGCCAAAGACTACCAGGGAACGGCGCGGGCCAAGGATCTCTGGGTGCTGTTCGAGAGCCAGGACACGAAAGGGCTTACGCCTGAACTGTTCGACGAGTTTGTCTTGCAGTACCAGAAACCCGTCATGGCCAGGTTCGGGCTGGTGTGTTACGGGTGCTGTGAGCCCATCTCTGAGCGCTGGCACCTGCTCAAGGGCATACCGAACATCCGGCGCGTCAGCGTGTCGCCGACCTGCGACCGGGCAAAGATGGCGGCCGCGCTGCAGGACAAGTATGTCTACTCCTGCCGGCCGAATCCCGCGATCCTCCAGGCGAACGTGTTCGACGAGAGCGCGGCGTGTAAGGACATCCGGGACATCCTCGAAAAGGCCAGAGGCTGTAACCTTGAGATCATCATGAAGGATCACGACACGATCCATAACGATCCCTCGCGCGCGATCGCGTGGTGCAAGATCGCCAAGGAAGAGATTGCCCGTTACTATAAGTGATCCTGCGGCCCTGTGGGCCCGGCGGGTGAAAGGTGAGGGACGCGGCCTCGGGGCCGCGTCCCCTTTTTCATGGGGCGAAGAAAGCGTCGATCAGGCGGCGCGCGATGCTGACGCGCGAGGGGATGGGCGGCAGGTTATCGCGCCCGAACCAGCCGGCTTCCGCGATCTCATCGCCGTCGGGGGTGACTTCTCCGCCGGCGTATTCGGCGGTGAAGCCGATCATCAGGTTGTTCGGGAAAGGCCATGCCTGGCTGGTGGCGTAGCGGATGTTTTTGACGCGCGCCCCGACCTCTTCGACGATCTCGCGCGCGACGGCCGCTTCGAGCGTTTCGTGCGCCTCGACGAACCCGGCGATGAGGCTCCAGAACGGCAGGGCACCGCCCGCTTTATGTGCCAGCAGGATCTGGTCGCCGCGGTAGATGAGCGTGATCACCACGGGGTTGATGCGCGGGTAGGCGGTGTACCCGCAGGCGGGGCAGACCATGGCGCGTTCCTCCGCGTGGCGGGCAAGGGGTGCGGCGCAGACCCCGCAGAAACGGTGGGTCTCGCGCCAATAGAGGAGCTGGCGGGCAAGGCCGGCTTGGGACGAGACCTCGGGAGGGACGAGATCGAAAAGCACGCGCAGTCCGACGGGTTCCGCGTCGGGCACGGGCGGTTCTGGTGCGGCGGCCACACCGCACGAGGCGTTAAGGGGTTCGGTGAAAGCGTAGTTGCCCGGCTTGGCGTCAAAGAGGCACTCGACTTCCGTGCCTTTGCGGCGGATCCAGAGGCGGTCCTGCTTGAAAAGGAAAAGGCGGGTCACGGATTGAGGACTCCAATCTGGTTGCGGATGGCCTTGGTGAGCGCTGCGGCGTCGGTTTGGTCCAGCCGGCCCAAGACGCATTGCCAGCGATAGGCGAAACTGCCGGCGGGGTCGACGGGGCGGTGCTTGAACAGCTTGTCAAAGGCGCGTTGGCGGCAACGGTATTCCTGCTGGACGTGCTCGAAGCGTTTCTGGAAAGCGTCGAGGTAGAGTTCCGCGAATCCGGCGGCGTCAGGCAGGTGTGCCGCGCGTTTGTTGACGGGCGCGGCGTAGGCCTGGGCAACGTTTTCGAGCGGGGTCTCGTACTGTTTGAAGGCGCCGGTATGGTCGGAAACCACGAGGTGGTCCGGAAGGCCGTCGTCGTCGAAGACGATCACCTCGTCGCCGTCGTCGAAGATCACGGTTTCGTTTGTGTTGGCGCGTCCGACGATGCAGTTGACGGCGGCGGCCTCACCCAGGAGACGGGCGAGGCGGCGGTCGAATTCCGGGTCGGCGTAATGCCGCGGGAGAATTTTGTCGGTTGCGCAGCCTTTGATATAGCTGCGCTCGAAATAGACGCTCCAGCAGGTCGCCCCATAATACAGCGCGTGGGTGCCGGTATAGGTGAGGGGTATCCGCGCGGTCGTGACCTTCTCGGGGAGGTTCATGCCGAGCTGGCGGCACCCCAGGCGGCGGTCGAGGACGTAGTCGGTGTAATCCACCGCCTCCATGATCGCGCGGACCATGTCTTTCCCCTCATCCAAGTGTTCGCAGACGCCCCATTTCTGGAAGCGCAGGATGCGCAGTTCGGGACGGGGCTTGCCCGCCTCCTTGACTTGGACGACATACACATTGAAACGGGGGTGAGCCGTCTGGGCGCGGGACGAAAGGGAGCGGGATATGCGGCCGACGTTGATGTACTCGATGTTGCTGAGCTCGCGCACGTAATTGAAGATGACGATTTTGGCCCTCGGGTCGCAGAGGTTCTTCAGTTCGGGATCGTCCGGGGTGACGTCCAGCTCTTCGCAGACGGGATCAAAAATCAGCTCGCCTTCCTCGATCCTGCAGCCGGGCAGCCATTCGATCTGCATATAGAATTCGGGCGATATGTCGTCAACGACCTCTTCCGTGACAACGGTGTGCGGCTGCGTGATGAGCGTGGAGCAGAGCTGGTTGCGCCACTCGATGTTTTCGAAAGTTTCATCCCGGAGGGACTGGGGGACGGACTGATGGAAAACCTCGAGGAGTTTATGGTAGGCCGTCCGGAGCGCCCCGGTCTCCAGCCCCTCCGCATTCAATGCCTCGAACGCCTGCCGGGTAAAGGCGCAGCCGGACGGGAAAATGTCGATTTCCGGGAACCCGAAGCGGTTTCTCAGGGCGCTGAAATGGGCGATCTCGGCGAGGTGTTTGCGGAAGACGTCATCTGGCAGGGACTCGAGCCAGGCGAAGGTTTCAAGCGTGAGGAAACGTGTGCCGGTGGAAGGGTTGTAGAAATAGATCGGTATGCCTGAGATGGGGACCCGTGCGTTGGCGATGAGGCGGTTCATCTCTTCCGGCGAGACGGGAAGCCGGCTCATGCGCCAATTTTCGCCCCGGGCGCGCAAAGCGTCCCGGACTTTCGCGTTCTGCGTGTTGAGGTAACGGATCTTCCGTTTCGAGACCAGCGTCTGAAGCAGTTCGTCCGCCTCGAAGGCGAGAGGCATGTCGTACGGGTCGGGGCGGATGAGCACGAGCGCGTCGTCGAAAAGGAGGTCGACGCTCCGCTCCATTTCGGCATCGACGTCTTGGTTGATGAGTTTCGGAAGGCCGGCCTCCAGGCGCTCGCGGTTCAGTTCTTTGATCCAAGCGAGCCGCTGGGTCGCATGCACGCCCGCCTGTGTGACGAGTCCGGGGGTTTTCAGGAACACGGTGCCGATCCGGGATTTGAGCCGGCCGGTTTCATCGCGCGCGAAAAGAGGTTCTCCGAGAAGTTTCATGGCGTTTGGGGGGGACGGGGCATCACCCGCCCTCACAGGTCCGGCGGGCAGCATCGAGCGTGTTGTACAGCAGCATGGTGATCGTCATGGGGCCCACACCGCCGGGCACCGGGGTGAGCAGGGAGGCGGCTTCTTTGGCGGAGTCGAAATCCACGTCGCCAACCAGACGGAAACCGTTTCTTTTGGAGGAGTCGGGGACGCGGTTCACGCCTACGTCGATGACCACCGCGCCCGGTTTGATCATGTCGCCCGTGACGGTGCCGGGGTGTCCCGCGGCAACGACGAGGATATCCGCCTGCCGGGTGAAGGCGGCGAGGTCGCGCGTGCCGGTGTGGCAGACCGTGACCGTGGCGTTGCCGCCCTCGGCCTTGCGCATCAGCAGATGCGCGACGGGCTTGCCGACGATGTTGCTGCGCCCGACGACCACGGCATGTCTGCCGGAGGTCTGCACGCCCGCCTTCAACAGCATTTGGATGACACCGTGGGGCGTGCAGGGCAGGAAGCAGGACTCCCCGATCATCATGCGCCCGACGTTGAGGGGGGTGAAGCCGTCGACGTCCTTTTCCGGCGCGATGGCGTTGATGACCGCGGCCTCACAGATGTGTTTCGGCAAAGGGAGCTGCACGAGGATGCCATGGATACGCGGGTCGCCGTTCATGCCCCGCACGAGGGAGAGAACTTCCTCCTGCGTGGTCCCGGCGGGCAGGCGCACGTCCTGCGAGAACATGCCGGCTTCCGCACACGCCTTTTCTTTGGCTGTGACATAGGAAGAGGAGGCGGGGTCGTCCCCGATCAGGATGACGCCGAGCCCGGGGGTGATGCCCGTCTGCTTTTTGAGGGCGGCGACTTGGCCCGCAATGTCGGCCCTCATTTCCGCCGCCAGTTGTTTGCCGTCTAAAAGTTTCGCGTGCATAGGGGTTTCAAGAAAGGTTGAGAACAGCAGGGTGGGGGAGACAAGTAAGTAAACACGTTGGACAGTATAACAAATCGGACAGGAAAAGGTATTAGAAAAAACGGAGAGTGCTTTTCAAGCCGGGGCAAACGTGGTTTACTGATAACTTTTTAGCGGGTCGGACGATCGGCGTGTAGGGGTATGGTCTCAACGAGAGGGTTCTGATTGTGAAACGGTGTCTTGTTTTTCTTCTGATCGCGGGGTGTTTTGTTTTAGGGGCGGTTGCGCAAAACAAAAAAACGGTGAAGCGTCCGCCAGCGAAGAAAGCGGCTGCCGCGGCTGCGAAGCCGCAAAAGCCCAAGGGCTGTGTTTCCCGGGTCCCGTATATCGGGGCGGTGATTCTTGATGCGGACACCGGCGCGGTGCTGTTCGAGGACAAGGCGGACATGCCGGGCTATCCCGCCAGCACGCTCAAGCTGATGACGCTGCTGGTGATCCAGGAGAAGGTCGAGGCGGGGCAAGTGAAACTGGACGACCCGGTGAAGGTCTCGGTTGTGGCCTGCAAGACCGGCGGCTCGCAGGTGTACCTCGACCCGAAGGAAACGTTCACCGTCGAAGAGTTGCTGTATGCCATGATGATCCAGTCGGCGAACGATGCGGCGGTGGCGCTGGCCGAGCATGTGGCGGGAACCAAAGAGGCTTTCGTGGAACTGATGAATGCCAAGGCGCAGCAGATCGGCATGGGAAACACGCGCTTTGCCTCGGTGCATGGCTTGCCGCCTTCGGCCGGCCAGCGGCATGATGTCTCCTGCGCGCGCGACATGGCCACGCTGTCGCGCGAGCTGTGCAAGCATCCCGCGGTTTTTGCCTACACCTCGGCTTCCTACCGTCAGTTCCGCGCGAACACGCCCAAGCCTTTCGACATGCGCACGCACAACCCTTTCCTCAAAGAGGGCGTGGACGGGTGTGACGGCTTCAAAACCGGGTACACGGCGACGGCGGGCTGGTCGATCGTCGTCACCGCTAAACGTAACGGCCGCCGCGTGATCGTGGTGGTGCTGGGGAGCGAAGGGCGCAAGATGCGCGACGCCAAAGCCCGCGAGTTGCTGAACAAGGCCTTTGCGCTGTTGCCCGCTGCCGCGCCTGCGCCGGTGCCGGCGGCACCCCCTGCCCCTGCGGCACGCTGATTCTGGCGGTCAGGCGGAGTCTCGATCAGCACGGGGCCGCGAGCGCGGCGTGGGCGAGGGTGCGGTAGACGGGGCCGCGCGGGGTGAGCCGGCTCTCGAAGAGCGTGACGCGCTTGACCTGCCACTTGCCGAAGTCGGCGTTTTCGTCGGCCGCCATGGCTTCGATCACGGGGTGATTGCGTGCGGATTCACGGCAACGCCCGAGCGTGACGTGCGGGCGGAAATCCCGCTCGCCGTTTTCAAACCCGAACTTCTTGAGTTCCGTCCAGAGCCGCTCTTGCAGCGACATCAGCTCGGGTGCCGGGTCGACCCCTGCCCAGAGCGAGGAGGGATTTCGCTTGGTCCCGAAGAAACCGAGCCCGTAGGCGCGGCAGGTGAAGGCCGGGGCCGAGGCGCACACGCGGTCCGCGGCGGCGGTCACGTGCGGCAAGATGGCCGGGGAAACCTCTCCCAGAAAGGCGAGGGTGAGGTGAAGCTGATCCCTCGCACACCACTTCACTTCCGAGGCGACAGGCGCGAACCGTTGGATGGCCGCAGTCAGTTTGGCCTTGACGTCGTCGGGCAAGGCGATCGCAAGAAACGCTCTCATGCGGACAAGATACACGAAGAGAAGGCACAGGGAAAGATGGAATGTTGGAGGCGGGTTCGCAGCTCCTGGCGCCCGGGCGCATCCCCGTTTCATTGACCGATAACTTTAGTGCCTTACAAACCAACAACCACGATAAAAAACAAGTTGTTTGCGAGAATTCATTGGAACCACGAAAGACACGGAATACACGAAAGGGAACA
>JAQVSS010000061.1 GCA_028700415.1 Kiritimatiellia bacterium
GTGTCGACCTGCAGGAATATGTAGATGTGGGCCTGAGCAGGAGTATCGATAAAGGACAAACATGGGAGCCGATGCGTCTGCCTGGAGCCGTCCCGGACGGCGGTGTCATCGTCAGCCTCGTTAAGATGGACCGCATCCTCGGGTTCCGCGCCTGCGGAAACGAGGCTTTCCTCCGCGTGCAACCCGGCCTGCCGCTCGTTGTCCTGCGCCGCCACCTCGCTTCCGGCGTCAGCCTTCCGTCCCCATTCTTCTTCCCCCCCGACCCCACCGAAACCTCGGCCAGCCTGGGCGGCATGGCGGCCTGCAACGCTTCGGGCGCCTGTTCGTTCGCTTACGGCCCGACGCGCGATCACATCGAAAGCCTTGTCATCGCACTGGCGGACGGCGACACGCTGACGTTGCGGCGCGGCCAAACCCATGCGGCCGGCCGGCACTTCACGCTCACCACCGACGGCGGGCGGACACTTTCGGGCGATCTCCCCGCCTACACGCTCCCTTCCGTCAAAAACGCCGCCGGGTATTGGGTGAAACCGGACATGGACCTCGTCGACCTTTTCATCGGCAGCGAAGGCACGCTCGGCATCGTCGCGGAACTGGAACTCCGGTTGCGTCAGAAAACCGCCTCGACTCTCGGCATGTTGTGCTTCTTCAGAGACGAAAAACAGGCGTTGGATTTTGTCCCCGCACTCCGCCGGCGCGCGCCGGAAGCCCGGCCCCACACACTCGTCGCGCTCGAATATTTTGACTGCGCCGCACTGCGGCTGGTCTGGGCCAGCACCCCGCATACCGGACTGCTCCTGCCCCCGGCCCACGCGCACTGGGGGTGCGCGCTTTACATCGAATGGTCCTTGCCGGATTCCGGCGACGCGCCGCTGGCACTGACGAACCGCCTGCTCACCGAATGCGGGGGCCACGCCAGCGACACCTGGGTGGCCGCGGACACGCGTTCACTCGAGAAAATGAAGGCCTTCCGCCACGCCGTCCCCGAGCAGGTCAACATCCTCATCGCCGAACGCAAGCGGCAATACCCCGCGCTCACAAAACTCGGCACAGACCTTTCGGTGCCCGGCGACAGGCTCGCCGCGGCCATGCGCCTCTACCGCACCGGACTGGCCGCCGCCGGACTGGAACACGTGATTTTCGGCCACATCGGCAACAACCACGTCCACGTGAACATCCTGCCGCGCGACATGACCGAATACGCGACCGGGAAGCAGCTCTGCCGGAGATGGGCCGAACAGGTGGTCGCATGGGGAGGGAGCGTTTCGGCCGAACACGGTATCGGACGCCTCAAAAAAGACCTCCTCGCCATCATGTATGACTCTGAAGCCATTGCCGGGATGCGCCGGCTCAAAATGCTTTTTGACCCCGGCAACCGCCTCAACCCCGGAAGGCTCTTCTAAACTTTCAACGCTCAACGTTCAACTCTCAAGTGAAACCCGCGGGACATGGCAGCCGTTCGCAGTTCTCCCCCACTTGAACGTTGAGAGTTGGGCGTTGAACGTTGAGCGTTTGTAAGGCATGAACGCGGCGCCCTGCATACCCGCTGACACACGCCCCCCGTGCCGCATGCGCTTCAGCGCCGCGAAACCGGGGCATTTCATCTCAGATTTTCACTCTACCCCCCGGCACAAAACCTGCTACACTCATAGGCGTGAAAAAGAAATTGTTTTTGTTGTCGGCTGGGCTCCTTTGCGCATGCCGGGTCTTGGCCGCCAAAGACGTGCCCGGGAAATGGGTCACGCGCCTTGAGGTGGAAGACCGTTCCGCGTTGGCCTCCATGAACCTCCGCCCCGACAACGGCACCTTGCGCGTCCGGTTCCTGAACCCGGAGAACAACACTCAGCTCGAACTCACGCTGCGCGCGGGAAACACACGTTACAGCCTGTTCCCCGAAGCCTTCTTCCCCGCCGAAACCGAGCGGAGTCTGACCACCCGGCCTTGCCCAAGCCTCACCAACGCCCTCTGCTGGTTCACGGTCCGGCGGACGGCGGACGCATGGACCGCCTCGATCGGAGACCAACCCGTGCTCCGGCTGCCGGAACTCTGGCCCGGAAAACTCGTTCTCCAGCACGCGCCCGAAGCCCTGCCGCCGGACAAGGAAAAGGACGATTACACGCAACGCCTCGGCTCTTTCAAATTCGAAGACAACTTCCTCGTGCCGGCCGGCTCGGATTTCCCCCCCACCTGGGAGATCATGAGCGGCATCTGGAAGCTCCATTCCGTCACCGGGTCCATCAGCGGCTCTTCCGGCGGCTATCAGCTCGCGCGCCAACCCAAGCCCGAGAAAAGCCCGAACTTCTACACCCTCGAGGGGGGAGGCACCAACGCCATCGTGCTTGCCGGAGAGCTTTTCCACAGCCACTACGTCTACCGCGCCGCCGTCCAGCACAACACCGGCACAAACGGGCTCGTCTTCCTTGCCAGCGAGCACGGCGGCTATTTCGGGTTCACCGCCCGCACCGATCCGGCCACCGACCGGCTGATCCTTGAACTCTGGTGTCAGCCTGCCGACCCCGCCTTGCCGCGCAGCGTTCTGGACGCCGTGCAGACCGAACTCCCGGCAGGCCAATGGCTCCGGCTCGAAGTCCAGACCTTCGACGACCGCCTGCTTTGCCGCGCCGACAACATCGAGGTCATCCGCCGCAAACTTGACCTCCCGCCCGGCGGACGCTTCGGCCTCTATGCCCATATGCCCGACGGCGAAAGCACACGTTTCGACGACGTGGCCGCCTGGTCGCATGAGGACCGCCTCTTCGACTCCCCGGAAGACGTCGCGTTCGCAACCCGCCGCCAAAGCCGCGGCGTCCAGTCCCTCCTGCGCAAAGACACCGTCTGGGTCTACTTCCCGCCTTCCGACCCCGCCACCAATTTTTGGGAATACGGCGCCTCCGACAGCGGGCCTCTCCGCCAGGAAATCCTCGCCGTCGCCACCTCGGACACCTTTGCCTGCGGCCTCACCGCCGGCGCCACCGCGCACGGCGCCCCCCACTACCGTTTCACCTGCACACAGGAAGGCGGCAGCCGCACCTACCGGCTCGAGCATGTCACCGCCACCAACACCGTTTCCCTCGACGCGTTCACCGCCCCCGGCGCCAGCAACCGGGTCGCCCTCGCCCTCGACGCCCTGCGCCCCAATGAACTCCGGGGGTTTGCGGACGGCCGCCTCGTTTGTTTTCACCGCCCCGCCGCACAGCCCGGCGGCCTTCTCAGCGTTTGGGCCGCCAACCCTTCCGACCTCTTTTTCACCGCCCCCGCGGTCAGCTCCCGCGAGACCACGCTGTCCGAACGCTTCGAGAAAAACCCGCTCTACGTCAACGACCCCTACATGCGCCACTGGGCCTCGCCCGAAGGCCAATGGATCACCTTCAAGAACGGTATGACCTGGTTCAAAGGCGACATCACGGGGCCGGTCAAAGTGAAACTGCCCGTCGTCAACGGCATGGAGCTTCACCTCGCCATTCCCGAGGGCTCCTCCAACGGCCTCTGCCGCATCAGCGTCAAAGCGGACACGATCAGCGTCTTCACCCCGGACGCGGGGACCAACGCCGCGTTCACCGTGGCCGCGGCGCAAATCCCGGAAATCGCGGTCAACAACTCCAACGTGCGACTCTTTACCGTCGGCATCGAGGGCGCCGTCCTCTGGCTGGGCGGCGACGACACCCTGCTGGCGAAAACGCATCTCTCCGAACCCCTGCGGGGACGCAAAATGCGCATCACCGGCATGACCCTCGACAACCTCAGCCGCACCCTCGTCAAGCGCGACAACGTGTTCGACACCCTCTTCACCGAATCCCTCCACGACTGGACGATCAACGGCGGGCGGTGGGAGGTCATCAACCGCTTCTACTGCGAGCCCACTTGGTCGCACATGAACGGTGAGAGCGCCGACTCCCTCGCCGCGCTCTGGTCGAAATACGTTTTCAGCGGCGACTTCAGCATCGAGTTCTACGCGGGAATGCGCATGGGCTGGTATGAACGCCCCGGCGACCTCAACCTGACGGCCATGAGCCAAGGCAACGCCACCGGCGACGGCTACACCGCCATCGCCACCGGCTGGGACCCCGACCACTCCCAACTCTACTCGCGCCTGCTGCGGAACGGGGAGGTCATGGACATCACCACGAAATATCTCGTCCCGCGGGCCCGCGCCGGCCTCGCCCGCCAAGGCTATCAGCCCCTGGTCGCCTCCGGGCGTGACATCCACGGCGCCTGGTACGGCATGCAGCTCCGCCGCGTCGGCACCCGTCTGCAATACATCTACGACAACGAGGACGTCTTCGATGTGGAGGACAAGGACCCCCTCCAGAACGGTTCGCTCGGCATCTGGACCTACTGCAACTCCATGATGGTCGCCCGCATCAAGATCGCGGCGGAAACCATCCGGCCTCGCCCTTTCGCCTTCAAGGCCATCGCCCCCGGCGTTCCGGCCGAGCCCGAACCGCCGTCCGTCGCCGACAGCGGCATCCGCGCCAATGGCCGCGCCGTGCAGCCCCTCGCGCCCGAATTCTGGGAGGCGTTCGACACCGTGAGCCATCCCAGCGTGCGTTTCCGCAACCTCGGCACCGCACATCCCGAAATGCGCGTCACCTCGATCCTCGGGGGCGGCTCCTTCCTTGTCCGCTGCGCCCTGCCGCCCGCGCAGCCCGACAAACTCCTCGGCTGGCGGTTTGAAATCGCCCGGCACCCGGAAGCCCGCGTCAACTTCGAGTTCACCACCGTTAAGGAGGACGGCAAAAAAGGATTCGTCCCCCTCCAGCGGTGGACGTACATCCTTTCCGGGACAACCGAGAGCCGCGGCCCGCGCCGCATCGCGGGGACGCTCAGCGCCGTGCCGCCCTCCGACCCCGAGGGCACAAACATCGTTTGGACCCCGGCCGAAATCTGGGTGCCCTCCGAGATCATCCGCGCCAACCAGGCCGTGCAGATCGAAGGGTTCGGGAACCTCCAGCCCAGCGACGTGCAGCAGGGTTTGGAAGGCAACCCGCCCCATGCCTGGTACGCGGTCCGCAATTTCCGGGAAATCCACCGCGGCATCCCCACCCTCACCGCGCCCCCGGAAAAGCGCAACGAAATCGCGGCACTCGCCCAGATCGTCAACAGCCTGCGTCCCGGCGAACTCCAGATGGTCGAGGTTCCCGCCTCGCTCGACCCGCGCAAACCGGTCATCGAGTGGGCCGTGCCCGAACTCGCCAACTTCGGCCTCCTCGCGCAGACCGACTCTTCCATCCCCGGCTCCATCCTCGTCACGCCGGTCCACCCCTGGCCCTCCCCCATGCTGCCGCCCAAGCGCGCCCTCACCGACGCCCAGCCCGCCCCCTTCACGATCGAGGGCAACAGCATCCGCGTGCTCGTGCCGCTCGAGTTTCTCCAGCCCGGCCGCATGACCCTCGCGCTGGAGCTGCTGGACGGGCGTTTCTTCCGCCAGGTCGTCCCGATGCGCACCGACGAGTCCGTCAACCACCCGCCCGTCCTGCTCGGGCTCGAAATGCCCGAGGGCGGCATCCAAACCTTTGAGGCCCGCCCCGGCGATCCAGCCCCCCACCAGTCCGGCGCCAAAGCGTCGATCGATTACGCCGACCCCGTCCATGGAGGCACGCTCCGTTTCGAAAACGGCGGCGTCTGGGGACGCCGCCTCACCGGCGTGCTCGTCCAAAAGTTTGACTCCGCCGCCACGCCGCTTCTCCAGTTCCGCTACAAGGGCGACCCGATGGCCATCGTCTCCCTCGCCTTCGGCACATACGCCTTTTCGTTCTCCGAAATTTTCAACACCCACGTGCGTTTCGGCAAAGGCCAAGCCGCCGCGGTCGACAACACTTGGCGCGTCTGGACCGGTGTCCCGTCAGATAGCGCCGGGGAACTTCCCCTCACCCAACGCACCACCCTCCCACCCGCACCGGTCCGCATCGGCTCGCGCAAGGACCGGGACCAGACCGGGCTCCACAGCACCCTCCACTTCGACGACATCGCCTGCGGACCTGCCGTCGGCCCCAACCGCCCCTTCGCCTTCAAAGCCGACTACACCGACCCGGACGGCGTCACCGAAGTCGTTTACGCCATTCTCCAGGGCCCCGACGCATTCGATAACCGCACCGTCGAGGAACAGCAAAAGGTCGCGTGGCTGCCCGCCAAAAACAGCGCGGTGCTCCAACCCGATCTCGCCGCAATCCCGGACGGCGTCCATCACCTCCTTGTCCGGGCCCGCGATGCGCGGAACCTCTGGTCGCAGCCTGCAGATGTGCCCTTCATGCTTGACCGCGCCCAACCCGCCGTCAGCCACTCGGTCAACGCCGTCGAGAAATACAACGGCAGCCGCCTCACGCTCACCATCACCGATCCCGTTGCGCCGCCCGTGCTCAACACCATCCGCTTCACCTGCCTCGGCACCCCGCTCCCCCTCGAAACCGACAACGGGCTCTGCTCCGTCGGCCAAGGACGGCTGGCCTACGAACTGGACTGGATCTGGCTGCTGCGGACTCAACTCGCCTCCGCCAAACACGGCGATGTCCTGCCGATTTCCGTGGGCGGCATCACGGACGCCGCCGGCAACACCGTCCCACCCCTGAGAATCGACATCCCCCTCAATCTTGAGGCCGACCAACGCCCGCCGACCATCCTGCCGCCCGCGCCCACCGGCAACATGCTCTGGACAGAGCCCGCGCTCACGCGACTCCAGCCGTTCTTCACCGAAACCCAGAACATCACGGCAAAAACCGTCGGGACAGCCGACGGGAACGTCCTCGAAATCGTCCCCAAGGGAGAGGGCGGCACCTTCATCCGGCACTCCTTCACGCCCGTCTGGGACCCCGACAAATTCCAGTGGCTCGCCATCTCCTTCCGCGCCCTGGACATCCCGAAAGGTATCCGGCCGTTTACCGTCGCCTTCAATACCGGCCCGCGCCGTCCGCGCGGCATCAAAGACGCCCACACCCTGAACCTGAAGGACACCAACCACCTCGCCTATGTGACCGGAAGCATGAATACGGAGCCGGGGCAGTGGAACAACATCCTGATCAACGTGCGCGAGTTCCTGCGCGACGAGACGGAAGAGCGGAAAAACACGCCGGACCTGACCTATCTCTCGTTCTTCTTCCCTCCGAAAACCAAGGGGGGCAAGATACAGTTCCGCTCTCTTTCCATTCTCGCGCCCTGGAACTCGGATCACTTGATCCCCATCAAAGCCTATGACCTCAGCAGCATCAAAGGCCTCGTCTGGGCAGGGGGGGTGTCGGAGCAGACCGGCATCCGGCCCGCCAACCTCACTCCGCCACCCGCCGACCCCCACTGGTTCCTTTTCCGCATCGGCGACCGCCGCGGCAACCTCACCGACACCTGGATGATTCCCCTCCCGCCCGGTTCCCAGAAAACCAAAGCCAACCTCCCGGGATTCGAGCCCGTCAACTTTTAACCGCAGGCACGGCGCGCCGTACCCCTCTAGCCTCTTATGACACGCATAACTATCCCCCAACTGGACGCCAACCTGATCGATGTGACGCTCACCCGCTGGCGCAAGAGCCCCGGCGACCTTGTCGCCGCGGGCGAATGCCTCGCGGAACTCACCACCGACAAGGCGGTGTACGAACTCGAAGCCCCCGCCTCCGGCACGCTTCTCGCCATCTACGCGGCCGATAAAAGCATCGTGCCCACCGGGTTCATCGCCGGCCTCATCGGCGTCCCCGGCGAGACGGATCCTGCGGCGGCGGACGAAAACGCCGCGCTCACCTCGCAGTACCGCGGCGGCGCGGCCACCACCTCCGCCAGCGCCCCCGCCCGCGACCGCGGCACCCGCATCCGCGCCACGCCGCGCGTCCGCCGGCTCGCCCAGGAACACGGGATCGACCTCGCCAAAGTCCAGACCGAGACCGGGGCGGAAGTGATTGACGAAACGGTTCTCGCGCCTTACCTCAAAAAGTAAAGGCGGCCGGCGGGCCGCCCCCGGAAGGACCACCATGAAGACTGCCCTCGTCACCGGCGCGGCCAAAGGCATCGGACGCGCAATCGCCCTCGCCCTCGCCCGGGACGGTTTCCGCGTTGCCGTCCATTACCGTTCCTCACCCGCCGCCGCCGAAGCCACCGCCGGAACGATCCGCGCCGCCGGCGGCGAGGCCTCGGCCTTCGCCGCAGACCTCGCGGACCCCGCGCAGACCGCCGCGCTGGTGAAAGCCGTCGAGCAGAGCCTCGGCCCGATCCACACCCTTGTCTGCAACGCCGGGATCATGAAAAACCAGCTCATCGCCTTCACGACCCTCGAAGAGTGGCGCGAGGTCATGACCGCCAATCTCGACGCCGCTTTCCTGCTCACCAAAGCCGTCTCGCGTCCCATGGCGCGGCAGAAAGCCGGACGCATCATCTACATCTCCTCCGACGCGGGACTGCTGGGCGACCTCATGCGGGCCGCGTACAGCGCCTCGAAGGCGGGCCTCTTCGGCCTCGCCAAGACCGCCGCCCGCGAACTCGCCGCCTCGGGCGTCACGGTCAACGCGGTCGCCCCCGGCATCATCGCCACCGACATGACCTCCGGCATCCCCGAGACACGCCGGGCCAAGCAGCTCGCGGCGATTCCCCTCGGCCGTTTCGGGAACCCCGAAGAGGTCGCGGGCGCGGTCCGCTTCCTCGCCTCGGATGAGGCCGCTTGGATCACGGGCCAGACGCTCTGCGTCGACGGCGGACTGTGCATGAGAACCTGAGTGACAAGAAAGAAAGGTGATTATGAAAACTGCTCGTACGAACTCCGCTTTCGGCCCGGTGTCCCGCAGGGCTTTTGTGGGCGGTGCGGTTTCGGCGTTTACCGTTCTGCCCCGGCATGTCCTGGGAGGTGCCGGCCAGGTGGCGCCGGGGTCGAAAACCACGCTGGCCTGTATCGGTACCGGAGGGCAGGGGCTGCAGAACCTGACGTCCTTCCTGCAGTTTCCGGAAGTGCAGGTCACCGCCGTCTGCGATGTCAACCGCGAGAGCGGCGGCTACCTGTCGACGAACTGGGCGCGGTGCAAAGAAAGCAGGACCGCAGGACGCGAACCCGCCCGCCGCGAGGTGGAAAGCCATTACGCCAAGCAGCGGCCGTCCGGCACTTGGCGCGGCTGCCGCGCGTATGCCGATTACCGCGAACTGCTGTCCAAGGAGGACGTGGACGCCGTGATGATCGCGACACCGGACCACACGCACGCCGTGATCACGATGGCTGCCCTGAAACGCAAGCGGCACGTCTACTGCGAGAAGCCGTTGGCGTGGTCGGTCGCCGAGACGCGGCAGGTGACGGAGGCCGCGCGTCAGGCAGGTGTGGCCACGCAACTGGGCAACCACGGACAGGCGTCCGCGGAAGCCCGCGTGACGTGCGAGCTGATCGCCGCCGGGGCCATCGGGGCCGTCCGCGAGGTGCATGCCTCGTTCGGCGCCCGCTTCTGGAGGACCGCCCTGTACGAGACGCGGCCTGCCGACACGCCCCCCGTTCCGGAAGGGCTGGAGTGGGACCTGTGGCTCGGCCCCGCGCCCGAGAGGCCGTACCATCCCGAATATCACCCGTGGTGCTGGCGCAACTGGTGGGATTTCGGCACGGGGCTGATCGGCGACCTCGGTTGCCACATGCTCTCGACCGCGTTTAAAGCCTTGCGGCTGGGGCATCCCGTCAGCGTGGAGGCGTGCTCCACCAAGCTGAATCCCGAGACCCACCCGCAGGGTGTGATGACGCGGTTTGAGTTTCCCGCGCGCGGCGCGCTGCCGCCCCTGACGCTGAATTGGTACGATGGCGGCCTGCGCCCTCCCCGCCCCCTCGAACTCGAGGACGGGCGCCCGTGGGGAGGCGGCGTTCTCTATGTGGGCGACAACGGCAAAATGATGGGGCATCGGCTGATCCCCGAAGCACGCATGCGCGAGTTCGGCAAAGCCCCCCAGACCTTGCCGCGCTCGCCGGGACACTTCAAGGAGTTCGTTGACGCCTGCCGCGGCGGCCCTCCCCCGGGATCGAACTTCGCCGACCACTCCGGCCTGCTGTCAGAGGTCTGCATGCTGAGCAACGTCTCTGTGCGCGCCCAGAAAAAACTCCTCTGGGACGGCCCCGGCATGAAGGTCACGAACGATTCCGCCGCAAACGCCTTCCTCAGCCGCGACTACCGCGCAGGCTGGACGCTGTCGTGAAGTTTATGTCACGCTTGCGCATGACTTTTGATGAACTCCGCCCGCATGACCTGCGGGCACGCCTCTGCCGTCCGCACTAGTCGACCCACACCAGCCGCATCCGCATCGGTTCGAGCGGAACCGCTATCCGCCCGTTGACGAAGGGGAGCGTTTCCCGGGTCAGCGCGTCGGCGGCCGACTTCGGCGTCACACCGAGCCGCGGAAAATCCACCGCCACATCGGCGGTCACAGGTTTCCCGGGAGACAGGTTTGAAACGACTAGCAGCGCCCTCCCCTTTCCCCAGAACGAGTCGCGCCGCGCATATAGGCTGACCTTTACCGAATCGGGCTGAACCGTCGCCGGCACGGGCTTTTCCCAGTACGGATGCCACTCGGCGGAACCGATACCGAAACGGGTCATCACATCCCAGATCGGCGACATCTTTTCCAGCGTGGCCAACCCGCATGGCCGCACGAGCACATCGTGCAGCAGCGAGACCGCGAGCGCGTGATCGAACGTCCACTGCGGCGGGCGTTCATACGCCAGGAATTCGCACGGCACCCCGAAGTTGCGCCCCATGAACTCGGCCCGGAACGATTCCAGAGAAAGCGTTTTCAGTGGGTCTTTCTTTGACGTCAGCTGTTCACCGTCCCAGTAGGAGTCCGCAAACGCCAGTGTCGGCGTCACGCAACAGGTGCTCTGGTGGGCGCTGATCATGCCTCCGCGCGCATGGACCGCCCGTGAGAGCCGCTGCATCAAAGCACGCACGGCAAAAATCGGATACGTCGGACGCAACGTCCCGTCCGCCGCGCGGTACCCGCAGCCGTGCCGCTCGTTGCAGCACCCCCAGGGATGGACGGTCCCGTCCAGATAAAGCCCGTCGAAACCGTAACGCTCCATGGCCTGTTCAATTTTCCCTGCCAGCCGGTCGCGCCAGACACTGTTGTAACAGACCGTGTGGTCACGCTGATCCGGAGGCCGGAACCACGACCAACCTCCTCCGAGCGCGCCGCTCCTGTTTTTCACCAGCACCTCCTTGTGCAGTTCCGGCCACTCCGGCGCCAGCGACGACAGCTCGTACCCTTCGTAGACGAGCACCTTCATGCCTCGTTTGTGGCAGGCGTCCACGATGCCTTTGAATTCCGCTTCGGGATAGGTCACAGGGTAGTTCTGAATCGGCACCCAATCCTCGTGAAACACAACCGTTTTCACGCCGAGTTCCTTTGCCCGGTCCAGCTTTTGTAACGGCTTGCGGTCCGGGAAAGCGCGGTGGCAGAGCCACCACTCCTTCGGCACAGGCAGAGTAATGCTGACCCCCAGCTCAGACGCATGCCAGATCCGTTTCTCGTGAAAATCCTTCGGCCACGGCTTCACCGGAGTCGCCTGCAACCCGAACGTGAAGGTGGCCGGCAGTTTCATTTCGGAATCCGACAGCCTGATGCGCAGCACCATCGCCTCCCCCTGAGGCAACAGCTCGATCACACGGTCTTCGGCCTGAGGCTGCCACCCCTGGTCGGATTCCGAGAACCAACCCAAGCCGCGATCCTCATTCCCGCACCAGACGAAGGGTTTGAACGGAAGGATGAAGCCCGCATCCGGTATCGCCCCGCTGTTTGCGGTATTCCCCCACGTCGTTCCGGGGTAATAGTGATAGAGACCGGCATTTTTCCGCTTCAACGGAATCTCCAGCCAAAGGCGCTCGAACTTGGGATTCTTCTTGTATTGCGGGACAACGGTAAGCCCGATCCTCACCATGCCGTCGTACTCTATCCGCGCGGAGGTGTTGACGGCCAACTCTTCGCACGACTGCCAGCCGGAGACGGTCGCTTGAGCCTTGTCCGCGCCGAACACCCAATGCCCGCCCCTCCGCCACTCGCACGGATGCCCGTCGGCCTGCCCAACCAGACGGACCGGCGCGGCCAACAGCTCCTCCCCACCCGACACGATACCGGCCGGCAGCGCGGCATCGGCGAAGCGATGCGACCGCCCCCAGACACAAACCTCCGTTTCCGCTTTAGCCTGCTTGACGGTCACTGCCGTCCACGGAGGCAACACGTCAGCGGCTTCCTCCGCCCTCGTCCCTGCGGGAGCAGCCATCAGTGAAAACACAAAGACTGTCAGACACCGCATGATTCGGTTCATATGAAAAAAACACCTCCTTTTCAAAACGGAGCCGAACAGGAAAACACCGCCAGCCATGCAGACAGACAGACTTCTACACATAAACACTCTCCTTTTAAACACTTGTAAAGAATGTTACATAAAATCCTCCGTTTAATCCACGCGGAAACAGGAAACGAAAACGATTCCCATGGTTACGAGGACCCACGCTCGAGAAAATCGACGGCAAACGCGGTCACGCCGGTTGTCGGCGACGCGATCCGTAAGCCAGCGCGACGTTTTTTTAAGCGGATTTTCGGAGTTGACTCTTTTCGCCCCCCCCCGCATAATGGACAAAAATCATAGACATCGGCGTGTTGCCAGTTAAGCCTATGGGATGGTAATGTATTGGATTAACGATTGCATTCACAAAAGCGTGCTTTTTGGGGGTTTGGTTATGCGGCATATCATAAGGACCACAACAGAAAGAGAGCCGAGACAATGCTGACAACATCAGTTCTGCATGGAAAGCCGGATGCGGGAAAACCTCATGTCCGGTTTGATGCGGGAGAAGTCGCATCGGCGAAACCGAGGCGTGGGGCTCTACTCTACAGGAAACTCGTCCCGCTGGCCTGCCTCTGCGCCGCGCTCTGCGGTTGCGATGACGCTGCGCGTCTGGTCGCCCGCACGGATTACGGCGTCGCGGCCGGATGGGTGCCACACAAGATCGCGGGACGCGAGTTCACGGCGTCGTTCTACGCCGCGCAGCAGTCCGTGGACGGACATGGCTACGGGAACGCGGACCCGTCATGGATGCTCGAAGTCTTCCGCGAATCGTTCGTCGAGTACTGCGGAACGTACCAGACGAACATGGTGACGAAGCTCGTGCGGAACCGCAAGACGCGCGAGATCTCCTTTGCGACGAACGGGACCTTCAAGGCAGACTACTCCTTCGCCGATCTCTTCAGCGCGAATACGCTTGTGGCGTTCGACGAATGCAGGAAGCCGTTCTTCGTGACGATTCCGTGGGCACGGCCCGCGTTCTTCCTGGAGAAATCGTATCCGGACATCGACCGCGAGGGCTTCCGAAAATGGCGTGCGGCACATCCGGAGTTCATCGCGTTCCGCGTGCTCGGCGAGTTCGACAGTGAGACGCGGGAATATCTCGGCCAGCGGAAAAACGCTGCGGATCCTGCGGTGCGGGCGAAGATCAACGACGGATTCCCGCTGGGGGAGGGGCAGTACGCGCTCATGGATCTTGCGCGCGAGTCATACCGCCGCGAGAAGGAGATGCACTTCGGCTCGGACGAGATGTGGTCGCTCCACTCCAGCTGCTGGTCGCTTGCGCATGTGATGGCAGACATCGGCATCAAGGGCATCTTCTACGAGGCGACAGGACAGGAATACGCCAACTGGCGTCACGCGGCCGCCTACGCCCGCGGTGCGTCCCGCCAGTGGGACATCCCGTTTGGCTGGTACACGGCGCACTGGTACACCGGTTACACGCGCAATCAATTCGACAAGGTGACGCAGGGCTCGAACTACTGGACCGGTGAGGCGACGCCTCCTTTCAAAGGTGTCTTCTGCGAGCCGTGGCGCGGGCTTTCCCGCTCGCTTCTCGATCGGCAGAACTTTTACGGTTGGATCATCGGTTCGTCCGTTCTTGAAGTCGAGGATTGGATCCGGCTATACCGGGCTCCCGCGGAAAAAGGTGCGAAAGGGTTCCGTCCGCACGAGGTCGCCCAGGATCTGGAAAGGCTTTACGAGACCACGAAGACGACCGATCGCGGCGTTCCGTACACGCCGTGCGCGATCCTGACGCCGCTCACCGAGTTGATGGGGCCTTCCGCACTTTCCGTCGGACGGGAGAAGCACAACCTGAACGCCTTCTTCTTCACGCTCGTCCCGGTCGGTTCGGACGACATCATGCAGCGTTCTCTCAAGAAGAGGGGCGAGCAGGGCTGTCTCTTCAACTCCCCGTTCGGTGACTTCTGGGACGTCGTGACGCCCGACTCGGGCCAGAGCGCCTCAGACATCGCGAAGGCGCTGACATCCTATAAGGTCGCATTCCTCGCCGGCACCTACCGCAAGGAGGATTTGAAGACGGACGCGCTCGTCGATTACGTGAAGGGTGGCGGCACACTCGTCATTTCGTCCGATCGTCTCGCCGACGGGCTCTTCCCGCCCGAGGTCGCCGGTGTCTTTTTCAAGACCGGGACCGCCGCGTCCGGCAAGTCGCTCGTCTGCGCAAAGACGGGCGAGTGCGTCTCGGCGCTTTCCGCGCCGCACACGTGGACGCTCGCCGGCGAGGGGACGACCGCCGAGGTCCTGCTGACCGACGATCTCGGGACGCCAGTCGTCTACACGAAGAAGTGCGGGAAGGGCCGCGTCATCACGGTCGCCGCGTGGCGCATGATGCCGTCGGAATTCAGGGATGATTACGACCGCATCAACAGTGTGGACGGCAAAAGCAACGGTCGCTGGGGCGGCGTCGTGATCGACTGCTTCGCCGGCCGTCGCCCGTTCGATCTCATCCGGGCGCTTCTCGAGCGCGTGCAGACGGAGATGTTGCCGGTAGCGGTCGAGGGCGATGTCCACTGGGGGCTCAACAAGACGAAGTCCGGTTGGCTCCTCTGGCTCATGAACAACAAGGGCGTCATCCACTACGCCAACGAGCCCGAGGAATTCGACTTTTCCAAGACCGCGCGCGTGAAGGCGACCAGCAGGTTCACCGGCGAGACCTATACGGCCGATGTGAAACCCGGCGAATGGAAACTGATTGAAATAAAGGAGTGATGAAATGAAAAGACTGATTATGAAAGAATCGCTCGTCTCCATCGCGTGCACATGTGCGTGCGCCTTTACTGGCAATCTCTATGGTGAAAGCTGGGGCTCAAGGTCCGGGAACGTCGTCATCGCGGACAATGCGTTCGTCGAGATCACGACCGCGGACGAAGTCTCCTCGATCATGAGCGACGTGACGTCCCTCATGATCGGCGCGGGCGCCGTCGTCGCCTACAAGGCCACGGCAAACCTGACGCTCGCGGCGCCAGTCTCCGGCCCGGGCGAGTTCGTCGCGGCCGGCGCCGGCACGCTCCGCCTCGCCGCGGACAACTCCGGCCTCGTCGCGCCCGGACACTTCTCCTTCACGAACTCCCTCGTCGAAATCGCGCACGAGTACGGCCTCGGCGGCGGCAACACCGCGCCCGCGTTCTTTCACATCGACGGCGCGGATACCGCCGCAAACCGCACGGCCTACTCCCCGAAGTTCATCACGACGCACGGCGTCATCACGAACCACGTCGACATCTACTTTGACACGCGCATAAACTTCGGTTCCGAGTCGACGTCCGAAACGCTCGTCATGGACGCCGACCTCCGCTGGCGCGTGGACAACAACATGCAAACTCTCTACTGCAAGGGCCATACGGAGTTCATTAATTCCTCCGTCCTGAGCTCGTGCTACAAGAGCTATAAACACGGCTATACGGACGTGGCAACGGGCTACTTGAATCCGACCGTCCGCTTTTCCGGCTCCTCGCGTCTCGACGTCTATTACTTCTTCGGAGGCGGTGTCACCTGGTACTTCGACTCGTCCTATTCGTCCGGCGTCTGGGACTGCCTGACGAGTATCGGCGTTTACATCGCCGAACGTGAGAACGGCATACCCTACGCCTTCTGGAAGCCTTACAGCGGCACGGTCTACGATCTCGGCGGCTACGACCAACAGTCGAAGGGAATCAACTTCAAGCAGTACGGTTCGGCGTGCTACGCCGAGAACGCGACGTCCCATGCGACGCTCAGAAGCGCCTCGCCCGCGCAGCTCACGCTCGCCGTCAACCAGTCTTCCTCCGATTTCCATACCAACGGCCTCTTCGTGACGGGTTATGCCGGCATCTTGAAGAGCAACACCGACGATCTCGTCTTCATGAACCAGCTTTCCGACTCGAAGGGGACGTTCGACATCACCGCAGGTTCGGTCGAGTTCCGCTGCGGCGCGGGCTGGGGCGACGGCACGCTTAACGTCTCCGGCAGCGGCAAGCTCATCTGCACCTCATCGCACACCCTCGGCAACAGACTCACCGCGTTCACGGTTTCGGAGAACGGCACGGTCGTCATTCCGGACGGCGTCAGCCTTGTTGCCAAGTCCGCGACGATCGGCGGCACGCCGCTCGCGAGCGGCGTCTATTCCGCCGCGGATCTCGCCGCGTCTTTCGGTGACTGGGTGAAGCTCGCGGACGGCGACACGGGCACCGGCACGCTCGAGATCTTTCCCCAATACGCCTTCATCCTCGCGCCGCAGGGAGGCCTTTCCGTGACCGGCGCGAACATCGGCACCAACTTCGTCGCCGACGGACAATCGCTCACGTTCACCGTTCGCCGCGGTTTCGATTCCGCGCGCCTTTCAACCGGCTTCACCGTGAACGGCGTCGCGTATTCGTGGGACGACTATCCCGACGGATGGTCCCATACCGTCGTCGGCGGCGACCCTTCGACGTCCGTCTTGATCGAGGCGATCATAGCGGGCTCCAACAACTGGTATGTCGATGCCGAAAACGGCAGCGATGCGAACAGCGGCACCCATCCGTCAAACGCCAAGAAGACGATTGCGGACGCGATCACCAACACCGCGGTCCGCGCGGGCGAGACGATCTACCTCCTCCCGGGTGTGTACGACGAGGGCGTGATGACGAACGGGACGGACAAGACGCTGAACCGCGCGATCCTGCCCGAGGGCGTCAACCTCGCCTCGACGAGCGAAAACGCGGCGGACACCTTCGTGGTGGGCGCTCCGGCGCCGGCGGGACTGCAGGTTACGAACAGCTACGGCTGCGGCGAAAACGCTGTCCGCTGCCTGAAGCTCGGGCCTTATTGCGTCGTCAGCAACATCACGTTCACGGGCGGCCGCACCTACAACTCGTCCTGGCAGAACACGAGCCAGACGAACGAGGCCAACGCAGCCGTCTACGGTGTCGCGTCCGCCCACGCCTCCACCTTCCTCATCGGTTGCGTCATCTCCAACAATATCGCGAACGTCAACGCAGGCGTCGGAAGCGTCTCGATGATCCGCTGTCTCCTTGCGAACAACAGGGCCGTCTGGTATTCGTCCGCCGCGAACGAGTGCAACATGTACACCTGCATCTCCTACGGGAACATCGGTGCCTATCCGATCCACCAGCCGAGGACAGTCGTGAACTGCACGTTCGGCCCGGACAGCTCGGATTCGCTTCGCGACACCGCGGGCAATGGCAGGATCTACAACACGCTCGTTCTCCAGACCGGTGCCATCAACACCATCTCGCCTGCAAGGTTCTACCGTTCGTTCTACACGGCAATCAACATCAATGACAAGCCGTCCACGACGCCCGCCGCCTGGGACGACGGCTGCAAGATGAAGGACGATCTCACGGCCTGCGACCTTGACGCGGCAAGGACTCCGGTGAAGGGCTCCTGCGACGCGCTCGACGCCGGCAACAACGCGTACCTCAACCTCTTCCCGGCGCAATTCGCCCATGAGGCGCTCGTCGACTTCTACGGCAATCCGCGCGTCCTCGGCGGCGCGGTCGACGTCGGCGCAGTCGAATACGACTGGCGCAAGGATTTCGCGTACGATCTGACGGGAC
>JAQVSS010000357.1 GCA_028700415.1 Kiritimatiellia bacterium
CAAACGCCGCGATGAGGCCAGTCAAAAATCTTTTTTTTTCGGTTGCGCTTCGGGGGGGGGGGGGTAGACTATACTCCGTGTTGTTTGGATTGGCTTGGGCCATATCCTACGTGCTTTCGCATGCGGCGGACGGAAACATGGGCAAAGAGACGCCGTGAACGGTTACCTTTTTTAAAACACCAATGACGGAGATTGAAGGTAATGGTAACACGATTCGTGGCAGTTGCGGCAAGTGTCATTACGGTGACGGTGTTTGCGGGTGAGGGGACGCCGTGGACGCATCTCAACTATCTCAACGATCCGGACGAGTTTCATTTCGCGATTGTCCCAGACCGAACTGGGGCAGACAGAGACAAGAATAGGAGCGAATACCGCCGAGGGTTCGAGAAAGCTACCGGGGTGGTCAACCTGCTTCGCCCGGAGTTCGTGATGTCAGTCGGCGATATCATCCCCGCCTGCACGTTACCCGAGCCCAGTGTGCGCGCCCAGTACCAGGACGCCAAGAAGATGCTCGACAAGTTCATACCGCCGTTCTTTTGGGTGGCCGGCAATCATGACATCGCCCCGTCGACGCTTCATCCGACCACGAACCTCACCCGGGCGAACGAGATTTCGACCAAGATCTGGAGCGAGTTCAACGGCACGAACACCTATTACAGCTTCGTCTACAAGGATGTGCTGTTCATCGCGCTCAATACGTTTGATAACATGACGCTCGACGCGAAGCACCGTTTCATCCCCGAGAGCCAGTACGACTGGTTCAAAAAACAGCTTGATGATCATCCGAACGTTCGCTGGACTTTTATTTTCATGCACGTGCCCGCAGCGTGGACGACGCAACGCTGGCTCGACTTCGAACTCGCCAATCTCGTGAATAGGAAATACACGGTGTTCGCCGGGGACTGGCACCAGTACCTGCACGTCCGCCGCCACGGCCGCGACTACTACGTGCTGGCGGTCGCCGGTGGAGCAAGTGGCGTCGCCGGCTCGGACTACTCCAAACGTGAGACGCTGCTCGGACCGAAATACGGAGAGATCGACCACATCACCTGGGTGACAATGACCAAGGATCGTGGCCCGGTGATCGCTAACATCGACGTGAACGGCGTCTTTCCGCACGATTTCGTAAACCAGCAGAATACGCTCTCGACCATGCCAGGACAGGCCCAGTACTCGTTGGACTATCCGGCGGATCTCGCGGCTAAAGAACGCCTCAAGAAGCTCAGGGCCTCGACCGACGAGGATGCGCTCTTCAAGATGCGGCGCGAGGATTTGGAGCGGATGCGCAAGTGGGACGATCTCTCCGACCGTACGCCGCTTGCGAAAAAAGATGAAACGTCTAGCCGGTGAGATGCGCAAGTGAAATGAAGCATGCGGGCAAGTGACGAGGGCTGGGCTCCCATCCTTCTTCCTCTGCCGGTGAACCAAACGGAGGTGTGGAATGAAATATTTGGGAATGACGGCAGGTCTGTACCTGCTGTGTGTCGGGGCTTTCGGTACGGAGTATGCGCTGGAGGTGCGCAATGGCGCGGTCGTGCGCGAAAACGTGGTGGTGAGCCACACGGTGACGCGCGAGTGGGCCGCCTCCGCCGCAACCCACACGCTGGTCGAGGTCACGGCCGAGGGGCAGACGACGCCTGTGCCGTGCGGCGTGGACGTGAGCGGTGATCGCCCGGTTCTGTTCTGGGAACTTTCCGGTAAGACTGCGGCCGGCGCCGTGCGGCGTTTTGCCTGGGTGCCCACGACACGCGCCGCTGCGGCTTCCGGCGATCTGCTCGTGACCGAGAAGTCCGGTTTCATCGTGGTCTCAAACGGTTTCTTTTGCCTGAAGCATCCGCTGCGCGGCGGCGGAGGGTTCCCCTGCGACATCACCTATGTGCATTCCGGCAACGCAGATCCGCAGCTTTTCTTCTTCGACCGTATCGTGCGCCGTAAAGGCGAAAATAAAGGGAATGCGCAATATGTCGCTCGCGACTGTACGGATGCGGAGGCCCGCGTGGTGTACCAGAGCCCGCTTCGCGTCGTTGTGGAAGCGCGCACCGGTTTCGGGAAAAAGGCTGCGGAAACTCCCGGAAACCCCCGTGTGGGTTACCGCTACACTTACACCGCGTTCTCACCGGTGGTTGAAGTTTCGGCGCGGTATGCGCGCGAGGATGATGAGCCCTGGCACGAATTGCATTTTCTGCATTTATCGCGGCAAGAGCGGCGTTACACCCGATTTGTAACGGGCGATACGGGCAAGACACATTCCATGCAACCTAAAGGCGCGCCGAGCATGGCAGTGACGGCGCCGCAATGGGCCGTCATGAGCGATGGGACGAACGCTTGCGGTGCGGGATTTGATGGGGCAATCTGCTGGGATGCCTCGAAACAGTTCGTCTACTATATCCGCAGCGGCCATGCGACATGGACGGAGCGCGCATACCATTTTGACGGGGGACTTTACTTCGGCCCGGACAAAGCGGCAGAGTGGTGCGCCCAGTGGCTCGGTCGCGAGCGGTCGCCGGATATCCGTGTTTTGCGGGATGGTAAACCGTGGGTGTCCATTGATCGGGAGGTGCTGAAAGGCGCGGTCGAACTGAAGAATCAGGCGTTGCGGTTGGTATTCGATTCGGCGGAGAAAGGGTTTGATTGCCTTGGTATTGAAAACCGGCTGGTGGAGGACACGCGTTTCGTTCGGATGCGCGAGGGCGTTGCGGGGCTGTGGTCACTGACGTTCAAGACTCCGCCGGACGCGGCGGGCAAGCAGGAATCGGTGGAGATCAACAACCGCACGGCAGCCGTGCGGTGTTACGCCCGACGTTTGTGGCGTGGCATTGAATTCGTGTGGGAGGGACTTGATCTGCCGGGCGAACCCGGTTCTGTGGACGTGCGGGCGGAAGTGCGGCTCGAACCCGACAGGGAAGCAAGCGCATGGCGGATCAAGGTTGCGAACCGCAGCCGGCGGTTCGGTTTGTGGGAGAGCGAGTACCCAGTGTTGCGGGGTGTGGTTCCCCCTGGTCTGGCGGACGTTGTGTTGCCGCGCGGCAATTGGGGCGGCACACTGGCGCGGCGTCATCGCGGACACTATGAGGCGCGCTATCCTTCGTGGAAGTGTCCTCTGCAGATGTTAGCGTTCAACCTCGGCGATGCGGGGCTGTATCTGTCTGCGCATGATGGCGCGTCGCGTGCGAAACGGTTGGGTGTGACGAAGGAACAAGATGTGGTTTTCCGGCTGCTGGCGGAGAACGCGGTGGTGCCGGGCGCGGCGGGTGCCCCCGACTACCCGGTTGTGATCGCGGCGTACCGCGGCGACTGGTGGCAGGCGGCGCGGCGTTACCGCGCGCGGGCGACGCAACAGGCTTGGACGGCCAAGGGACCGATTCGGCAACGTGCCGACTATCCCCAACGGCTGGCGGACCTTGGCTTCTGGATGTTGCTGGGCGGCGAGCCTGCGCTCGTCACCAACCGCATGGCTCAGGCGGCGCAGCTGTTTTCCGACTTGCCGCTCGGCGTGCATTGGTACAGTTGGCACCAGATACCCTTCGACAACAGTTATCCCGAGTATTTTCCGACAAAGGATGGAGTGGCTGAGGCGGCGCGTGCCATGGCGGGTGACGGCCAAGTGGTGATGCCCTACATTAACGCGCGGTTGTGGGATCAGGACATTCCGAGTTTCGCCGGCGCCTATACGGCGGCGTGTAAGCAACTGACTGGGACGAACTATGTGGAGCATTACGGGAAGAACAGCCGAAACTTGGTGCCGATGTGTCCGGCCACGCGGCTGTGGCAGGACAAGGTGCGGGAGATCTGTCACCGCCTGATAACCGAGTGCGGCGTGAACGCCATCTACCTCGATCAGATCGGCGCGTCAGCGCCTGCGGCGTGCTACGATGCATCGCACGGGCACCCGCTGGGTGGCGGGCGCTACTGGACAGACGGCTACCGCACGATGCTGACACCTATTAAAAGTGAAGCCGCGCGGCTGGGGGTCGCGTTGACCACCGAAAACACGGCGGAGCCTTATATGGACACCATCGACGCCTATCTCGCGTGGAACCCGCGCCATCAAGAGGATGTGCCTCTTCTGCCCTCCGTCTATTCGGGGTATACCATTTATTTCACCAGCCCGCAGGCGGAGCAGGATAAGCTGGACGCCTTTTGCGCGGCGCAGGCGCGCGATTTTCTGTGGGGGTGTCAGTTGGGGTGGAACCGCTCGTGGATATTGAACGATGCGCACCGTGAGAAACAGCGTTTCCAACTCGCGCTCTGCCGCTACCGCCGCGCAGCGAAAGACTTTCTGGTCTATGGCCAGTTGGTCGATGAGGTCCGCCCGCTGAACGTCGTTACGGAGGTGACGCACATATGGCACCGGAACCAACCGCATGCGGCGCGTCTGCCGGTGGTGATGGGAACCGTGTGGCGAGATGACCGCGGGAGGCTGGCGGTTTTTGTGGTCAACAGCGGTGGAGAGC
>JAQVSS010000062.1 GCA_028700415.1 Kiritimatiellia bacterium
ATACGCTTGGCCGGAGCCCGAAGGCTGCCGGCTGAGTCTCGTTTACGTTGCTTTTCCCGTCTTTTCCCAAACTGTGCAGTTGTCAAAGAACAATCCCGCCGAAGCGGGAAAACCGTTAGCGCTCGAGCGCAATAGAAGGCCGCCTTTGGTCGGCGGCCCGGAAGGGGCGCGGGAAGAATCCTTTAGCCGTGCCTGCGGGTTTTCACCTTCGCTCCGCCCGGCTTAACGCCGCGCGGAGCTGCTCCTTAGAAAGGAGGTGATCCAACCGCTGGTTCCCCAACGGTTACCTTGTTACGACTTCATCCCAATCACCACCCACACCTTAGGCGGCTGCTTCCCTTGCGGGTAGGCGCGCCGACTTCGGGTGCAGACGGCTTTCATGATGTGACGGGCGGTGTGTACAAGGCCCGGGAACGTATTCACGGCGCCGTAGCTGATGCGCCGTTACTAGCAAATCCGGCTTCACGGGGTCGGGTTGCAGACCCCGATCCGAACTGGGGCCGGTTTTGGGGATTGGCTGCGCCTCGCGGCATCGCTTCCCTTTGTACCGGCCATTGTAGCACGTGTGCAGCCCCGGATGTAAGGGCCATACTGACTTGACGTCATCCCCACCTTCCTCCCGCGTGAACGGGCAGTCTGTCCAGAGTCCCCAGCGTTACCTGATGGCAACTGGACACAGGGGTTGCGTTCGTTGCTGGACTTAACCAAACACCTCACGGCACGAACTGACGACAGCCATGCAGCACCTGTGCAGCACCCTCGAAGGAATCCTACTTTCATAGGACGTGCAGCTGCATGTCAAACCCGGGTAAGGTTCTTCGCGTTGCATCGAATTAAGCCACATGCTCCTCTGCTTGTGCGGGCCCCCGTCAATTTCTTTGAGTTTTAGCCTTGCGGCCGTACTCCCCAGGCGGCACACTTAACGCGTTAGCTACGGGACGGGGGGGGTGAAATCCCCCCGCCCCAAGTGTGCACCGTTTAAGGCAGGGACTACCAGGGTATCTAATCCTGTTTGCTCCCCCTGCTTTCGCGCCTCAGCGTCAGTTGCGTTCCAGAGATCCGCCTTCGCCACCGGTGTTCTGCATGATATCAACGCATTTCACCGCTACACCATGCATTCCGATCTCCCCTCCCGCACTCGAGCCGGACAGTTTCGGGCGCACTTCATGGGTTAAGCCCATGGATTTCACACCCGACACGTCCGGCCGCCTACGCGCCCTTTACGCCCAGTAAATCCGAACAACGCTCGCCACCTCTGTATTACCGCGGCTGCTGGCACAGAGTTAGCCGTGGCTTCCTCTTGGGGTACCGTCAACTCGGGCGGCTGTTGACCGCCTCCGCCTCGCCCCCCATGACAGGAGTTTACGACCCGAGGGCCTTCATCCTCCACGCAGCGTCGCATCGTCAGGGTTTCCCCCATTGCGAATGATCCTCGACTGCAGCCTCCCGTAGGAGTCTGGGCAGTGTCTCAGTCCCAGTGCGGCTGGTCGTCCTCTCAGACCAGCTAGCCGTAAGCCTTGGTGGGCCGTAACCCCGCCAACAAGCTGATGGCACACGGGCCCCTCCCCAGGGGGCGGGCCCCGCTTTCGCGGAGTCCCCGCCTTTGGCGGACAGACCATGCGGTCCGTACGCCACATCCGGTATTAGCGCCGCTTTCGCGGCGTTATCCCCGCCCTCGGGACAGGTTGCCCATGCGTTCCTCGCCCTTCCGCCACTCTCACCGGCCGGTATTGCTACCTTCCGGATCCCGTTCGACTTGCATGCCTAATCCACGCTGCCAGCGTTCGTTCTGAGCCAGAATCAAACTCTCAAGAAAAAAACTTCATCGCGTCCGGCCCGGCCTAAGCCGCGCCGGCCGCTCTTTTTCGAATTCAATCCCGCTGACACAAGCTTCTTATCATCTTCCCGCGTCCCCTCCGGGCCGTGGCCCTTCGGTTCCGCGCTCGAGCTCCGGTTTTCAAAGATCAGGCGTCGCTGCGGGGCGTTGGCCCTGTTTGCGGCGCGGAGATGGAATGTATCAGAACACCCACCCCGTGTCAACCGCCACATTAAAAAAAATGAAAATATTTTTGCGCCCGTCAATTGACAAAGTAACCGCGCCCCCCGGCGCATGTACCCTCTCAAGGGCTGGTTTACTTTGCCCATCGATATCTCTAATTATGCTTTCTTCAAACATTCTCGTGTTTTTTTAATATAGCAATAGCTCCACGCGCTTTGCGCCGGACGCGCCCACGCTCCAGTCCGTGCCGCTGGGCAGCACCAGCCGCGCACCGTTGCGCCCCAACACCTCTTTTTCGGCAGCCACAACTGCGGCACGTCCCTTTATAATCAACGCGGCCTCTGCCTCCTCCGCCACTCGTCCCCACAGCGGCACACCGTTTTCGGAAAACCCAACGGTCAAAGATCCGCCTTTGAACGGTTCGCCGCGCCACCTTGACGTGTAGCGCCTGAAGTAGTCTGGCATGCTCTCGGCTTTGATGACCAATTCGAAAGCCACGGCCGTGGCGGCAAGCACATCATCGAACTTCAAGCGCTTGTCCGTACGCTGCCTATCGATAAAATCCAGCGGATCAACCCCCAGAAGGTTCCATCCGTGGCACAAGCCGTGGGACGGCTTCAGCTTCTGACCGTCATACCACCGGTCAAAACGGCTGTTGAGCATAACGCCGACCTCGAAATGCAGGTGAGCACGGCTCATGGGGATCGAATACGTGGCTGTGTTGCCCATCAGCCCAAGCACGTGGCCCGGCGTGACCGCGTCGCCGCGCATAACCGCAGTGTCCGCTAGATGCGCGTAAAGCGTGTAGACCACCCCCATCGGGTCGTCATGCTCAACCACCACATATTTCCCGTACGTGGAGTTGCCCGCCACTTTATTAACATACGCCACCTTGCCCTCTGCCACGGCCAGCACCTCGTCGAGCGGACGCCCCTGACGGTCACGCCGCACAGGCGCGATGTCGATGCCTTCATGGAAGGACGCCATCAGCCGCCCGCCACGGTTGGCAGTGCGCACAGAACCGTACAAGGCCGATTTGCGCGTCCCGGCGGCTGTAGGCTGGAACACGTCTTCACGCCCCGGCTCAAGCAGCCCCTGCTGCTCCGTGGGAAAAACGAGGCCAGCCCACACCGGTGGCGGCGGCGGCGGCGGATGCGGTGGCGGGCTCGCAGGAGTGGCTGTCTTGACTTTCTCTTTTGCCCGTCGCCGTCCGCAGCCTGCGCATAAATAACCCATGCCCGCAAACGACAGTTTTATGACATCTCGTCTTCTCACCTAGCTATACCCATCATATCCCTCACCACATCATCTAAAACAGCAGGTTCGCGCCGCAAACTGCCCAGATCGTAACGCGCCAGCAAGTCGCGCAAGCTCAATTCCTCCCCGCGTTCCCCCCAGCCACACCACCAAGCCAGCAGCCCGATCACACGTTGCGGCGACACACCTGCCTTGCGCAAGGTCGAGATGCGGGTGTCGCCGTGGCGCTTGGCCAGACGCCGCCCGTCCTCGCTGACTACCAGCGGTACATGCGTGAACGCTGGCGGGGCAAGACCCAGTGCGCGATATAGGAGCATTTGGCGCGGCGTGGCCTGCAAAAGGTCGTCTCCGCGCAACACCTCCGTAATACCCATCGCAGCGTCATCCACCACCACCGCCAGCATGTAACCGGCTCCCTGCGGATCACGCGCCAGCACGAAATCTCCGCTGGATGCCGACACATCCTGCGTCTGCCTGCCACAAAAACCGTCATCGAAACTAATCGCTGCCCTCTCTTCCACCCGGAAACGCCAGGCTGGCAGCCGCCCCTCTGGCAACACGCCGCACGCTGCCGCGTAATCAGCAAAGCGACCCCGGCAGACACCGGGATAAAACAGCACGTCACCTTCATGCGGAGCCGACTGACCGGCCTCTACATCACGCCGTGTGCAGACACAGGGGTAAACCGATCCCGACTCCCGCAGCCGTTCCAGCGCACGGACGTAAAGCCCCTTGCGCTCGCTTTGAGTATAGGGCATGTGCGGTCCACCCACATCCGGCCCCTCGTCCCAATCAAAACCCAGCCAGCGCAGATCCTCCAATGCCGCTTCTGCCGCACCAGCCTTGTTTTTAGGATGGTCAAGATCCTCCATACGCATCACCAGCGTACCGCCACGGCTGCGCACACTGAGCCACGCCAGCACGAAAGAACGTGCGTTGCCTAGATGCAATGCTCCCGTGGGACTGGGCGCCAGCCGCCCCCTGACCGCGCACCGCACCGTCGCTCCTAACCCCAACTCTACCCTCTCAACCGTCATGCGCCCATCATATCCGCGGTAGCCCCATAACTAAAGCCCAAAAAACAGCCGTCCGATTACCTTGCGCCTCAATGACTTAGAAAAAACCACAAAATGTAGTGGACTTATGCCAGCGCAACTACTATATATAGAAACCGCTTAGCCAGAGTGGGTTAGCTTTTTTCGTTTTTTTCATCAGTTAGTTTTATCCCCCGGTAAATTCAATGAGCATCGAATCTTTGCAAAACTATGTCTTCACATCCAAATACAGCCGCTACATACCTGAAAAGCTGCGGCGCGAAACTTTTGACGAGGCCGTCGAGCGGGTAATCGACATGCACCGACGGCATTTTGCCGCCAAAGGTCTTGAAATCGAGGATCTCCTGCAAGTTTGCGAGCAGGCCATCAAGCGCCGCATGGTGCTAGGCAGCCAGCGCGCCATGCAGTTCGGCGGTGACCCGATCCTGCGCAAAAACGCGCGCATTTATAACTGCACCACCTCCTACTGCGACCGTCCTCGCTTTTTCCAAGAGGCGCTGTGGCTGCTGCTTTGCGGCTGCGGAGTGGGCTTCTCGGTGCAGCACCACCATATCGCGAAGCTGCCCGGCATCGCCAAGCCCGGCTGCAGTTACGCCACTTTCGTGATACCCGACACAATCGAGGGCTGGGCCGATGCGCTGGGAGCCCTGTTGTCATCATACTTCGTAGCGAACCGCCCCTTCCCAGAGTTTGCCGGCCAGTCCGTCCAGTTCGACTATTCTCAAATCAGGCCCAAAGGCCGCCCCATCTCCTCCGGAATGGGCCGTGCCCCAGGACCGGAACCACTGCGCCGCAGCCTAGAGATGATCCGCGCACTGCTCGACAAGCGTGTCGCAGAAGGTGGTCATACAAGCATGCGTTCGGTCGACGCCTACGACATCCTGATGCATGCCTCGGACGCAGTGCTCTCAGGCGGCGTAAGGCGAAGCGCCACCATCTGCCTCTTTTCTCCTGACGACGAATTGATGGCCACCGCCAAGACCGGCAACTGGTTCACCGATAACCCGCAGCGTGCCCGTTCGAATAATTCTGCCGTTCTGCTACGCAACCAGACCACCCGCGAGCAGTTCTCTAAACTCATGAAATCCGTCAAGGAGTTCGGCGAGCCTGGCTTCGTCTGGACCGACCACCTTGACATGACTTTCAACCCGTGCGGGGAAATCGGCCTTTATCCGCAAATCGATGGCGATTCTGGCTTCGCTTTCTGCAACCTTTGCGAGATCAATATGCGGGAAGTTGACAATGCCGAAAAATTCCGCGAGGCCTGTCAGGCTGCCGCCATCTTAGGTACCCTGCAAGCTGACTATACCGATTTCGGCTATCTCGGAGAAATCAGCACCCGTATCGCACGGCGCGAGGCCTTGCTAGGCATATCCATGACCGGCATGATGGAACATCCGTCCGTGGCTTTCGACCCAGAGCTGCAGCGCGAAATGGCACGCTACATCCTCCAGGTCAACGCCGAGGTCGCCGCACGCATCGGCATCAATACCTGCGCACGCGCTACCTGTGTGAAACCGGCCGGCACCACCAGCAGCATCCTCGGCACATCATCCGGCATCCACCCCCACCACGCCAAACGCTACTTCCGCCGCGCCCAGGCCAATGAGGATGAGTTGCTGGTGGATTTCTTCAAGGCCCAAAACCCCATGGCCGTAGAAAAATCAGTCTGGAACCCCAATGGCACCGATGTCGTGCTGACCTTCTGCATGGAGGCCAGCCCCGACTCGCTGACCAAGCGCGACGTGGATGCCATGGAACTGTTGCGCAAGGTCAAACTCACCAAGGAGAACTGGATCGACACGGGTAAACGTCCCGAACTTTGCGCCCAGCCGTGGCTCAGCCATAACGTCTCCAATACTATCTCTGTCAAGGACGGCGAGTGGGAGCACGTTGAGTCGTTTATCTTTGAACACCGCCACGCCTTCGCGGGCGTGTCGTTGCTGCCTGACGGCGGCGACCTGGATTATCCCCAGGCGCCTTTCTGCGAAGTGCTCACCGCCTCGGAAATCGTCGAGACGTACGGCGTCGGGGCGCTGCTGGCTTCCGGCTTGATCGTCGACGGCCTGCACGCCTTTGACGACAACCTCTGGGCCGCCTGCGACTGCGCCCTCGGACGCGGCGAAAACCTTGAAACCGAAACGGATAAGAACTATCCTAAGCGTGTGTTCGAAGCCATCGAGAATGTCCGCAAAGCAAAACGCGACTGGGTGCGTCGCGCCCACAAGTTCGCCAACAATTACTTCGGTGGCGATATTCTCAAAATGACCCGCTGCCTCAAACGCGTCAATGCCTGCAAGCAGTGGGAAGACTTGACGCGCACCTACCTTCCGGTGGATTATACCAAGTTGATCGAACACCAGGATAACACAACCGTCACACAAACCGTTGCCTGCGCCGGCGGCAAATGCGAACTGATCTAACCATATGCCGCAAATCATAAATTCGTGTTCATTATTGTCTATTCGTGGTTCCGGAATTGAAGCGCGGGTGCTGCCCGCCATAGTAAAAACAGGAGAAGCCCCATGTGCGGAATAGTCGGTTATATCGGCAAGCGCAACGCGACTGATATTCTCATCAGCGGACTGCGCCGCCTGGAATACCGGGGCTATGACTCAGCCGGATTAGCGTTGCTGTCAGACGACAAAATCACTCTGGTCAAACAGACCGGCAAGGTCGCCGCGCTTGAACAACGACTCAAGGAAAGTGTAGCTTCAGACGTGCGTGAGCACTCCTGCATCGGTATCGCCCACACACGCTGGGCAACACACGGTTTGCCGACAGAAGCCAACGCCCATCCGCACACTGCCGACAATGGCGACTTGGCATTGGTGCACAATGGCATTATCGAAAATTTCGCGGACTTGCGGCGCCAATTGGAGTCGCACGGCTGTATTTTCACCTCGCAGACCGACACCGAGGCGCTGGCGCACCTTATCAGCACGTTCGACGAGGGCGACCTGCTGGCGGCGGTCTCGCTGGCACTTAAGCGTGTGCAAGGCACTTACGGGATCGCCGTGATTTCCGCGCGTCACCCGGGACAGATCGTCGTGGCGCGGCGCGGCAGCCCTCTGGTCGTAGGCATCGGCGAATCCGAAACCATCATCGCCAGTGATGTCTCGGCGATTGTCGCGCACACACGCCAAGTGGTCTATCTGCAGGACGGCGATGTCGCGTTGATTACGGAAAATGGTCCGCAGGTTTACACCCTAGAAAACGCAGCGGTAGACCGAGCCGTCTCAAAGGTCGAGTGGGAGGTCGATGCGGCTGAGAAGGGCGGCTTCGCACACTTCATGCTGAAGGAAATCTTTGAGCAACCCGCCGCCTTGCAGAACACCATCCGCGGGCGTCTGGACATGGCCTTGGGCACAGCAATCCTTTCCGGCCTAAACCTTACCGCACGCGAGTTGGCCGCGATTCGACGCCTCGTGATCGTAGCCTGCGGCACCTCCTTGCATGCCGGCATGGTGGGTAAATATCTTTTCGAGGGACTCGCCGACCTGCCGACCGATCCCGAGCAGGCAGCCGAATTCCGTTACTGCAACCCCATCCTCGGCGCGGACGACCTAGTAGTGGCCATCAGCCAGTCCGGCGAGACCGCCGACACCCTGGCCGCTGTGCGCGAAGGTATGCAGAAGGGTGCCCTAGTGGCAGGCTTGTGCAATGTCGTCGGCTCCACAATCGCCCGCGAGACCGGTCGCGGAGTCTACCTGCACGCAGGCCCGGAGATCGGAGTGGCCTCGACCAAAGCTTTCACAGCTCAGGTTACAGTTCTGCTGATGATGGCTCTCAAGCTAGGGCGATCCCGGCGGCTGTCGCGCGAGGCCGGACTTTCTTTATGCGAGGAGATCAACCGCATCCCTGAAATGATCGGACGGGTTCTGGAGGAAAACGAGCGCATCGCGTCTATCGCGGAAAAATACGCGGGTTGCAACAACGCTTTCTTCATAGGACGCGGCATCCTCTACCCCACCGCACTGGAAGGCGCACTGAAGCTCAAAGAGATCAGCTATATCCACGCCGAAGGTTATCAGGCCGCCGAACTTAAACACGGGCCAATCGCCCTGCTGGATAAAAAATTGCCCGTGATCGCCCTGCTAAACGACATCCCAGGCAAAGAGAAGACCCTCGGTAATGCCCAGGAGTGCATCGCGCGCAGCGCTCCGGTGATCGGCATTCTGACCGAAGGCGACCATGAGGCTGAACAGGTCTCTACTGACGTGATCCGTCTGCCGCGCACCAGTGCCTACACCGCACCGGTTATAACGGCCGCAGCTCTTCAGCTCTTCGCCTATCACGTGGCGCGTCTGCGAGGCTGCGAAATCGACCAGCCCCGCAACCTCGCCAAGAGCGTGACCGTGGAATAAAGCGGGCTTGCTAGAATTATACTATTTGGCCATCAGGCGGTTCAGCATCTCCATGACGATCCGACCGGTGACCAGCAGGCTGTCAACGCAGATTTTGTCGAACGTGTCCTCCGGCGTGTGCCAATAGTCGTTACGTCCCGGACGGCTGCCAAACTCGAAATCAATCAGGTTGACCGCCGGATAGCCCAATTCCAGAAACGCCTGATGGTCGTCATAGATGAGCCCGTCAAAAAGCCCGATCTTGGAGCGGTCACCCGTAGCCTCAGCCGCCTCCAGCGCCAGTAGCCGCAAAGCTCCTGTGCTGTTGCGCGGTACTGTCAGCTTCAGGTCGCGGTCTCCCACCATGTCCATTAAGATCACGGCGCTGATCTTGGCCCCCGTCTGTTTTTGCTGACGCGCCAAGTGCTTGCTGCCGTGGAACCCGTCGCGTGCGCCGTAGGCCACCATGCACTCTTCGCCGTCCATGAACGCGCAGAGGATATTGTGGCGGTGCGGACCCGTTGCCTGCAACGCAGCCGCCAACTCGATCAATAATCCGGTGGAAGACCCGCTGTCGTTGGCGCCCTGGAACCCGCCGCCGATACCGCTCATGGTGTCGAAATGCGACATCAAGATCACCCACTCGTCGCCCTCGCCAGGTATCTCGGCCAGAACATTGTGAAATTGTTTCGGGCCGCGCGGCGTGGGATCGGTGAAGGTGTCGATCCGCGCCGCGAGGCCGCGCTCCTTTAATCGCCCCGTAATCCATCGTGCGGCACTCTCCGCGCCGGGTGTGCCCGCGTCGCGCGGCGTATGCTCTGCAACCAGTGCCGCCACCAGATCAAAGGCATTGGTGCCTTGGGTGGCCGTAAAAGTTAAAGCCGGTTGCCGCGCCGCGCCAGCCCCTGCCGCAGGCTTGTCCCCGCACCCGGACAGCAGTGCGGCCGCCAGCACGATGGACAGGATTGATGCCTTAATAAACAACATTGTCTCACAGATCTTCGGACATGATTGACATGCTTTGCAGGATTGATTTATAAGTTTGTCAATCAAGTCAATCTTATCAATCCTGTCAAAAAACCGGGCCCTGCCGCTAATCAATCCAGCTTGATGCCGAGCAGGTTCAGCACACGGTCAAGATCATCGTTGTCGTAAAAATCGATCTCAAGCACCCCTTTGGTATGCTTGCCGTTGGCATGCATGACCCCGGACGATAGCCTGATGGCCGTTCCGAAATGCTTGTGCAGGCGGTCGCATAGATCGCGCACGTAGCTCTCCGGCAGGTCAGGCTTGCCTGAGCGATGCGTGTCATCGCCCGCAGCAGCAGCCTTGCGCCTGCGTATCACCTTTTCCAACGAACGAACCGTCAAATCTTCCGTCACGCATTTGCGTCCCAGCAGAGTCTGCTCGGTCACGTCCGTCAAACCCAGCAAGACCTTGGCGTGACCCGTCGATAATAGTCCGCTGCCTACAAGCTGCTTTACCTCGTCGGGCAGATCAAGCAGACGCAGGGCGTTGGCCACGCTGGCTCGGGCCTTGCCGACGCGGTCGGCCACCTCTTGCTGCGTTAGGTTGAAGCTCTCTGCCAGGGTGTGATACCCTTCGGCCTCCTCTATAACGTTGAGGTCCTCACGCTGGATGTTCTCGATGATAGCCATCTCCGCCGCGCGCCGATCCTCCGCATCCACCAGCACCACCGGCACTTTGGCCACGCCTGCTTCCATGGCCGCGCGCAGACGCCGCTCGCCCGCGATCAGCTCATAACGCCCAGATGCGTTCTTACGGCAAACCAGCGGCTGTATCACTCCGTTGGCCTTGATCGAGTCCGCCAGCTCGCGCAGTGCGTCCTCGTCAAAAGACTGGCGCGGCTGCCAAGGTGATCGGGATATCTCGGCCACAGGCACGTCGAAAACCGTGTGCGCCGCGTCCACCGTTGTTTTGGGGTCTGGCACGCTCACAGACATAGATGCCGTCATGTCCGGATGCTGTTTAGGGGGCACCGCAGCCGTCTCCGACGCGGCAACGGGCTTCGGGCTGCCGATCAGCGCTCCAAGACCGCGCCCCAGTCCCGGCCGGTGCGCACGCGGTGCCGCCGCAGGGGCCGTCCTAGCACGTTCGACCGACTTGTGTTTGTTTTTGCTGGCCGACTTTTTTTTAGCGCTCATGGGTAGTTCCCTGGACGGTTAAGACCCGCGTTTTCCGGCAGGCCGAACATCAGGTTCATATTTTGCAAGGCCGAGCCGGCCTGGCCTTTGACAAGATTGTCAATATGCGAAACAACGCGCAAACGGTTAAGCCGCTGATCCACACTGACGACCAGATTGCAGTAGTTCGTGCCGCGCACGTTCATGGTGCCGATCGCCGCCGTGCTGCCGTAAACGCGCACGAACGGGCTGTCCTTGTAGAATTCGCGGTAAACGTCCAACATTTCCTGCTCGGTGGCCGCAGCTTCGAGATCCCCGTAAAGCGTCGAAAGTATGCCACGGCAGACCGGCACCACCTGCCCAGTAAAGGTCACTTTGAAATCAGTCCCCGCCTGCATGCTGAGCTCATGCTCGATCTCGCAGACATGCTGGTGACCAGCGAGTTTATAAGCGTTCATCTGCTCGTACCGGGCTGGATAATGGAAAGCCGCGTTCGCCTTCTTGCCCGCCCCCGACACGCCGGTCTTGCAGTCGCAGATAATGCTGTACGGCTTGACCAGACGCTGCTTGGCGGCAGGGGCCAGTCCCAAAATGCAACTACAGGCGAAACAGCCGGGGTTACCAACCACATCCGCCTTGCTGATCTCTTCGCGGTGCAGTTCGGCCAGACCATAGGCGTTCTTGCCCAGCAGGTCCGGTGCGGCGTGTTCTGCCGGCTTGCCGATACGCGTGGCATAATCGGCATACGCCTCGGCCGTTGTGAACCGGAAGTCACCGCTGTAATCGACCACCTTGGCGCCTTTGTCTAATTCGCCGTGCGCCAGCTTCATGCCCACCCGGTCCGGCGTGGCGAAAAAAACCACATCAGCAGGTGCCTGTGCAGCAGGATCGTCCGCCGCCACCAACGGCATGTCGCAGAAACCCGCAAGATGCGGATACAGCTTGGATATCGGCGTTCCGATGTCCTCCATCTCAACCAGAGCGGTCAATTCGGCATCAGGATGCTGCGACACCAGTTCAATAATCCCCACACCACCGAATCCCGAAGCTCCGACAACTTTTACCCGTACCATAAAAATCCTTTTCACTGAAAATTTTTCATTACTATACAAAAATATCGTCGCGTTCCAAAGAGTTTTAAGCTTTCACCGCGCAGCGTACGCCATCATCAAGCCTGATCCACCATTTCCGGCAAAGCGTGTTTACCGACACGCGTGATCCAATCGCGCATCTCGGACAACGTTGCCTCCCATTCTTTACGGCTGCCCCGCACATCCAGAAAACGGTCGTACAGCTCAAGCAGCGCCGTCCAGAAAGTTTCGACAAAAAGCATGCGCTCCTGAAACCGCCCGGCCGGATCAATCTGCTCGCCCTTGGGCAGCTTCAGAGAGCGCACCGCGAAATCGACATCCAGCGTGGCCGTGTAAATCTCGTCTTTTAGCGCTATGCTCAACTTTGCCCGCTTGAGCTTCTTGCCGCAGTAAAGCGCCGTGCCCCCCTCGCGGCTGTTGAGCGGCATGCCTTTGCGCAGCACCGCCTCGTGCGCACCCTGACCCTCGCGAAAGAACGTCAACGGCCCCTCCAGCATAATTCCGAATTCACGCCCGTCCGGCAGATGGTAAACCCCGCCATCCTTTTCCCAGACGAACCAGAGCCAGGTCAAGAAATCCATGCCCAAAGTGCTTTCATGAGGTCTTTCCAGCGCCGTGTCCGGCGAAAAACTTGTCGGAACTAGATCATTGGCGTTAAGCCCTTTGCGCCGTATCGCGGCGGTCTCAGGTGTCAGCAATATCGGCACTGCGCCAGCGGTCTCGCGGAAAGCCGCCACCAAGGCATCGACCTGTTTGTCAGAAAGCGCCCCAGCCAACAGCAGGTTGTTGCGGAAATCCACCACCACGGGAATGCTGTTAAGCGTGGGCGGCATGTTCGGCTGCAGCGCTTCTACAACACGCTGCCTGATCTCGGCCTTGGCCGTCCGGCTCAGAAATTCCACCCCCCGAGCGCGCAGTTCAACCTCTTCTTCCATGCAGACATGCGCCCGCAAGAGCGAGGCCGGCACCTTTTTCTCGGCGCGCAGCAGTTGCGCGTGGATGTAAGGCCCTAGCACACACCGCTCATCAGTCAACTCCCGATCAAAAAGATGCCGCCAACCCACCCATCCCGAGATAGGCTCGCGTCCCAAAGAACTGATCGGCGGTGCCACGTTGCGCGCAAACTCACCGATCAGACCCGAATCGTATTCTTTCTGTAAGTAGAACAGACGAAAACTAACACTGCCACTGTCAAACGCCATATACACCTTACCTATAAACTTTACCGTTTCTCACTATCATACACTAAACCCTGCAGCGCATGCAAAAACCTTGCAAGCGCCACCCCATCAAAACGGAAACTCGCGGCTGATCGCCTGCTCGAAAGTCGGGGACGGACGGAAAATCGGCGAATCCTGATGCTTCAGGTCGCGCCTCCCCCAATAAGAACCGTAATACTGACAGTTGGTGTCGATCCAGTTGGCCAGCCGCAAAAACTCCTCTGACGTCACACGCGCCACCGATGCGGCATGCGACTTCGCCAGACTGGCCGCCCGCGCCTGCTTGGCCGTATCCGCCAGCACAATCTTGCCACGCCCCAGCATCGCCGCCAAAACACTGGTGCGCGCCCCCAGCGTGTTCGGCGGCAGATAAGCGACATTACCGGTCTTGGGATGATTCTCGCCGATAACCGTTCCTAGCAAACCACGGTCATAAACAACTTTGCGTCGGTCCGGGAGCAGTGCCTCATACGAGACGCAGAACTTGCGCGTCAACTTACCGCGCAGATCAAGCCTCCCCGGCTCCCCCGCGCTCTCGCCGTGACAGGATATGCAGTGACGGTCAAACAGCGGCTGAACGTCCGCCATGTAGTCCAGCGGACGTTGACCTCGCTCTTCGTTGGGCTGCGGCCCAGGCACATCCGGCACCCGCCCGAACGCACTCGGACGAGCCCTGCGCCACCTGCACTTGCGATGGTAATCCGCCGCGCTTTGCGGCGTTTCATGGCAGCCGATGCAGGAACGCGCCTCGCCCGGCATGTAGTTCACATACGTCCGCTCCGTCTGCAGCATCAGATAGTCGGCATCAAGCGCCTGCAAAAAGATATTGCGTCCGGCCGGCACCTTGAAATGCGCCGACCCGTCTGGATCAACCGGCACGACACCCCATTGCACCTTGAGCCCCAGATGCGTGTCCTTGCTGATCACTATATGTTGCTGGTCATACTCGTCGCTGTTGTCCGGCATCTGCGCCGCCCATGGCCGGGGAACTTGTTCCAGCACGCGCAGCCACCTGACCGCGCCGCGCGGCACACCCGCGAGCCCGTGATAGACATCCTGCACCAGACAGACCGCCTCCCCCGCCGCAGCCAAAGCCCTGTCCGCAGGCGAATGCACAACCGGCGGCACGCGGCGCGCCCGCAACGGATAAGGCATGAAACAGGATATCGCAGGGTCGCGGTAGATCTCGGATACCCCTCCCTGCTCGTCCAGCAGATAGAGGCCATACCCAGCCGGTGACTGCCATGTCTCGCCAGCAGGCTTGTGCGAAACCAAAAATAGCGACGCGGACAACGGATAAGGGTCTTTGAAGAGCCGCCCCTTGCCGTCCGGATCAAGCCGCCACCCGCCCTCGCCGTCCCCAAAATGAAATCCACCCTCGGTCTGAATATCCACGTCAGGCGTGATATAGGTCATGGGCAAATCCGTGCGTATCGGCTTAGACATGTCTAGCCTGACCACCGTGCCGAACCCGTTCTGCGGGTAGTGCGGAGTACCGAGAAACACGAAGGCGTCCGTCATGCCCGGAATCGGCCTGCCGTAAAGCATGGTTGTCGGCACCGCTATGTCGTTGCCGTAAATCTCCTGCGAGGCCGTGCCGTCCGGACGCATCGCCCACAGACACTTCACCGCCACCGCGCCCTTGTCGACATACTCCCAGCGGGTGTACATCAGCCGCCCGTCCTCCAGCATCACCGGGCAAGCCTCGCTGACCGAACTGTTGGAAAGCTGCCGCATGTTACGGCCATCGCCATCCATGCGGAACATCACCGTTGTGGTGAAATCATCGACCGGATCGCACAGAATGCCGTACTGGCAACGGGTGGAGACAAAAGCGATCCCGCCGTCCGGCAGATAACACGGGTGCATATCGTCGGTTCCATGATGATACGCCGGGCGCTTGCGGTAAGCCGACGAAAGTTCTGCCTCGTCCGCCTGCGGAAACGTCAACTGCCGCAATCCCGTGCCATCGATGTTGACCTCGAAAATGCGGCAGCCATCCTGCGGCCCGGGCTTCCAGTCGAAAACCACGCGCCGCGCGTCAAACGAAAGATCGAACCGACCGAAGACGCCGCCCGCCATCTGCGGCAGCAGCTCTCGCACCGCGCCGGTTTTAAGATTCAGCACACAGATATTGCCGCCCGGTTTCCATGTGCTGTTTATGAATTCCGTGTAGTAATGATTGGCGTCGTATGTGTACCGTTTGACAAAAATTATTTCATCAAGGTCCTGCAACTCCCGTTTATCCGGCAGCCCGGCTTCCGCCCGCAAGCACAGCCAATTCAGGCCCACGAAAACCAGGCAGCCCATCAGCCCACGCATAATACTCCCCCTGCACATGTAACCCGCCCCCCATACGACACGCCAAACGCTTCATGCGTTGCGAAACGTGGTCACTTTACCATAACCGCAGCCTTACGGCAACGCGCCTCCAGCTCGTCCTTGCCATCGTAGAACTACCTGCACTATACTCAGAGCATGAAACACACAGCAGCATATATTTTTCTGGCAACCGCCTTGTCCCTCCGCGCCGACCCCGTGCGCCTCTTCAACGGCAAAGACCTGACCGGCTGGCGGGTGGCCGATATGTTCGGCAGCGGCACGGTGACCGTGCTTGCCGACGGTTCCGTCGAATGCGGCCCCGGCAATCCCATGACCGGCATCGCCTACACCAACGAGCCGCCACGCATGAACTACGAACTCTCGCTGCAGGCCGTGCGCGTCAAAGGCTCGGACTTCTTCGCGGCCCTCACCATACCCATTGAAAAGAACTACTGCACTGTGATCATCGGAGGCTGGGGCGGCGGCCTCTGCGGCATATCTTCCATCGACTACATGGACGCCGCCGAGAACCCGTGGTCCGAAGGGCTCAACCTCGAAAACGAGCGCTGGTACACCCTGCGCGTACGCGTCACCCCTGGCGTACTCCAAGTATTCCTCGACGAGAATCTCTACACTGCCCGCGTCGAGTTCGAGGACGCCTCGCGCTTCAGCCTGCGCTCCGGCAGCGACATCGACAAGACCACCCCCCTAGGTCTCGCCACCTACCGCACCCTCGCCCGCTGGCGCAACTTCACCCTCACCCCCGTCACCGAACTTAAGCCTGACGACAAACCCAAAGGCGAAAACCTGTAAGGCTTCAGAATGCCAGCTTTGCCTTTTTGAAACGGTAGCCTGACATCAGCGCCTTTTGCGGCAGCGCGCGCTGACTGCCCAGCAGCATGGAAGCCCGCTCGCCCAACAATCCGCGCAAAAGCCAAGCTGGCGCGCTTGCCAAAGCCGGACGGTGCACAGCCTGCGCCAGCGCCGCCGTGAACTCGGCGTTGGTCACCGGCTGCGGCGCCGTCAGGTTATACGCGCCTGCCGCGCCGCCGTCTTCCAGCAGCATCATGGCCACCCCGACCCAGTCCTCCAGCCCGATCCAGCTCATCCACTGCCGCCCGTCTCCCAGCCGCGCCCCCAACCCGCAACGGAACGGCAACCGCATCCGCCGCAGCATGCCGCCAGAGGCGTGCAGCACCAGCCCCGTGCGCAGCAAACAAACCCGTACGCCCAGTCGGCCCGACCCCATGGCCGCAGCCTCCCAGGCCGCGCAAAGTCGCCCGAGGAAATCTTCCGCTGGTGCCGCCTCTTCCGTGAGCGCCCGCTCTCCGCAGTCGCCGTAAATCCCGACCGCCGAGGCGCTCAGCAAAACCTGCGGCGGTGCGCCTGTCTCAGCCATCCGCGCCACCAGCCGCTGCGTGAACCCCACCCGGCTCTCCCAAAGCAAGGTTTTGCGCGCCGCGCTCCAATGCCGGTCAAACACCGGCGCCCCCGCGAGATTAACCACCGCGTCGAACACTTCCTCCCGCCGCCACGCCGCCAGATCCGACAAAGGCTTCACCTGACCGCCGCATAACCGCCCTACCGCATCCGCGCTTTGACGGCTCAACACTGTCACCGCATGCCCTTGCTCCAGCAGCGCCGCACACAGACTCCTGCCTAAAAAACCAGTACCCCCTGTTATCAGAATCTTCACTGTTCCCTACCTTCCTGCTCCTCGCCACGCGTCGGCAAGGCTTGGCGTTGACACTTCATACCCTTTGGACACTTGCAAAACGCTCGCGATACGTTGTAACCGTTTAGCGGATTTCGGCCCGCTCTCGAGGAGTCGCTTTTGGGCAGGCGATCGGTGTTGTAGAGCGCGTTCGTGCCGGATTGCGCGAATGATTCCGAGACGAGCCAGCCGAGGCCGCACTTCCCCCGGGCGAGAACCCGACATTGCGAAAACCACGCCCACAACAACCTATCGTCAGTGCCTTTGCTTTCGAGCAACAATGTAGGTGGTGTCGCGAAGCATGTACGTTTCGCCGGCGAGTGGTCTCGTAGCCGACGCGAGAAACCACTCCAAACGAGTGAGGATCGCCTTCCGGTTAGGCTGCCGCAGAGACACGACGATGATGCCCGGATGTCGTGTCACAAGCAAAGGAACGGTATGGAAAAAATCCTTATCCGTAGTCAG
>JAQVSS010000358.1 GCA_028700415.1 Kiritimatiellia bacterium
CATCCACCTCGACTATGCGCGCTATCCCGAAGAGACCGGCTGCTACGCCCCCGCAACCCGCAAAGCCTTCGAGTCCCGCCTCGGCGCCCCCGTCGCCGCCTGGCCTTCCGCCGTCCTGTCCGGCGGTCCCCACGCCGCCGCCTTCCAGAAGTTCCGCCGCGACACGCTCACCGCCTTCGTGCGTGAAGCCCGTGACGCCGTCCGCGCCATCAATCCCGCCATCCGTTTTTCAGCCGCCGTCTTCCCCTCGCCCGCCGCCGCCTCCACGCGCGGGCAGGACTGGCCGGAGTGGGTGCGCGAAGGCCTCGTCGATTTTGTCTGCCCCATGATCTACACGGAGAGCGACGCCGCCTTCTCCGCCGCACTCGACGCCTGCGCCGCCGCACTCGACACGCCCTCCGCCACCCTCGTGGCCGGGATCGGCACCGGCGCCGACGAAAGCCAGCTCGACGCCGCCGGAACAGCCCTTCAAGTCGGTCACGCCCGTGCCCGCCGTTTGGCCGGCTTCGCGTTTTTCGCCGTCGACGAGGAGCTTTGCGCCTCGATTCTGCCCCGCCTCTTCCCGTCGCCCGTCACACCATAGGCACCCTTACGAACCGGCACGCGTGATAAAAAACAGGAACGCTCAACGTTCAACGCTCAACATTCAACGTTCAAGTGGCGAAAGGGCAGTTTGGTTCCAGGTTTCAGGTGTGTGCAGTGTGTACGTCGAGTGTAGGGCATCGATCCCCCCTGTAGCTCCGCCGCTCTGTCGGCGGAGGCGAACGTTCAGCCTGACACCTGAAACCCTGAAACCTGAAACCGTCGGCGGACGACACGACACCGCTTTTTGCGCGGGAAGCTCAGCGCTTCTTATAACCCAACTGAACCGCAGATTGCCGAATACTAAACCGCAGAATGTCGAAGGAAATGCCGCCCGTACACATTGAAGCCTCTTCCCTTTGTGATTCGGAACTCATCATTCGTCAATCTGCTGTTTGTTCAGGTAAGGAAACGGGGATGCGCCGTTGCCCGGTCACGGCGCACCCAAGCGGTTAAGTTGGCCTTTTACTTCTTCGGTTGAACATTCCATGTTGGTTATTGGACATTGGGTTGCGGGCAAAGCCCGCATTACGGCTATGCGCCACCGAGGGTGTGATTGAGGAGATAGCCGATGCCGAAAGAGGCGGCGGCGACGAACGCGGAAATGCCCGCCATCTCAAGAAAGCTCTTCCGGAAGGGGGCGTCTTTGGCCACGCTGAGGTAAAAGTTGAAAAGCGCGATGATGCCGAGGGCGGAGGCGAGCATCACCGCCAGCGCGGCTTTGACGTTCGCCAGCAGCAGGTAGGGCAGGATCAGGACAATGACGGTACAGACATAGGCGATGCCCGTGTAACAGGCGGTCTTGCCGGGATGGCGGTCCTTTGCGTCCCCGCCGTCTGTCCGGGCCGACAAAAAGGCCGAGGCCGCCATGGACATGGCGGCCGCAAGGCCGGTGATGAGGCCGGTCATGGCGATCAGGCGCGGGCCGTTGAGCGCGAAGGTGAAGCCCGCCAGCGCGCCGGTCAACTCCACCAGCGCGTCGTTCAGGCCCAGCACGATCGCGCCCATGTATTTCAGGCGCTCATCGTCGAGCAGCGAAAGCAGGGCGGTCTCATGCGCGTCCTCCTCTTCGGCAATCCGGATCAGTTCCGGCGACACTCCTGCGAACGCCCGGTAGACGTCACCCGCGCGCCCTTCGCCCTTTTCCATCAGCTTGAGACCGAACGTCAGGCCCAAGAACCGCGAAATGAGAATGAAGCGGGCCGCTTTAAAGCGGCGGGGCTGCGCCTCTTCGCCGAGCAGGCCGGCGAGCTGTTGCGCGTGGCCGTGTTCGTCGGCCGCGATCCGGGCGAGGAGGTCGCGGTTGTACCCTGCGGGGTGGCGCCGCGCGAGATGCCGGTACACGATGGCCTCGGTCAGCTCGTTGCGGATCTGGGAACGCAAAACGGCGCGCTGCGCATCGGAAAAGGTGTGTGCCATAACCGGATAACCGGGGCGGGGTCCAGCCCCTATTTTGTCTGGTTGAAAAGGGTGACGGCGTCAAAGACGTCACGCCCCGAGGCTTTCAGGGCTTCGATGGCGCGGTCCGCATTGTCGAAACGGAAGACCAGCACCGCTTCCGATCCGTGGCGGAAGGCGAAGGCGTACATGTATTCGATGTTCACGCCGGCCTTGCCGATGATGTCGAGCACCTCGGCCATGCCGCCCGGCTTGTCGGCCACGGCTGCGGCGACCACTTCACGCACGTTGACCACATAGCCGGCCTTTTCGAGGACCTCTTTGGCCTTCTGCCACTCCTCGACGATCAGGCGGACGATGCCGAACTGCTGGGTGTCGGCAAGGGAAAGCGTCACGATGTTGATTTTCGCTTCGGCCAGCGTGCGGCAGATCGCGTTCAGATGACCGGGCTTGTTCTCAAGGAACAGGGAAATCTGATGTATTTTCATTGTGCGTGTCCTTTCGTCGCTTACACGTTCTTCCTGAGGTCGGTCACCCGCTTGATCTTGCCTTCGCTGCGCGGCAGCGTGTGCGGCTCGGCGAGCGTGATCTTTGCGCTGATGTTGATGATGCGCTGGACGGCTTGGCTGATGCGCTGGCGCAATCTTTCCAGCGTCTTGATGTCGTCGCTGAAGGTCTCTTGGGTGACTTCCACCTTGATTTCAAGGGTATCGAGATCGCCGTCCCTGCCCACGATGATGTGGTAATGGGGAAGGACCGAGTCGACCGACATGAGCCCGGCCTCGATCTGGGACGGGAAGACGTTGACGCCGCGGATGATGAGCATGTCATCGCTGCGGGCGCTGATACGCTCGATGGCGCGGATGGTCCGGCCGCAGGGACACGGCCCGGTGTGGATGCGCGAAAGATCGCGCGTGCGGTAGCGCAGCATGGGGGTGCCGGTGCGGGTGAGAGTGGTGAAGACCAGTTCGCCCCGCTCGCCGTCCGGCAGCGGCTCGAGCGTGTCGGGGTCGACGATCTCTGGATAGAAATGGTCTTCAAAGACGTGCAGTCCGCGGCGGTACTGGCAGTCGTTGGCGACGCCCGGGCCGGAGATCTCGGTAAGCCCGTAGATGTCATGCGCGGTGATGCCGGTCAGGCTCTCGATCTTGTCCCGCATCCCTTCGGTCCAGGGCTCCGCGCCGAAAACGCCATGTTTCAGCTTCATCTCCTTTTTGAAGTCGATGCCTTTCTTCATGCCCTCGTCGATGAGGTGCAGGAAGTAACTCGGCGTGCAGGCGATGACCGTGACGCCCATATCCTGCATCAGCATGAGCTGGCGGTCGGTGTTGCCGCCGGAGATGGGCAGCACGGCGCAGCCAAGGCCTTCGCCGCCGTAGTGCAGGCCCAGCCCGCCGGTGAAGAGCCCGTAGCCGTAGGCCACCTGCATCACGTCTGAGCTGCGCACGCCGCACATGGCGAGCGCGCGCATGCACCCGTTCTGCCAAACCAGGATGTCGTTGCCGGTGTTGCCGATCACGATGGGCTTTCCGGTGGTGCCGCTGGAACAGTGGAACCGCACGATGTCGTTCATCGGGCTGGCGAAGAGGCCGAACGGGTACTCGTCGCGCAGGTCGGTCTTCATCATGAAGGGCAGCAGGGCGATATCCTTGAGGGTCTTGATATGTTCCGGCCGCACGCCGCGCTCGTCCATGCGTTTGCGCGTGAGAGGGACGTTGTCGTAAACGCGCCGGACGAGCCCCTGCAGGCGATGGAGCTGAAGCGCGCGCAGTTGCTCGGCAGGCATGTAGTCGGGGGCGCTGACCGGGTGGACAGGCGTGTCCAGATCGTGCGCGTATTCGTATAAAGCCATGGCGTAACCTCGGTAGAGAGCCTTTTTCTCAAGGCGTTAAAAGTGTTGTGGATACTGTACCACATTCCCGCGGCGGGAAGGGGAAAAACCGGTGTCCACTGGATTCTCAGGCGGTGAGGGCCGTGAGGAAGGCGCGGGCCTTGACCGCTTCGGCGGCGAGGTGCGGCAGGTCGCCGGCGGCGAGACACTCGACCACCAGCGGGCCGCGGGTGAACCCGCCTTTTTTGAGGCGGGCGAGCACGTTGACGAAATCGACGATCCCCGTGCCGGGCGTCAGGGCGACCACCTTGGGCGGACGGAAATCCTTCACGCTCATGCCGGCCACCACGCCGTCGACTGCGGCGACGTCATTGACGGGGTCGAGGGCGCCGCCCGAGTAGTAGAAGACGTTGCCGGGGTCATACCAGAGGCGGAGGCTCTTATGGTTGATCTGGTCGATGATCCTCCGGCACTGGGAGCCGTTCGCATTGTTGCCGCCGTGCGGCTTGACGCACATGACGACATTCTTCCCGGCGGCGTGGTCGCAGCAATCGGCCACAACCTTGTAGTAGGCCTCCGCTTTCTTTTCGTCGGTGCCGCCAAGCA
>JAQVSS010000359.1 GCA_028700415.1 Kiritimatiellia bacterium
CGATGCCGCAATCGACCGTCACCAGCAGCGCGGGCCACCCGCCGTGTTCGCGCCTGCAACGCTCCAGCGCAGCAAACGTCAGGCCGTAACCTTCGGGCTCGCGTGCGGGTAAAAAGGCGTCGGCCCGGCCGCCCAGGCGCCTCAGCGCGGTGGTCAGGACGGTGGTTGCCGCCACGCCGTCCGCGTCGAAGTCTCCGAACACCACGATATCGCGTCCGTTCCCGATGGCGTCCCACAGCCGTTCCGCCGCCGCGCGCGCGCCGGGGAAAGCGAACGGATCGCCCAAATGTTTGTTGAGTTCCGGATGGAGAAACGTGTCGGCCGCCTCGGGTGTCGTCACGCCCCGCGACACCAGCACCCGCGCCACGGGCGCCGGCAAGCCCAGCGACCGGACCAAATCCGACACGGCACCATCATCGGCCTGGATCTCCGTCCATCTGTATTTCGGCAACATGACGCACTATTAGCCTTTCCCGTTAGACAGGGACGGGTGGTGGGCTCAGAGATCGAACAGCGTGAGCTGCCCGGGGATGTCCGTGAGCTTCCGCTTGCCGCGACGGGCCAGTTTGGGGATTCCGGACTCCAGCTCGCCCTCTTCCAGATTCGCGAGGATCTCGCGCGAACGCTCGATCACTTCGCCGGGCATGCCCGCCAGCCGCGCCACATGGATGCCGTAGCTCTTGTCCGCCGTGCCCGGCGCGATGCGCCGCAGAAAGACCACCGAGTCGCCGTGCTCGCGCACCTGCACCGTGTGGTTCTTGACGCCAGGCAGGGTGATCGCCAGATCGGTCAGCTCGTGGTAGTGCGTGGCAAAGAGCGTCTTAGCTTTGACGCGCGGCGTGTTGTGCAGATACTCGGCCACGGCCCAGGCGATGCTGATGCCGTCGAAGGTGCTGGTGCCGCGCCCGATCTCGTCGAGCACGATCAGGCTCTTGGATGTGGCGTTGTTCAGGATGTTGGCGGCCTCCTGCATTTCCACCATGAAGGTGCTGCGGCCCCGCGCCAAATCATCACCCGCACCCACGCGCGTGAACACGCGGTCGAGCAGGCCGATCTTGGCGCTGAGCGCGGGCACGAACGAGCCGGTATGCGCGAGGATCGCGATCAGCGCCACTTGGCGGATATAGGTGGACTTGCCCGCCATGTTCGGCCCGGTGATGAGCATGATCTGGTTGCGGCGGCAGTCGAGCAGCGTGTCGTTCGGCACGAACTGCTCCGCGTCGGGCAACTGCTCGATCACCGGGTGACGGCCGTCGCGGATTTCCAGGGCGTCGTTTTCCATGATCTCTGGCCGCACGTAGCCCAGCGCCAAGGCGCGGTCCGCCAGCGACGCCAACACGTCAAGCTGCGCCAGCGCATCGGCCGTCTCCTGAATCACCGCCGTCTGAGCGACCACCTTTTCGCGGAGCGCGCAGAACAGCTCGAACTCCATCGCGGTGGACCGTTCCTGCGCTCCGAAAATCTTCTGCTCGTATTCCTTCAGTTCGGGCGTGATATAGCGTTCAGCGCCGACCAGCGTTTGCCGCCGTTCGTACTCCGGAGGCACCGCGCCCGCCTGCCCCTTGGAGACCTCGATATAGAACCCGAAGATTTTGTTGTGCCGCACCTTGAGGGTCTTGATGCCGGTGCGTTCCTGTTCCGAGGCCTGATACTTTGCGAGCCAGGCATGGCCCTCCGACGCGAGGCCGCGCAGCTCATCCAGTTCCGCGTTGTAACCGGGCCGGATGATGCCGCCGTCTTTCAGTCCCACCGCCGGCGTATCGGCGATGGCGGCGTGGATGAGGTCGGCCAGCTCCGGCAGGGGATGAAGGCGGGTGGCGGTCTCGCGCAGCAGCGCGGGTTCGGCACGCTCCATGCGCTCGCGGATGACGGGCACGGGCAGCAGCGATACAGCCAGAGCTTTGACGTCGCGCGCGTTGCCGCGCCCCGTGCCGATGCGGGCGATGAGCCGCTCCAGATCGCGCACGGTGGTGAGCTTTTCGCGCAGGTCGTTCAGGAGCAGGCGCTGTTTGGTGAAAACCTCCACCGTGTCGAGCCGCGCCCGGATGGCGGCGGCCTGACGCAACGGCCGCACGAGCCATGACCGCAACAGCCGCGCGCCCATGGGCGTCTGGGTGTTGTTCAGCACACCGAGAAGGGTCGCCTCCTGCGCCTTGCCGCGTTGAGGGATCAGGTCGAGGTTGACGCAGGTGCTCTCGTCCAGCATCAGGAAGTCGCGCGCGTGGTTGACGCGGAGCGAGCGGACATGTCCGACAGTGTGATGCAGCTCTTCGTGAACGTAGTGGAGGAGCGCGCCCGCCGGGCAGACGAGAGCGGCTTGGCCTTCGCAGCCGTAGCCTTCGAGCGAATGCACCTTGAAGTGGCGCAGCAGATGGTCGTAGGCGAAGTCGTATTCCAGCGCCCAGTCGTCGGTCTCCGTCACGGCGCCCGCCGCGCCTTCGGCCAGAAGCCCTGCCAGGCGCGGGTCGGCACGCTGTTCGCGGCCGACCAGACATTCGCTCGGGGCAACCCGCTTGAGATGCTCGGCCAAGGCGGCCGCGTCGGCGGCGGCTTCGACGGTGAACGCGCCGGTGGAGAGGTCGAGCAGGGCGAGGCCGAGGCCCTTGCCGGCATAGAGGGCGGCCAGATAATTGTTGCGGGCCGCATCGAGGATCTCATCCTCCGTGACTGTGCCGGGCGTCACGACGCGGGTGACCTCGCGGCGCACGATGCCCTTGGCTTGGGCGGGGTCTTCCATCTGGTCGCAGACCGCGGCCTTTTTTCCTGCGCGGATGAGTTTGGCGAGGTAGCTGTCGATGGCGTGGTAAGGCACCCCGCACATGGGTACCCCGGCGCGGTGGGTCAGCGCCACGCCGAGAACCGGCGCGGCCTCGCGCGCGTCGTCGAGAAACATCTCGTAGAAATCACCGAGCCGGAACAGCAGGATCACGCCTTCCGGCAATTCCGCCTTGATGCGCCGGTACTGCCGCATCATCGGGGTCAGCTCTTCACCAGCCATGTGAAAATCGCTCCTAACCTTCACGAGGCCGCCTAGGGGAAAGGTGCGGCCAGGGAGGAGTTTCGCAAGTTAGATATAGCCCGTCAATACCGGAAGCGGACACCCGCAGACGGTCCGCAGGTCACGCGCTGCCTCCGCAGGGCTGGCGAAACACGTTTACAGAAGCCCGCGCTTAATCAGCTCTTCCGCGATCTGCACGGCGTTCTGCGCCGCGCCCTTGCGGATGTTGTCGCCGCAGCACCAGAGGGCCAGACCGTTCTCCACGCTCGGATCCGTGCGGATGCGGCCGACGTTCACGACGTCCCCGCCGCCGGTGAAGAGCGGCATCGGATATTGGGCCGCCGCAAGGTCGTCGATGACCTTCACGCCCGCCGTTTTGGAAAGGATGTCACGCGCCGTCTCTGGCGTCATCGGCGCGCTGAATTCGGCGTGGATCGCCACCGAGTGCGCGTAGAAGACCGGCACGCGCGCGCAGGTTGAGGCAACCCGCAGATCGGGGCAGCCGAGAATCTTGCGCGACTCGAAGGTCAGCTTCGCCTCTTCGGTCGTGAAGCCGGGCATCTCTTTTTTGGCGCTGCCGATCTGCGGCAGGACGTTGAAGGCGATCTGGTAGGGATAGGCCTTGACGGTCATTTCGCCGCCCGCCGCATAGGCGCGCACCTGCTGGTTCAATTCTTCGATGGCGGCGCGGCCGGTTCCGCTCACCGACTGGTAGGTCACGGCTGTCAGGTGCCTCAGCGGCACCTTCTTGTGCAACGGGGCGATGCCCATCAGCGTGATGATCGTGCTGCAGTTGGGGTTCGCGATGAAACCCTGATGCCGGGCCAGCGCGTCGCCGTTGATCTCCGGGATCACCAGCGGCACGCGGTCGTCCATGCGGTAGTCGTCGCCGTTGTCGATCACCACGCATCCGCGTTTGACCGCCTCCCAGCCGAACTGTTTGGACGCGCCCTTGGAGCCTTCCGTGCCCGCAAACAGCACGATGTCCAGGCCGTCGAACGCTTCGGGTTTGGCTTCGAGCACATGGAAAGTCTCGCCCGCCACCTCCTCATCGCGCTCGCGCGTGGCGAGAATGCGGATCTCACTGGCGGGAAAGTTCCGCTGCCGGAGGACTTTGACCATCTCCGTGCCCACTGCCCCGATGCCGACCAGACCGACTTTATACTGCTTCATCTACGACCTCTTTGCTGACGTGGTAAAAACGGGGCGAAATCTTACCGGAACCGCGTGCGATACGCAATTTGAAACCGCCTTCGTGTCGCGGGCGGCAAAATTCCGGCGACAGAGCGCCGGAACTACAGGGACACGGAAACTCAACCTGGAACCTGAAACCTGAAACCCACCCAATGCGCTTCCCACTCAGTTCGTGGCGGCGCGGCGGAACTCGACCTTGCGCAGGATGCGGATCTGGAG
>JAQVSS010000063.1 GCA_028700415.1 Kiritimatiellia bacterium
ATGGATCTCCGCTGGGTCTACTGTCTCCAGAACGGGCTGCCGCTGGACATGAGCGTGTATGACCTCGCGACGTGGAGCGCGATCTGCGAACTTTCCGAGAAGTCCGACCGCGCCCGCGGCCAGACGGTCTGCATCCCCGATTTCACGCGCGGCGCATGGAAGACCCAAAAACCGCTCGGGATCGTGGACGTTGACCTTGGAAAGATGGGGTTCAACTAGGGATATCCTCGCCGAAATACACGGGAACGCCGACAGCCAACCGCCTGAGCCAAAGGCGAAGGAGAAACTGCGTTGCCGTGTTGGGATCGGTGAGTGTCCTTCTTCCTATTCCAACGGCCCCGCCTGCCAGTCCCCGCCCAGCGCATGCAGCAGGGCGGCGGAATCCGCATACCGGTCGGCCTGCGCCTGGATGCGCTCGAGTTCCGTCTGCATGAGCTGCCGCTGCGCATCGAGCAACGTCAAATGGCTGACCGCGCCGTTCTTGAACTGGCCCTGCGCGATGCCGTAGCCGGCACGCGCATGCCGGACCGCATCGGTCCGTTCCTTGAGCGCGCGCGCATCGCTCTCAAGCGCGCGCAGGGTGTCGGCGACCTCCTGAAAGCCTTGCAGGACGGTCTGCCTGTAAACGGCGGCGGCCTCGTCATACGCGGCGACGGCCTCGCGTTTCTTGGCCTTCAGTTCACCGCCGCGGAAGACCGGCTGCATAAGGTTGGCGCCAAGGCTCCAGACGTTGAGGCTGTTGAGCATGTCGGCGGCGTGCGTGTCTTGGGCACCCACGCTTCCCGAAAGCGTGACTTGCGGATAAAGGTCGGCCGCGGCGACCCCCACCCGCGCGCAGGCCTGATGCCACAGCGCTTCGGCGGCGCGGATGTCGGGCCGCCGCCGTGCCAGCGCGGAAGGCAGGCTGAGCGGTAACTCCTCCGGCAGGTGCAGACCGTTGAGGTCGAATGCCGCAATGTCCGCTTCGGCGGGGGGACGTCCCAGATAGACCGCGAGCTGATGCCCGACGCGTGCCGCCTGATTCTCAAGCGGCGGCAGCAAGGCCCGCGTCTGCGCCAGCAAGAGCTTCTGATTCTCGAGGCCGAGGGAGGACACCCCGCCCGCCTTGTATTGCGTCTCCATGATCGCCAACTGCCGTTCCTGCACGGCCAGGAGATTGCTGACGCAGCCGATCCGCGTATTCAGGGAGGCTTGGCGGATAACCGCGCTCACGACGTTCGCGGCCAGCGTCTGCCGCGCCGCCTCCAACTCGAACGCCCGGTAATCCACCTTGGCCGCCAGGGCTTCGAGCGTCCGCCGGTTCTTGCCGAAGAAATCGAACGTGTATGCGACCGACGCCGAAACGTTGTACAGCGCAAAGGGCTGCGGGTTCTTCACGCCCGCCATGCCCATCGACGCAAGGTCCACCTTCTGCCGTTTGGCGGAGAGCCCGGTATCCACGGAGGGATATTTTGTCGCCCCGGCCTGAGCCTTCAACGCCTCCTGCGCCTGCACGAGCCGCGCCTGCGCTTGCGCGAGGGTCGGGCTTTGTTCCAGCGCCTGCCGCACAAGCCGGTCGAGCGGCCCGCTCCGGAAAAGCGACCACCATAGCGCGGGAATATCGTTCCCGCCCACAAACCGCTGCGCAATCCCGCCCGGGCCCTCGGACGAAACCGTCCCGGCGGGCAGACTGCCGCGCAGATAGGTTTGCGGGGCAGGCTCCTGGGAAGGCGTGAAGTCCGGCCCCACGGCGCAGCCGGACAACAGCCCGGCAAGAACCGCCCAGACAGGGAACGGGACTGCGGCAGGGACGCCTCCCCGAGGCGTCCGCCGCGCAAAAATCATCATCGAGTTTTTTTCCATCCGCGCCTCCTCAGTCCAAGGTCCGGCGGTAAAAGGTCAGGGCGATCACCATCACAATCAAGGTGAACACCATCAGCGGCCAGATGTTAGGCCAGAGATCCTGAAACAGATTGTCTTTGAGAAAAATGCCCCTGATAAGGCGGTTGAAGTAGGTCAGCGGCAAAACATTCCCCACGGCTTGTGCCCATTTCGGCATACCCTGAAACGGGAACATGAACCCCGAAAGGATGATGTTGGGAAGAAAGTAAAACAGGGTCATCTGCATAGCCTGCAGTTGATTCCGCGCCAGCGAAGACATGGCGATCCCGACGGTGAGATTCGCCAGCACAAACAGCAGGGCGGCGCCATAGACCATGCCGATGCTCCCCGCGCAAGGCACCCTGAACAGAAACCGGGCCGCAACCAGAATGATGGTAATCTGGATCAGGCCGATGGCGATATAAGGGATCAGCTTCCCGGTCATGACCTCGAAGGGCGAGACGGGCATGGCCAGTATGTTTTCCATGGTACCGCGTTCGCGCTCGCGGGTGATCGCGAGGCCGGTCATCAGCACCATCGTCATGCAGAGGATCACGCCGATGAGGCCGGGAATGATGTTGTAGCGGGTGATGCCTTCGGGGTTGTAGAGCCGGTGAACCCGCACTTCGAAGGGATCCTGACCTCCGGCCAGAAACGACAGCGTGCCGGTCATGTCTTTGGCCGCCACGGTGCGGGCGAGCTGACCCGCCGCCGCGAGCGCCATTCCTGTTGCGGCCGGATCCGTGGCGTCGGCCTCGATCAGCAGGGCGGGGCGTTCACCGCGCAACAAACGTCCGGTGAATCCGGCGGGGATGTTGACCACAAACTGAACGTTCCCGCTCGCAAGGGCACTCCGGCCAGCCTCCTCGTCCGGCAGGGTGCCGACAATGTCGAAGTATTCCGAGGACTCCATCGCCGCGACGAACGAGCGCGTGAACTCGCTGTGATCTGCGCTGATGACCGCTGTCGCCAGATGCCGGGGATCATTGTTGATGGCGAAGCCGAACAGGACCAGCTGGGCGATCGGTATGCCGATGATCATGCCGAACGTGAGACGGTCCCGCCGAAGCTGGAGAAACTCTTTAAGCACCATGCTCCACCAGCGCGAAAGGGAAAAGCCGTTAGAAGTTTTCACGGGGCGCCTCCCGTTTTTCCGGATGCCTGTTTCATCAGATAGATGAAGACGTCCTCCAGACCGGTCTCCGTTTTTTCGATGCGGAATGCCGCAGAACCGGCCGTTTGCGCGAGCGTCCGCTCCAGCGCCGCACCGTCCTTACCGCTCACATGAAGACGGGTGCCGAACAGCACGGTCTGATCCACACCGGAAGCGTTCTTCAGCGCTTCGGACAGCCCGACCAGATTCTCGCCGTACACTTGCCATGTGCTGAGACCCTGACTGGCAACCACTTCAGGTGCCGCCCCCTGAGCCAGCAGGTTGCCGTCGAAGACATACGCGAGCTTGTGGCACCGCTCGGCCTCGTCCATGTAATGCGTGCTCACCAGCACCGCGATGCCGCGGGCGGACAGCAGGTGCAGCTCTTCCCAGAAATCCCGTCTCGCCGCAGGATCCACGCCTGCGGTCGGCTCGTCCAACAACAGCAGTTCGGGGTCGTGCAAAAGGCAGGCGGCCAGGGCGAGCCGCTGTTTCCATCCTCCCGACAGCGTGCCGGCCAACTGGTTCGCGCGCGCGGCCAGACCCAAATCCTCCAGTGCCCCGTTCACCCGTTTCCGGCGGTCGCCCAGACCGTACATTCTTGCCACAAAATCCAGATTCTCGCGGATCGTCAGATCCTCCCAGAACGAGAAACGCTGGGTCATGTAACCGACGCGGCGCTTGATCTGAACGCTGTCCCGCAGGATGTCGTAGCCCAGGCATGTGCCGCTGCCCGCGTCCGGCGTGAGCAGGCCGCACATCATGCGGATGGTCGTGGTTTTGCCGCTGCCATTCGGCCCAAGAAAGCCGAAGATCTCGCCGCGCCGCACCTGCAGCGAAACATTTTTAACCACATGCTTGTCGCCGAAACGTTTGTTCAGCGACCGCACATCGATGGCATAACTGTCGCTCACGGCAAGAACACCTCAACTGGCTGGCCGGGGTGCAGTTCGCCCGCGTCGGCGGCCGACGGCCGCGCCTCGACCATGTAGACCAGTTTGGAGCGCGTCTCATTGCTGTAGATGATCGGCGGCGTGTACTCGGACTCCGCCGAAACGTAGGAGACCGACGCCCGGACGTCCGCCGGTCTCCCGTCACAGCGGAGCGTGATCTCCTTCCCGACCTGAAGACCGCCGATGATCGGCTCAGGCACAAAGAAGCGGATCTTCACGTTCTCCGGCGGCAGCAGGCGCACCACGGGATGCCCCGCGGGCACCCATTCGCCCACGCGGTACAACGTGTCGAAAACCACTCCCGCAACCGTGGCGGAGACCGTCTTCTGCCGAAGCTTCCAGTCGGCCTGTTCAAGCGTGGCTCGGGCCGCCGCCACTGCGGATTCCTGCGCGCGGATTTGATCGTCCCGCGCAGGCAGAGCCGCAACGTCGAGCTGCCGTTCAAGCTCGCGCACCCGCGCGGCAAGCGATTCCGCCAACGCGCGAGCCGCGTCCAGCTGCGCCGCGGAAATCCCCCCGGCCTGATACTGGGCTTCATCGCGGATGAGATCCGCCGCGGCGCGCTTCTCTTCGGCGGAGGCCTGAGCCATCTGCGCGCGGATCACCGCCAGCTCCGGGGGACGCTTGCCGACCCGCAGGTCCTTGAGCTGGGCCTCGGCCACGCCGAGCTGATGCCGCGCCTGACGCTGAGCAGCCGCCTCGTTGTCCGACTCCAGCACAAATAGAACCGCGCCGTTCGTTGCCGAGTCCCCCCGCGTCACCGCCAGGCGGTCCAGCCGTCCGGCCTCGGCCGACGACACATACACAAACTCGCCCTCGACGTAACCCTGATAGGAAGGCGCTTTGTTTTCAGCGCACCCCGGCATCAGAAGCAGCCCTGCGGCAAGCGCCGCACACGCGCCTGCACTTTTCTGAAGTTTGTCTGTTGTCGTCCGCATGGCAATCTCCTAAAAACCTTTCTTCGCCTTCTTCTTCGCGCCATGGCCGGCCAGCCCGTACGTCAGCAGCGACGTCGCATGGCTAATCACATCCTCATTCCCCAACTGGCCCAACGTGGGAAAACGCTTCCAGATTTTTGCGACGGCCAGCGGGAACAAAGACAGCCCGATGATAGACACGAAAAGCAGGTACGGCTGAAGGTCGGGGTTCACGATCCCGCGCTTCTGCGCTTTGGCGACACACTCGCCGAAGCGTCTCTGCGTGCCGTCCGGCAACCGTTTGATCAACCGCTCCCGCAACTGTCCGCCGTCGCTGGCGATTTCCTTGATCCACAGCGCCGGGAGCCACGGAAGTTCTCCTGCCAGCCGGATGATGCGCGTGACCAAATCATGAACCATGGTTAAGGGGTCGCCGGCCCCTTGGTCGATCCCCTCGCTGACGGCAGCGATGAAACGTCCGAACCGCTCCTCCACAACAACGTCGAGCAACCGCTCGCGCGTCTTGAAATAGTAATGAAGCATGGCCGAAGTTACGCCCACATGCGCCGCGATCCCGGCCATGGACACGGCGGCGATGCCCTTCTCCGCGAACAACGCGGTTGCGGCATCGAGCAGGCGCTCGCGCAGCTCGCCGTCCACCGCGGCCGCAGGCCTCCCCCGCCGGCGCCCGCTGATTTTTCTTTCGTTCATGGCCACAATATTAATTAACCGGTTAATTAATTACAAGGGGAAAAAATGCCGCCGCGGAACAATGTCAGAACCTGACCAGAGGCCTATTGGCCCAGATGTTTATGCAGGAACTCGAACGTCCCCTTGCCGTTGATCGTGTGGGGCCCGTTAAAGTATTCGATCATAGTCCGGTCCGTCACTCCGAGCCTGTCGTAGAGGCGTTGGACCTTGGCGTACTCCCACGCGATCCACTCGTCAATCCCGCACCCGTCGTCATGCCCGCGTTCGACCATGAACGGCCTCGGGGCAATCAACGCCGCCATTTCCGCATAGTTGAAAGTGCGGCCCAGGTTCCACTCCGGGATTTCCCACTCCCCGGTGAACAGGTAGCTGGCGGGGAAATCATCGCTAATGACTTTGCGGACCCAATCGTTGAAGTCGCCTGAACATATGCTCATGCAATAGCCTTCAAGCGCGGCCGGCGTGCGCATGGCGGCTTTGCCGCCGTAAGAGAGGCCGTAAAATGCGATCCGGGATTTGTCCACAAAGGGCTGCGAGCCCAGCCACTCCAGAATGACCCCGTGCTGCGCGTTGATGACGGAGAAAAGCGTTTTGCCCAGCGGATTCAATTTGCGCTGCAACCCGCGGAAACTGTCAAACCCGCGATACGGATTGTGGGGCGCGAAGACGACGAATCCTTGACGGGCGAGCCGGGGGGCAAAGCCCTTATACGCTTTATACGCCCTGCTGTCCGTGTCCTCGTTCAAGCAGTCTTCGGGCAATCCCTCAAGCCCGTGCTGGCAAACGACAACGGCACGCCTCTCGCCGTTCTTTATGCTCTTCGGCACAATCAGGCAGCCCCACGCGAAAACGTCGGGCCACAGGTCAAGCGTCACGTCGTAGACCGAGAAGTCCCCGTTTTCCGAGACCAGACAACTCCGCGCATTCATTGGCAGAGACGGGCCCGGAAAACGGCCGATGACCGCGTTGATGAATTCCCCCCGGAACTCTTTTGTTGCCGCCGCAAACGTCTCCACGGAGCCTGTCGGCACCTTCTTCCAGAAACGGCCGTCGCGTTCACGCTCGCACACGCGGAGCAATCCCTGCGTGTAGTCCTGCAGTTCTTTAACCTGCCGCCTTTGCCGTTGCGGAACATCGGGGAGCGGCGTGCGCGTGCGAAGGGGAGTTTCCGGCATTTCATCGCAGGACTCAGACATGCCCAACCCTGCGAGCAACGCCCGCACCGCCTCGGCGGAAAACATTGGCACCGCAGTCTCCCCGGGCCCCACAACAAGGCACCGGGCCTCTGCGAATGTGTTGCCGGTGAGTGTTGCGGCGCGTCGCAGTTCGGCGGAGACTTCCCGCGCACCGGGCTGTGACAGTTTGCCGGGCGCCGCGACCTTACGCACGCCCGGACGCGAGGTTTTTTCCCCGGACAGCTGCGGATACCGGCTATACTCCACCACAAGCATCCGCGGCGCAATCAGCGTGGCGATCTCCGCATCGCCAAACTCGCGCAGCAATCCGAAGACGTTCCGGTAGACCGGTTCCTCCCACACACAGTTCCGGTTACGCATATAGCCGCTGACCAGCACCGCCAAAATGCGCGTGTCAAGCGCGGCGGCGTTCATCGCAAGCAAGCCGCCTTCGCCATAGCCGGCAACGGCAATGGGCACGCTCTCGACCCGATTTTTCAGCGCCATCCAATCCACGAGCGCGAAAATCTTTTGAAGCTCATAACCGATCACATGCCGCCCCATTTCAAAGGACATGCGGTAAAGCCACTCGCGGTGCGGCTCGTCGGTCTGGATCTTCAGCCCGGGATTTCCGGAGCATTCACTGTCGCGGCTCACGAGCACCGGCACAACGACCTCGCAGCCGAGCCGCGCAAGACGCAGGGCCACTTGGGAAACAGGCGCGACACCTTCCGCAAGACCGGCGAGCATTTCAGGCGTTTGATCGGCATCCGGGACGACGATGATGCGGGCTTTTACCTTCTCTTTGGGCTCAAGCAGCAGCCCCTCGCCATTCACGCCTGCGAGCACGGGCCAGCGCACCGCGTGAATGGCGCAGACGCCGGTCTCGGCGAGCTTTGAGTCGTGCCCGGTGGTGCCCGGCAATTCCAGATCGTTGAATGGCACGCGCGCGTCTTCTTTCACCACGCCGAGAATATGGCGCAGACGCTCACGGTTCGGTTCCACCGAACGGGTGTAGGCGTCCCCTGAACCGGGATCGCGTTTCCACAGTGCCGCTCGCCGGGGCAAGGACGCTTCGATGGCACGCGCGAGAAAGCGGTCGATGCCCGCGACCATTTCCCTCGATCGCGCATCACCGGAAGCCGGGCGGAGCGGCGCGGTCCCCGCGAGCTGGGCGCGCGCACCGCTTTGCAGGAGCAACACAAGCATGGCCGGTAAAAAGAACGTGAAACAAAACGACCCTTTCATGGACGGTCTCCTTATCGTCGCCCTGTCCCGCGCGCTGCCCTACTCAACCAAAGCGTCCACGTTCCAGCAGGGGCGCTCCCAGTAGCTAGTCACCCACAAGAGATCCGAAAAATACATCTGCTGGTGTTCCTTGCGGAACCGCACCAGTTCCGCCAGCGCGTCCCGGCCCTCTTTCAGACGGGCTTTGGGAACATTCTTTTTCCCGTCAAAAATGCTTGCGAGCCCAACGGTCAATTGGGCGTGCCTGAGCCCGGCTCGCAGAAACTCCACGCGTTCGGCATACTCGGGCAGGGGGTCGGCGCGGGCTTGCGTCAGGGCCTCGTCGAGCAGCGCGACAGCGGGGGTAAAAACGTCAGCCGGATAGGCTTTGCGGGCTTTCAGCGGATATGCGCGGTAGCGGTACCCGAGGAAGGGGTTCTGGAACAGTTCGAGGAAACGCATGACGTTCTCCACCCCATACGTTTCCCAGTAGCCGCAATAGCGCTCGACCGCACCGGCAGCCGGACCGAACGCCGAAAAATACTCTTGGCGGATTTGCGCGATTTCCAGATCCGGCTTGTTCAACAGGCGCAGATGCATGTAGAGGCCAAGGCCATGGACCGCCCATTGCCCCGTGAGGGAGTCGAACCGCGCCCCCTCCATGCCATGCGCGTAAGCGAACTTGAGAAAGTCGCCCGACTGCCGGGTCTCAACGTGCGGCATCACATACCCGTTGTGCAGATAGTTCGGCCGATAGCCCATCCGCAACCCGGTCCGTTGCCAGCCCCGCCACTGCTCCTTGACCCACGCGTAAGCCTCTTCCGGCATGGGGAACCAGCGCAGGTGGGGATCCTGCCACTGGACAAACTCGGCATAGATGCCCGTGTTCAACTGAATGCCTGTGACGGGAGCCGGGAACTCGTTCTCGTAGATAAATGATCCCGACACCAACACATCGGGATTCCTTTTCCGGGCTTTCTCCTGAATGGTTTTCCAGAAGCGCGCATAGCGGTCCGACGTCGCGCCCGCGAAAACGTGCTTGGCGCGCGGATCGGTCTCGTAAACCACTTTCGCGAACCACGGGATCTTTTCGGGTTGCGGCCCGTCCCACGCGCGGCAGGCGGCGCAGGTGCAGCGGCCCGGCCGGTCTACCGGCCCCAGCCTGAGCACACTCTTCCCGTCCCACTGCTTGACGATGAAGTCTTGCAGCTCTTCGTTCGACACGCAGATATCCACATCCAGCGCGTTGGGGTCAGGGCTCCCCCTGACGCCATCCCGCCGCAGCATGAACCACTCCGGGTGTTCTTTGCCATAGCGGCGCCACCAGCCCGCGAAAGCGTGGCCGGTGGGCGGCTTGGCTTCGAGTCCGCCCATGCGGTGCCTGCGGAGCAGGACCGACAGCGCCCCGGCATAGCTCCGGGCCACTTCGGGCGAGAAGCCCAGGCGGATGTCTTTCTGATCCATCTGCCCGCCGCGGAGAATCCTCTGCATCCCGCCCCACGCCAACTCGCGGAAGCGCAGCGCGGGCGAAACCACCCGGTCGGCGGCCGGGAACCCGACCGTCTTCGCCCGCGGCACATACGTTCCCAATTCGCCCGGCCACAGCCATCGCGCGCCCAGGGCCGTCTCGACGAACTCGTACACGCCGAACAGGGTCCCGCATTTCGGGTTCGCCGGGCTGAGGGGGTCGCCGCCGTCCTCTTCCCCCACAATGTAGAGGTCGGCCCCGACCGAGCGCAGGACGAACGCTTCCGGCGGAAGTTTCCCGGCCTCGATCCCCTGTTTGCGCGCGGCGTCCGTCATGCCAAGGAACACGCGGCTGGCATACCCTCCGGGAACGGCCGACTCGGCTGCGACCGGCAGCGTGACGCCCGTGGCCTTCTTCACATGGCGGACCAGTTCGGCCGCGGCGTACTGGACAACCGGAGGAGGGGCATCAGCGGTCACCACAACAACCGCCGCCTTCCCATCAGCCACGATCCGCACCGCCGACGACGTTCCGCCGCCCGCCCGGACCTCCTGCCCTTTGGCCGTGACGACGGCGCCTATCAGCAGGCCGCATACAACGGCCAATGCCCTGTTCAAGACCTTGTTTCCCACAACCGGCTCACTTGCTTCCCGCGCCGGACGCCACCGGCGGCCAGGGTTCTTTGAACGTGTCGAGCGGCAGGAGCTCAAACCGGCGCACAACCATTTCCGCGCCTTCGGTCTGAATGCAGACCTTGCCGGCGCAGGGGAAGAGCTCAAAAGCCTCGTTGACAACCTGACCGTTGAACACATGAACCACGGTGTTGCCTCTCGCAATCACCTCCAGCCGGTTCCATTCTCCCACCGGCGCATCCAGATCGTCCTTCCCGCGGAAATCAAGGGTGTCTTTCCAATCCACATCACGCTTCTCCCAATTGACGCGGCCGCTCGTCAGCTTCTGGCGGGGTTGCCCCTTCTTCCAGCACTTCTCTTTGTCGCGGTCCAGGACGAACTCGCACACCGCGCTGTACGCCACAGGCGTTCCATCCGGCGTTTTGCCGCTGAGAACCAAAAAATCCCCCATGCCGCCCTGAATGATGTTCGCCTCATAGCTGGCAGGCCAGGTTTTTCCCACCGCGCCGTGGGGCCCCGTGGCATGGTAGAGGATACCGTTGTCGCGCGTATGGGTCTTGCGGTTCCCCCACGTGTTCGGCCCCCACTTGAACTCGAGCACAAGGTGGTAATTCTCGAACGACTGCTTGGTCGCCATATAGCCGTAGCCGCGGCCGCTGACGTGCAACATGCCGTCCTGCATCTTGAAAATTTCAGAGGGCGGATCATTCAGGTCCTTCGACGTCCCCAAGTGAAACTCGGCTTTACCCTCACGGAACAGCCCCAACACATTGACCGCCTGCGTGACCGTTTCGCCGGATGCGGACAAGGCAACCCCGAACAGCAGGGCAACCGCCACGCCTGTAACCAGATGAATAGACCGGATCGTCATCGCTTTCCCCCCCGATTGAAATGAGCCCTCGTGAACCGTGCACGGGCCTCTCGCAACGTGATCCGGAACAGACCGCACGCCACCTTGGCGTAACCACGGAACGTTCCAGAAGTTATAGTCGCGCTCTATTATGCAAGACGGGGAAAAACAGTCAACCTCATATCCGACCTCATATCCGGCCGGGCGCGCGTCACATTTTTGTCGCCGGTGAACCTCAAAAATGTTGCGCGCTACAAATTTGGGGCCGTTCCCTCATGCACCCGTGCCATCCCCGCCGCAGCCCGGATGTGGTCCATGCAGGGAGGTAAGCCTTTTTTGCACGCGATCCGGTGGCACAACAACATGCGCGATTCCCTTTGGCACAGACCATGCGCTATAATTAAAGGATTGATCCACGTCTGGACTGGAGCCCATACAATGCCCAAAAGAAACGATCTGTCGAAGATCATGATCATCGGCGCGGGTCCAATTGTCATTGGACAGGCCTGTGAATTCGACTACTCCGGCGCACAGGCCTGCAAAGCGTTGCGTGAGGAAGGTTACGAGGTGGTGCTGGTGAACAGCAACCCCGCCACCATCATGACTGACCCGGAGTTTGCGGACCGGACTTACATTGAGCCTCTCACCGTCGAAATCCTGCACGAGATTATCCGCCGCGAGCGCCCCGACGCGCTTCTGCCCACGCTGGGTGGCCAAACCGCCCTGAACCTCGCCATCCAGTTGGCCGACCAAGGCATCCTCGAACGCTACCAGGTGGAGATGATCGGCGCCAACGCCGAGGTCATCCGCCGCGCAGAAGACCGCCAGCTCTTCAAGAACGCCATGCTTCAGATCGGGCTCGCCGTACCCCAGAGCGGCACCGCACACACGCTCGGAGAGGCGTGGCAGATCCAGAAGCAGATCGCGGCCTTCCCGGTCATCATCCGCCCCGCTTTCACGCTCGGAGGCAGCGGAGGCGGCATCGCTTACGACGCACAGCAATTCGAGTCCATCTGCTCCAACGGCATCAGCCTCAGCCCCGTCCACGAGATCCTCGTCGAAGAGTCCGTGATCGGCTGGAAGGAGTTCGAGATGGAAGTCATGCGTGACCGCAAGGACAACATCTCCATCATCTGTTCCATCGAGAATTTCGACCCCATGGGCATCCACACCGGCGACAGCATCACCGTCGCTCCGGCCATGACCCTGACCGACCGCGAGTACCAGCTCCTGCGCGACGCCTCCATCGCCGTCATGCGCGTGATCGGCGTCGAGACCGGCGGCTCGAACGTCCAGTTCGCCATCAACCCCGCCGACGGCCGCCTCGTGGTCATCGAGATGAACCCGCGCGTCAGCCGCTCCTCGGCCCTTGCCTCCAAAGCCACGGGGTTCCCCATCGCCCGCATCGCCGCCAAACTCGCGGTCGGCTACACCCTCGACGAGCTGCGCAACGACATCACGCGCGAGACGCCCGCCTGCTTCGAGCCCGCGCTGGATTATGTGGTCACCAAAGTCCCGCGCTTCGCTTTCGAGAAGTTCCCCGGCGCTGACCCGACGCTGACCACCTCGATGAAGTCGGTCGGCGAGACCATGGCCATCGGCAAGACCTTCCAGCAGTCGCTCCAGAAAGCGCTGCGCTCCCTCGAGATCGGGCGCGGAGGGTTCGGCGCGGACGGCAAGGACAACGATGTCAGCCGCCTCTGCACAGACGAGTCGCTGGAGAACGCCTTGCGCCACGCCGGCCCCATCCGCATTTTCCACATCCACGAGGCTTTCGCGCGCGGCTGGAGCGTCGGACGGATCCACGGGATCACCAGAATCGATCCGTGGTTTCTCAACCAGCTTCAGGAGCTGGCCGCCTTCGAAGAGGCGCTCCGCAAAACCGGCTCACTGGCCGCGCTGGCCGCAGACCTCCCGCTCTTCCGGCAGGCCAAAGAGTTCGGCTATTCGGACAAGCAAATCGCCTTTCTCACGCACTCGTCCGAGGCGGACGTGCGCAACACCCGTGCGTCGCTCGGTCTCGCGCCGGTCTACGGTCTGGTCGACACCTGCGCCGCCGAGTTCAAGGCCTTCACCCCGTACTTTTACTCCACCTGGTCCACGGCGACGGATCTCGCAGATCTGGGCACGGGGGGAACAGCGGCCTCGCCGGCCGCCAAAAAGAAGATCATGATTCTCGGGGGTGGGCCAAACCGCATCGGCCAAGGCATCGAGTTCGACTACTGCTGTGTCCACGCGAGTTATGCCCTGCGCGAAGCCGGCTTCGAGACCATCATGGTCAACAGCAACCCGGAAACGGTCTCCACCGACTACGACACCTCGGACAAACTCTACTTTGAGCCGGTGACGCTTGAGGACGTGCTGGCCATTTACCGCCGTGAAGCCTGCGACGGCGTGATCGTCCAGTTCGGCGGCCAGACCCCGCTCAACCTCGCCAAGGCCCTTCAGGAGAACGGCGTGACCATCATCGGCACCTCGCCCGAGAGCATCGAGAAAGCGGAAGACCGCGAGTTCTTCAAGCAACTCGCCGACAAGGTGGGCGTGCGCCAGCCCGAGAACGGCACGGCCACGGACTTCGCGGGCGCGCTGGCCGTCGCCCGCCGCATCGGCTTCCCCGTGCTGGTCCGGCCCTCCTTCGTGCTCGGCGGCCGCGCCATGGCCATCGTCCACGACGAGGAATCGCTCGTCGACTTCGTGAAAGAGGCCTTCGCCGTTTCCGAAGGCCACCCCGTGCTCATCGACAAATTCCTCGAGGACGCCATCGAGGTGGACGTGGACTGCATCTCCGACGGAAAAATCCAAGTGCTTGGCGCGATCATGGAGCACGTCGAGAAAGCCGGGATCCACTCCGGCGACAGCGCGTGCAGCATTCCGCCGCGCAGCCTCTCCCCCTCGGTCTGCGACGAGATCCGCCGCTACACGCACGCGCTTGCCAAAGAGCTGAGCGTGATCGGCCTGATGAACGTCCAGTACGCCGTACAGAAGAGTGTGGTCTACATCCTTGAGGTCAACCCGCGCGCCTCGCGCACCGTGCCCTATGTCAGCAAGGCCATCGGCGTGCCGCTCGCGCGCCTCGCCGCGCTGGTGATGGCGGGCAGAACGCTCAAGCAATTGGGCTTCACCCGCGAGGCCACCATCCGTCACTATGCCTTCAAGGAGGCGGTGCTGCCCTTCAACCGCTTCCCCGGCTGTGACGTGCTCCTCACCCCCGAGATGCACTCCACCGGCGAGGTGATGGGCATGGATCACGACCCCGGCATGGCGTACGTCAAAAGCCAGCTTGCCGCAGGCAATCCGTTGCCCGAGTCCGGGAACGTTTTCCTCAGCGTCGCGGATCACGACAAGCAGGAGACGGTCGCCATGGCCCGCGAACTGGCCGCGCTGGGTTACACCATCTACGCCACGCGCGGCACGGCCACGGCCCTGCGCGACGCGGGGATCAAAGCGCGCGCGGTCTTCCGCATCTCCGATGGCCGGCCCAACGTCCTCGACCTGATTTTGGACAACGAGGTCCAGTGGATCGTCAACGTCCCGACCGGCGCGAAGCCCGCGAAAGACGAGGTGAGCATGCGCACGGAGGCGATCCGCCGCGGCGTGCCGATCACCACCACCGTGCGCGGGCTCCAGTCAGCAGTGGACGGGATCAAACGCTTGCGCACACTCAAACGCTGCGAAGTCCTCTCCCTTCAGGAATACAACCGCAAGGCCAGCCACGGCCACGCGTAAGGGCGAATAATTATTCGCCCCTACCCAACCCCCTCACCACCCTATGTACAACTGGCAACAACAGCGTGAAAAAAAAGCCTTCCTCGCCCTGGCCGACGGGACCGTCTACCCGGCCTGGTCGTTCGGCGCTCCCGCCGACCGCCTCGGCGAAGTTGTGTTCAACACCGGCACGCCGGGCTATGAGGAGATCCTGACCGACCCCTCCTACGCCGGCCAGATCGTGACGCTCACGGCTCCGGAAATCGGCAACACCGGCTTCAACGCGCAAGATCACGAGTCCGCCCGCATCCGCGCCGAAGGGCTGATCGTCCACCACTACACCGAGCCGAGCAACTGGCGCTCGGAGCGGTCACTGGCGGAGGCGCTGACCCTGTCCGGCGTCCCCGGCCTCGCGGGCATCGACACGCGCGCCCTCACCATCCGCCTGCGCAACGCCGGCACGCCCAAAGGATATCTCTGCGCCACAGGGTCGATCACCGCCGAAGAGGGCGTCAGGCGCGCCCGGGAATGGGCCGGGCTCGACAACCAGGACTACGCGCAGAAAGTCTCCACCGAAAAGCCGTACGTCTTTGACCCGGACGACAACCTTTCAAGCGCGTGGGGTCTCTTGGACGGGCCGCTGCCCGAGGCAGAGATCCCAATCGTGGCCTACGATTTCGGCATCAAGTTCAACATCCTGCGCCGCCTGCGCCAGCAGGGCATGCGCGTCACCGTCGTCCCGGCCAAAACCCCGGCCGCCGAGGTGCTCGCACTGAACCCCGCCGGCGTCTTTCTCTCGAACGGCCCTGCCGATCCGGCGGCGCTCTCCTACGCCATCGGGAACATCCGCGCGCTGATCGGCAAGCTCCCGGTGATGGGTATCTGCCTCGGCCACCAGCTTCTCGGCTGGGCTTTGGGTGGCCGCACCTGCCGCCTGAAGTTCGGCCATCACGGCTGCAACCACCCGGTGAAAGAGCTGGCGTCAGGCAAGGTGGAAATCACTTCACAGAACCACAACTTCATGGTGGACATGGCGTCGCTGGACACCTCGGCCGTCGAGGTCACGCACATCAACCTCAACGACAACACGGTCGAAGGCATGCGCCACCGCCGCGAGCCGGTCTTTTCGGTGCAGTACCACCCCGAAGCCGCGCCCGGCCCCCACGATTCGCGTTACCTCTTCCACCAGTTCAAGAAGCTGATCCTCACCGCGTAACTCAAGCGTCGCGCCCGAAGCATGTTCCGCCCGTGAGGTCGCTGGGCATACGCCAATCTCCGCGGGGGGAAAGGCCGACCGACCCGACTTTAGGCCCGTCCGGGAGGCAGGACCGTTTGAACTGCTGGCTGAAGAACCGCTTAAAGAAAAGCGTCAGCCAGCGGTCGAGTTCCGCAGCCGAGTAGCGGTTTTCGAAAGCGATCCCCGCCAGGAACCGGATCTTCGCCGCAGAGGCTCCGCAGCGGACAAAGTGATACAAGAAGAAATCGTGCGCCTCGTAAGGGCCGATCACCTCTTCGGTCTTCTGGGCGATCTTCCCCTCGCGGTCCGCCGGCAGCAGCTCGGGCGAAACGGGCGTCGCCAAAATATCCAGCAACACCGCGGAGGCCTTCGGGTTCACGCGGTTCTCCGCCACCCAACTCACCAGATGGCGCACGAGCGTTTTGGGCACGCCGCAGTTGACCCCATACATGCTCATGTGGTCCCCGTTGTAGGTGCACCACCCCAGCGCCAACTCCGAAAGGTCGCCCGTCCCGACCACCAGCGCGCCGAGCATGTTGGCCTTGTCCATCAGGATCTGCGTACGCTCGCGCGCCTGCGTGTTTTCGTAGGCGATGTCATGCGTCTTCCCGGAATGCCCGATATCCGCCAAGTGCCGCTTGCACGCCTCCGTGATGTCGATCTGCTCTAACGGAACCCCCAATTCCTCGCACAGGCGGACCGAATTGCCCAACGTGCGCTCCGTAGTCCCGAACCCGGGCATCGTGAGGACATGGATTCCCGAACGGTCCAGCCCGGCCCGTTCGAACGCTTCGCAGATCACCAGCAACGCCAGCGCGGAGTCAAGCCCGCCGGAGAGCCCCACAACAACATCGCGGCAGCCGGCATGAAGCAGGCGCGTCGCCAGCCCCGTGCTCTGGATCGCGAAAATCTCTTCGCAGCGGCTATCGCGAAGCGGCCCGCCGGAGGGCACAAAGGGCAAAGGCTCAACGGTCCGCAGCAGCCCTTTCCGGGCCGCCGCCGTCCCCCCAGCCGCGCCATACGGGATTTCCCGCCCCGGCTCCATCTGGGAGACGCTCAAACCAAACGAGGCGTTCTGCCGCCGCTCGAACGCGAGAAATTCCAGATCAACATCCGCCAACAGCAGCCCGCCTTCGCGCGTGAACCGCCGGTTTTCCGCCAGAAGATGGCCGTTCTCCGCGATCATCGCATGTCCGCCGAACACGAGGTCCGTGCTCGACTCGCCCGGCCCCGCGCCCGCATACACGTAGGCTGCCAAGCACCGCGCCGACTGCTGCACCACAAGGTCACGGCGGTACTCGCGCTTGCCGACCAGCTCGTTGCTCGCCGAGAGGTTGCACAGCACGGTTGCGCCGCTTAACGCCTGACGCGTGCAGGGAGGCACCGGACTCCAGAGATCCTCGCAGATTTCCACGCCCACGCAGCAATCGGAAAGTCCCTGCGCCGGGAACACCAAGTCGGCACCGAAGGGAACCTCCTTCCCGCAAAGCTGGATGACCTTGGCCCGCGCCGCAACGGCGGAGGCAAACCAGCGCTTCTCATAAAACTCACCCGTGTTGGGCAGATACGTTTTTGGAACCACTCCGAGAAGGTTCCCCCGGCAACAGACGGCCGCACAGTTGA
>JAQVSS010000360.1 GCA_028700415.1 Kiritimatiellia bacterium
TCATAAGCATGCCTCACTTTCCTGAATAAGACTTTACTTCGTTCTGCAGGGCTTCGGCGGAGCACTGCATCGATATAACTCAATTATGACGCTAACCCTAAGCAATATCAACAGATTTGTTAACGGAGCTAATTGCGCTGTATGCATTTTTTCCAGTGAGATACATGAGCATAGGACCCGATATAACAATCGGATGAGCAAATAGGCCAGGGATTCACCTGTGCAAGGCCAAAACAGGGGATTACGGTACACCAAAGAGCCCGGATTATGCTCTCACGGGTCGCTAAACAGACCAGCACATGGTCTTTGACAGGTATATGGGGACTTCGTCAGGCGCTTGCGACCAGACTTCGCATCAGCTGGGGCTGCTTCTGCTCGATACGCCCAATGGCCATGGTCAACATCACGGTCAAGGCCAGGCAACACTGCATGGTCATTTTCCTTTTTCCGCGGATGGTGTGTTGCTCGAAGCCAAAGCTGACATCCAGACGGCCGTTCACGCGTTCGACCGATGTCCGAAAATCATATTCGCGATCGAATTTGTAGCTGCTGCGATCAACCGCGGTGAAGATGCGGGGATCTGTGGCCAGCGGAATCCGGATCCCGCCCTGGTGCGGACACTGCCCATAACTCGGACACGCGATCCCGTACGCTTTGACCGGACATTTCTTGCGCAGGCTGTTGCGGCTGCGTTCATAACCATCACAGCTCATCGTGCGCTTTTTCCCGTCTTTTGCCGCATAGCAGAAGACCTCACCGCGCTCATTGTAGTAAACCGCCGGGTGACCGGGCAGGTTTCGTTCCTTTTCATCCCGCCACAGATGCCGGTTATCAATGACCGGTTTGATGCGATACGGTGGATCCATTAACTTGTGAATCAACTTGCTGTCATCATAGCCTTTGTCCGCCGATAAATAATCACAGGATTCAATCAGCGCCGGCTGTTCCTGGGCCAGCTTCTCCACCAGTTTGTGGCCTTCCGTAATGTCGGCCGCCGATGCGGCGGTCACATGGTAGCAAACCGGCAGGTCATAGGTCGCGTCAACGATCAAATGTAATTTGAAGCCGAAGCATTTGACCACTTTTTCCCACGCCGTGCCATCCGGGTGCACCCCATGGTATTTCTTCATGCCCAGATCGGCATCGGTTTCTCGTCGGCCGTCGGGCTGCTTGAGCTTGTTTTTCCTGCCGGCAAACGACGCGATGTATTTGCTGTCCATCGCCAGGCGCTTGCCAAAACGCGGCAGTAAGCGTATGACGCGTCGCACTTGCTTTTGAAACATTAGATCCAGGTCAGCCTGGTGTCTCAGCAGGAGCGCCAGGAAACGACTGAAGTTATATGAACGCGGTACTTTCTCAATGTGGTCAAACCCGCACAGGTAACGCAGCTGGACATTCCTGCGCAGTTCTCTGAGCAACGATGCAACCGACAGATGCTGAAAAACGATGGCTGCCAGCAAACAATTCCACATGCACCGCACCGGATAATCATCTCGCCCATGCCCCCGCTCGCATTCCAAGGCACAAACCAGTTCCTCATCGGGTAAATGGTCAAACACGAGCTTCAGTCGTTCCAGATCACCTAAACTTTCGATGTCATCTTCCCACCGAAATAGAGAAATTTGTGGTATAATAGCCATGGAAGCATCCTCCTAAACGCTGTTGTTATGGTTGTTTTAGCACTACCATTATAACACAACGAAGGGGATGCTTCCATTAATATTGGCTTACTGGGTGGAATTTCACACTTCACTTTTGCTACCATTAGAAAAACCAGCCTTTTTCAAGGCTGGTCTGGTAGAAAATTCTTTTTTCGCCTCCTGGCTGCCTTACTCCCTCAATAGTTTCCAGACTGCGCAATTAGCTCTAACGGATTGAAACGAGATTGCAACACAAAAAAGATTCCCCGGGTGTTAAACCGGGGAATCCTTTTAGCTCTTGTTGCTGTCCTAAGCTGGTCAGCAATAACAATTAATCAATATAAGGGAGATATACAGACGAATGGAAAGCGAAATAGATTTCACCGGAAAAACCGCAAAGTGAATCACATGCAAAATCAGCATCATCGAAGTCTTTCCGGAAATCCGGGGCATCCGAATCATAGCTGATGTAAACATGCGCGCCTTCTTTTGCAGTAAAGCCCGGCTCGAGTGTGGTTGTGTAGCTTACGCATCCGTCCGCATAAGTCAGATAGAGATACCCAGCCAGTTGACCACGCGAGGTATCGTTCTTGGCAGCACCGGCCCACAGTTCAAAGGTGTAAGACCCTTCGGACAGAGGTCCGTTGTACCAGCCCCAGTTACCTGTTCCTTTGAAACCGATCGCGTTTGGATATTCTGAACCATTGACATCGACGAGTTTGGCCCAGATGGTGTCAGATTCCGGTTCGTACCAGTCTTTGATAGCCGGGCCAGAATAAGCGCCATAACCATCGGTTGCAACATACAGATTTTCCATCTCATAATTGACGGTAGCATTTGCATTGACCGTTGAGGTGCCAGCCATGTATGACACAATGGTGAACGTTGCCATTCCATTGGTGTCCGTGATGGCTGAACCGGTTAACGGAGTGCCGAAGTCGTTCGTGAAATTAACCGTGACTCCGTTGACGGGAGACCAGGTGATGCCATCGGTGGTCATTTCGACGAGGGTGGTGAATTCATGCGGTTCGCCGACAGGATTACATCCGTCCGGACCGATGCTGATGCGAGCATCCCACCAGATCTTGGTGGCAGGGCCGGTGTGCGCACCGTAGCCATCGGTGGCAACCGCCAGGTTCTCGCCGCAGTGCGAGACACAAGCGGAGGCATTGACGGTTGAGACGCCGGCTGTATCGGACGTGATGCTGAAGCGTGCTTTGCCTTCTACGTCGGTGGTAACCGGATTGAGTTGGCCGACGCAGGCACTGCCCGCACCAGTCAGGGCGAAGGTAACATCGACACCAACAGCAGGAGCCCAAGCCGCATCGCCAACCTTGATTTCGACGAGCGCGGTGAATTCATGGTTTGTGCCGACCGCGTTGGTGCCGTTCGGGCTCAGGCTGATGCGCGCGTCCCACCAGATCTTGGTGGCCGGGCCGTGAATACCGGTGCCGCCGACCGTCGTCAGGTCAATGTATTCGCCAGGATCGCCGTAAGCGACTGTGGCTGAAGCGTTGACCGTGGAGGTGCCGGCAGCGTCAGAGGAAATGGTGAAGGTGGCCATTCCGCTGGCACCTGTAACGGCTGAACCGGTCAGCGGTGTGCCGAAGTCATTCGTGAAATCGACTGCAGCACCGTTGACTGGCAGCCAGGTAGAGCCATCAGTGGTCATTTCAACGAGGGCGGTGAAGGTGTGATCGGATCCGACCGCGGTGGTGCCATTCGGGCTCAGGCTGATGCGCGCGTCCCACCAGATCTTGGTGGCCGGGCCGGGAATACCGGTGCCGCCGACCGTTGTCAGGCCAATGTGTTCGCCACGATCGCCGTAAGCGACAGTGGTTGAAACGTTGACCGTGGAGGTGCCGGCAGCGTCAGAGGAGATGGTGAAGGTGGCTTCGCCGTTGCTGTCCGTTGTGGCGGAGCCGATCAGCGGTGTGCCGAAGTCATTCGTGAAATCGACTGTGACACCTTCGACGGGCAACCAGGTCGTGCCATCGGTTGTCATTTCAACGAGGGCGGTGAAGGTGTGAGAGGGCGGTGAAGGTGTGATCGGACCCGACCGCGTTGGTGCCGTTCGGGCTCAGGCTGATGCGCGCGTCCCACCAGATCTTGGTGGCCGGGCCGTGAATGCCGGTGCCGCCGACCGTTGTCAGGTCAATGTGTTCGCCACGATCGCCGTAAGCGACAGTGGTTGAAACGTTGACCGTGGAGGTGCCGGCAGCGTCAGAGGAGATGGTGAAGGTGGCCATTCCGTTGGTTCCTGTAGCGTGCCTCGCCATTTGTATCGGTGGTGACTGGGTTGAGTTGGCTAGGGCAGGCGCTGCCTGCGCCCATCAGGGCGAAGGTGACATCGACACCGGCGGCGGGAGCCCATGCTTCATCGCCGACCTTGATTTCGACGAGGGCAGTGAACTCATGGTTGGTACCGACCGGGTTGGTGCCATCCGGACCGATGCTGATGCGCGCGTCCCACCAAGTCTTGGTGGCGGGGCCGGAGTTATCGCTTGTGCCATCGGTGGCGACCGCCAGGTTCTCGCCGCAGTGCGAGACACAAGCGGAGGCGTTGACGGTTGAGACACCGGCTGTATCGGACGTGATGCTGTAGCGTGCCTCGCCATTTGTATCGGTGGTGACTGGGTTGAGCTGGCTAGCGCAGGCGCTGCCTGCGCCCATCAGGGCGAAGGTGACATCGACACCGGCGGCGGGCGCCCATGCTTCATCGCCAATTTTGATTTCGACAAGCGCGGTGAACGCATGGTT
>JAQVSS010000361.1 GCA_028700415.1 Kiritimatiellia bacterium
AGGAGAAACTCCGAAACTCTAAAAACTGAAACGCTGACAATCATTCAGGCGTTGTTACGTGCAGACTAAGATCGAAAGGAAAGAAGACATGGCAGTACCCTTTAAGGTGGATTTGAACGGCAAGGTGGCGGTCGTGACCGGCGGCGGCGGCGTGCTGTGCGGCGCCATGGCCAAGGCGCTGGCCGAGTGCGGCGCGGCGGTGGCCGTGGCGGACCTGAAGCTGGAAGCGGCGCAAAAGGTGGCGGACGAGATCACGGCGGCGGGCGGCAAGGCCATGGCCGTGGCCTGCAACGCGCTGGACAAGGCCAGCCTGGAAGCGGCGAACGCCGAGATCGAGAAGACGCTCGGCCCGGTCTCGATCCTGATCAACGGCGCGGGGGGCAACCATCCCAAGGGCACCACGGCGATGGAGTATCTGAATCCCGATGACCTGCTCAATGACAACCGCGACTTCGTGACGTTTTACGATCTCGACCCCAAAGGCATCGAGTTCGTGTTCAACCTGAACTTCCTCGGCACGCTGCTGCCGACGCAGGCCTTCACAAAGAAGATGGCGCAGGGCCGTTCGGGCGTGGTGATCAACATTTCATCGATGAACGCGTTCCGCCCGCTCACAAAAATTCCAGCGTACAGCGCGGCCAAGGCCGCGGTGAGCAACTTCACGCAGTGGATGGCGGTCCATATGGCCAAGGCCGGCATCCGCGTCAACGCGATCGCCCCGGGCTTCTTCCTGACGGATCAGAACCGCGCGCTGTTGACCAACAAAGACGGGTCGCTGACCCCCCGCTCGGACAAAATCATGGCGCATACCCCGATGGGGCATTTCGGCGAACCGTCCGACCTGATCGGCGCGCTGCTGTGGCTGGTCTCGGACAAAGCCGCAGGGTTCGTGACGGGCGTGGTGGTGCCGATAGACGGCGGGTTCTCGGCGTACAGCGGCGTGTAAAGGCGGCGGCTTTATCGAAAGGATCGGGGGAATCGGAAGATTCGGCAGATTCGAGACCCGATTCACTCGATTGACTTGATTCACTCGAATCCAAAAGGAAAAACAACCATGGCGAAGAAAGCGACAAAGGCGGACATCGGGCTCATCGGCTTGGCCGTGATGGGCGAAAACCTCATCCTGAACATGGAGAGCAAGGGCTACACCGTGGCCTGCTTCAACCGTACGGTCGCGAAGGTCGACGCGTTCATCACCGGCCGCGGCGCGGGCAAGCGGCTGATCGGCTGCCACTCGCTGAAAGAGCTGGCCGCGAGCCTCAAGAAGCCGCGCCGTGTCATGATGATGGTCAAGGCCGGCAAGGCGGTCGACGAGACGATCGAATCGCTGCTGCCCGTGCTCGAAAAAGGCGACATCATCATCGACGGCGGCAACAGCCACTTCCCGGACACGGTCCGCCGTACGAAGTATCTGGCCGACAAGGGGCTGCGCTTCATCGGCACCGGCGTGTCCGGCGGCGAAGAGGGCGCGCTCCTCGGGCCGGCCATCATGCCCGGCGGCGACGCCAAGGCTTGGCCGCATGTGAAAAGCATTTTGCAGGACATCGCGGCCAAGGTGGACGACGGGACGCCCTGCTGCGCGTGGATCGGCAGCGACGGCGCGGGCCACTTTGTGAAGATGGTGCATAACGGCATCGAATACGGCGACATGCAGCTCACCTGCGAGGCGTACGACCTGATGGCGCGCGGCCTGGGCATGAGCGCCAAGGAGATGCAGAAGGTTTTCACCAAGTGGAACGCGGGCGACCTCGACAGCTACCTGATCGAGATCTCGGCGGACATCCTTTCACAGGCCGATGAGTTGACCGGCAAGCCGATGGTGGACGTGATCCTCGACCGGGCCGGGCAGAAGGGCACGGGCAAGTGGACCTCCGAAGCGGGACTCGATTTGGGCGTGGCCATCCCGCAGATCGCGGAGGCCGTTTTCGCACGCTGCCTCTCGGCGATCAAGGAAGAACGCGTCGCGGCTTCCAAGGTGCTGAAGGGGCCCGCAGCCAAAGTCGCCGTCGACAAAAAACTTTTCGTGAAGCAGTTGGAACAGGCGGTCTACGCCTCGAAGATCTGCTCGTACGCGCAGGGCTACCAGCTCATGCGCGCGGCGGCGGCCGAATACAAGTGGGACCTGCACTATGGCGAAATCGCGCTGGTGTGGCGCCAAGGCTGCATCATCCGCGCCCGTTTCCTCGGCAAGATCAAGGAGGCGTTCGACGCCGATCCCGCGCTGGCCAACCTGCTGCTCGACCCTTACTTCAAAAAGGTCATCGCCAAGGCGCAGAACGCGTGGCGCGCGGTCATCAAGACGGCCGTGGATCTGGGCATCCCGGTTCCGGCCATGAGTACGGCGTTGAACTATTTCGACGCATACCGCAGCGCCCGCCTGCCGGCCAACCTCCTGCAGGCCCAGCGCGACTATTTCGGCGCGCACACGTATGAACGCGTTGACAAGCCGCGCGGAGAGTTCTACCATCATATCTGGACGGCGAGTGGCGGCAACACCGCCGCCTCGACGTACACGGTGTAGGGAGAATTGCGTTAGTTCGTTAGTGCATGAGTGCGTTAGTCGTTCAGACAAAGGTGGCCCGCGACTTTGCGGACGCGGGCCGCCTAAACCAACAGAGGAGAGGCATATGAAAAAACTGGTAAAAGTATTGGTCGGTATCTTGGTTGTGCTCGTGGTGCTGGTGCTGGCTCTCGTGCTAACCCTGCCCTTCACCATTGGCCCGATCGTCAAGACCGCTGCGGCGGTGGGCGGCCCCAAAGCGCTGGGCGTGCCCGTGTCGGTCGGCGATGTCAAACTCAGCCCTCTGGCGGGCAGTCTGGTCATCTCCCACGTGAAGGTCGGCAACCCGAAGGGGTATTCGGACAAGAACGCGTTCGCCGTGGATAAGGTGGAAGTCGGCCTGAGCCTCAAGTCGCTGCTGAGCGACACGGTCGTGGTGAAAAAAATCCAGATCGACGCGCCGGCCATCACCTTCGAGAGCAAGGACGGCCAGTCGAACTTCGACGCCATGATGGCGAACGCCAAGAAGGCTTCTGAAGAGGAGAAGGCGAAGCCGGACAAGGAGAAGAAACCGGGCAAGAAGGTCATCATCGAAGAGTTTACGTTGAACAGCGGAAAGGTCTCGTACGCCTCCGGACTGACCCTGGGCAAGGCGCTGAATATCCCCCTGCCTTCAGTGACCGTGCGCGACATCGGTAAGGCGTCCGGCGGCACGACCGCCGTCGACGCGCTGACCGAAGTCATCAACGGCATCCTCAACGGCCTCACCCAAGCGGTCACCGGCGCGGCAGGCGCCGCGGGTGATCTTCTGAAGGGCCTGGGCGGCTCCGCTTCCGGGGCGGCCAAGGGCGCGACCGAAGCACTCAAAGGCGCGGCAGGCGGTGTGACGGACGCGGCCAAGGGCGCAACGGATGCGCTGAAGGGCGCGACGGGCGGCGCAAACGATGCGGCGTCTGACGCGGTCAAAGCGGCGGAAAACGCGGCGAAAAGTGCGGCCGACGCGGCTAAGAACACGACGGATAAACTGAAGAAGCTGTTCAAATAAGTCGCTTTCCCAGACGACTTCCAACGCAGCCTCTTCCTCTCACACGGAAGGGGCTGTGTCATTTTATGCGGGCATGACAAACCTGGTACAGACGCTCGAAAGCACCGCCGCGCGAGGCGCGGAGGGGCTGACGCCCGAAGCGCGCGAATGCGTCGCGGCGGCGTTGCTTGCGCTGCAGGGGCCGGACGGCGGGTTTGCCGGGCTGGACGGCAAGTCTGACCCGTACTATTCGCTTTTCGCGTGGCTTGGCCTGCGGGCGCTCGGCGCGGCCTGCGACCGCAACCGGCTGTGCGACTACCTGGCCGCACACCGGCGTGACGCAAACACGGTCGACGCGCAGTGCGCGGCCTTCGTGCTGGCCTGCGAAGGTCACCACCCGCATCTCCCGTGGCTAAAGTTCGGGACCGCTCTTCTTCGCGGCGACACGCGCGGGGTGTATGCGGCCTTCATGCTGGCCTTAGCCTTGGGCAATGTGCCTCGCTGGCTGGCACGCCTGACTTGGCGGAGGCAGAAGAGAATGTTTGAGGCAGGAGTCGTCGAACGCTTGCCGACTCCGCGCCTTGCGGCAGGACTGATCCTGGCAAGCCTGGCGGGGGAATGCGGCACAGGCGAGGCTCTTGCAAAACCCTCCGCGCCCGGAGGTCGCGGGCTACCCAGGTGGCGCGCGACCTCCGGGCGCGCTTCCCGCGACAGGGGGTTTGCAAGAGCCTCATGCATCCTCTCCGCGCTGACATCGCGCCACTGCGCAAGCGGCGGGTTCGTCTCCGCGCCAAGGGCTTTGCCTGACCTGCTCGCCACAGCGGTCGCGCGGTTTTCAATCGGCAATCAACAATCGTCCATCGGCGGAGAGAG
>JAQVSS010000362.1 GCA_028700415.1 Kiritimatiellia bacterium
AATCTTCCCGACGGCACGTTCAAGGGCGATGAGTTCGTCGTCGAGTTTGCGTGGAAGAACGCCGCAGGCGAGACGGTGAAGACGTTCGAACCGCAGCTTCTCAAGGCGGACGAGCTCAAGGCCGCGTGGTTTACGGTGCCGGCGACCGCGCTCCTCGCCCATCCGATCCTGAAACCCGAGCTCGTCGTCTGGCAGGGCGGCCTGCGGCGGGTGTTCTCGGAAGGGCTTTGGCCGCTTTCGCTCCATGCGAACCGCAGTGTGGAGTTCCGCTGGGTGAAGCAGTCCCTGCGCGACAAACTCTCTCCGTTCAGGAGCAAGCTGGCGGTGAGCGGACCCGCGGCGGATGGGACGTTTGAAGTGTCGGGCACGTGCGAGTCGGCGGAGGAATTGAGGTCCGTCGAGGTTTTGGACGGGCCGGACACCGTGTATCTTTACGATCCGGCGGCGCCGAAGCGCGATGCGGACGGTTCGCTCGCGGTGCGCATTCTCTGGCAGGGGCTCCCCTGGAACAACGGGGACTGTCCGAGCGGGTTCATCCGGCTCAAGAACGCGCCGAACGCCGTGTTCACCAAGGGGCGGATGAGGAATGCGGATCTCTCGGACGGCGCGATCGTCTTCAAGAAGGCGTCGATAAAGCATTGGATGATGGACGCCTATGTCGACATTCCGGCGTCCGACATCGCCGCGGCGGAATTCGATATCGACCTGCCGCCGTACTTCGTCGGCAACGTGACGGCGAAGGCGCTGATTGAAAAGGACATTTATTCCTTCCCCGCCGTGGGCGGCATGAATCTCGTCTTCCGGCGGTGGCTCGCGGCGCGCAAGCTGACGCCGCCGTGTGGCGGAGAGCGTGCGGAGTTCTCGTTCCGCATGAAGCCGTCAACGCCGGACTCCATCCTACGCGTGCAGGCGATTGACGAGAAGTTCCGCGTCTACGCGGGCTCGGCATACAGTTTCTTCAAACCGTCCGACAAGATGGTCAAGGTGAAGGCATTCGAGCGCGACCTGGAGACGATCGGCACCGCCGTGGTGGACGCGAATCGCGTGACGCCGTTCGAGTACGTGTTCGGTCCGGAGCGCGGCGGGGTGGTCGCGGCGGGCCCTTATCTTGGCCTGGGCGGCATCCTTTGCGGTTACGCGCCGCTCGTGAGCGGCTATGGCTCCGCGGAGTCCGGCGACGGCAACGTGATTCTCGATTGCGCCGTCGACGGCAAGATGAAGGGCTGGCCGAAGACGGTGCCCGAGTACGTGAAGGAGGCGGACGGCACCTGGTCGCTCAAGTTCGCAGACTGCAGTTTCGTGACATTGCCGCAGCAGGTGGTGCCGGAGTACGTCGGTTTCGACATGGAGTTGGAGGTCAATCCCGACGACGTGCAGCGCCGGCAGGGGCTTTTCACGACGGGACACGCCTACTTCAATCTCGGCATCGAGAAGGGACGCGTCTTCGCGTATCTCTTCACGCGCAACGGCTATTTCCATCCGGGCATGCACGCGGCGACCACGGTCTGGGGCTCGAAGATCGCGCCCGGCGTCTGGAGCAAAGTCCGCGTTGTCTGGGATCGCAAGACCTGCCGCGTCGACGTGAACGGCGAGAAGGGCGAGCCGGTAAAGGTCTCGGGCGATCTCTTCTATGCGCGTCCGTCCGCGCTGGGGACGCTCGGGAACAACGACAGTTTCTTTGCCGGACGCATGCGTCGCGTCAGGGTCGGGATTGCGGATATTGATGAGGTTGGAAAATGAAGAAGATGTGTCTGTTCGGTGCGGCGATGATCTCCGCGGGGTCACTCTGGGCCTGCACCGGCATGTACGTGGGCAAGCGGGTTTCCGAGGACGGCACGGCGCTTTTGGGAAGAACCGTCGACGTCGCTCCTTGGACCAGCGCCCACATGTATGTCGTCCATCCCCGGGTGGAGAACGTCTCCAACCGCATTTACCGCAGCTGGAAGAACGGTTTCCGCTGGGAGCTGCCCGCGACGACCTGGAAGTTCGTCTCCACGCCTCGTCTGCGGACGCTCGGCTCCGGGCGCATGGATTCCGCCTGCGTCAACGAGAAAGGCGTGGCCATCACCGGCACGGTGACGGGACTAACCGAGGACAAGATCCTCGCGCTCGATCCGTTCGCCAAGGATGTCGGAGCCGGCGAAGATTCGCTTCCGGGACTCCTGGCGCAGTGCTGTCCGACGGCGCGCGACTGCGTGAAGCTGCTGGGGAAAGTCGTGGCCAAGGCGGGACATAACGGGCCGGAGATCTATATGTTCGCAGACAAGGACGAGGCCTGGTACGTCGAGGTCTATTGCGGACACGAGTGGGCGGCCGTGAGGATGCCCGAGGACAAGGTTGCCTGCTGGGGCAACCAGTTCATGATCCGTTCCTTCGATCCGTCCGCGGAAAACACGTTCTGTTCGCCAGGGTTGGTCGCCGTGCCGGAGCGGGCTGGATTGCTGGTGAAGGGTGCGGACGGGCTTCCCGATCTCTGCCGCACGTATGCACCGGAGCTTCGGGACTATTCGAATTACCGCACCTGGTTCGGGCATCGTGTCCTGGCGCCGGAGACGGCCGGCGAATACGCCATAGACCGGCCGATGGAGCTTTTCTTTGCGCCGGGGCGCAAGAAGATCGGCTGTCGTGATCTCTTCGAGCTGATGCGTACGCGCTACGAGGGCACGGACCACAATCCCGAGGCGAATCACCTGCAGAGCGTGCGAACCATCGGCACCACCAAGCAGGCGACGAGTCATGTCCTTTCGATCGACTCGAGACTGCCGGCTGAGTTCCGCTGTACGATCTGGGCGTCACTGGGCAACTGCGAGCATACGGTGTTCATGCCGCTCAACGCCGCGATCGGGCGGACGGACCGGGAGTATGCGACTGACCAGCTGACCGGTCCGTTCCGCTATGACGCCCAGATCGCGTCCATGGCTTTCCGCCGTTTAGCCGCGCTCGCCGAAAAGGACCGCTACTGGTACGGGAAGGGCCTGCGCGAGTTCTGGCGTAAGAGGGAGGACTGGTATCTGGAGCAATATCCGAAACTGCTTAAGGCGCCGGATGCGGCGAAGCTGACCGAATGGACGGTTGCCGCACAGCGGGAGGATCTGGCGGATGCCCGGCGGATTTTTGACGAGCTTTCGTGGTACGTCACCGAGAACAACCGCATCATGGGCGACGGTTCCGGCGCCACCTTCGAACCGTCGCGTCCGTTCGTGCCGCTGTCTTATCCAAAGCGGAAGACCCAGGTGCTTTTCTTCTTCGATACCGAGGACTTCACCGATGACCGGTCCAACGACGCGATCCGCGACATCGCCAACATCCTCAAGGAAGAAGGCGTCCGCGGCAATTTCGCGATGGTCTGCGAACTCGGGAACTTTATCGTCGAGAAGAACCGTAAGGACGTGATCGAGGCGCTGAGCCATCATCTCATGGGATCGCAGACGTTCTATCATTCGAAGTATCCGACGATCAACGAGCTCGGCGACATTTCCGACTTCGATCGCGCCTACGAGCTGACGATGGAAGTGGAGAAGCGCGGCTTTGATCTGCTCAGGGAGAAACTCGGGGCGAAACGGGTCTGGTGCAGCGTGTTCCCGGGTCCGTCCAACAGCTATGTGGGGCTTTACGTGCATTCGGCGCTGGGCGCGCCGTTTTTCGGCGGCGGCAACGCCAGCTTTACGGCCGCCGAGCGGCAGGCGGTGTGGTACGTCAACCAGTTCCATCTGCCGTATTACAAGAGCCTGCATCTCGAGTCGTTCATCCCGCCGCGGCCGCCGATCGATCTGGCCGTGAAGCTGAACGAACTGGCGACCAACGACATCGTCACCTTGTACATGCATCCGCATATGGCGCTGAATCAGCGGCATTGGGACGGCGTTAACCTGAAACCCGGCGAGGAGGCCGAATGGGGGAAGTGGCGTAAGGCGCCGCCGCGGCGTGATGTGGACATCGCCGTCTATTATGACCGGCTGCGGGCGCTCGCGCACGCACTCGCGAACGACCCGCGTTTCGAGATGACGGACTGCGAACGGCTTCACCGGTCGTTCAAGCCGCGCAAGGACATCACGGCGGCGGATCTTCCGGCGATCCGCGATTCGCTCCGGCGGCGTCTCGGACCGGTTGAAGAGCCTGATTCGTGGTGCGTCGCCGACGTCTTCCAGGCGACGGTGAAACTCTTGGGCGGCGAGCGCTCGTTCATGCCGGGCTACGTTTGGGGATTCCTCGAGCCGCCGAAGGGCGTGTCCGAGAAGACCGAGGTGTCGGCGGCGGAACTGAGGGCTGCGGCGATGTCGATCGATTTGAACCGGTTCATTCCGTCGGAAATCCAGGTCGGTGCGGCGAAGCTCGGCCCGGCGGACTTCCTCTTTGCCTCGCTCGAGGTGCTGATTTCCGGGGCTGACCGCGTG
>JAQVSS010000363.1 GCA_028700415.1 Kiritimatiellia bacterium
CCAACGTTTTGAAGCAGTGGGCGGAATGGCGCAAACCGGGACCGCCGTATATCATTGAGGAGCAGCAGAAAAGGCTGCGTGACCGGATGGGGGACGTCAGCGCGTTCGTGAAGACGCTGAAACAGCGCTATAGCATGTCTTACAACGGACGGCACGGACGGAAGGGAACGCTCTGGGAGGACCGTTTCAAGAGCGTGCTGGTCGAGAATTCGGAAACGGTTAAGGCGACAATCGCGGCCTACATCGACCTCAACCCTGTGCGGGCAAAAATCGTCGGGGACCCGAAGGACTACCGCTGGAGCGGCTACGGCGAGGCGTGCGGAGGCGGAAAGGCCGCGCGGGCCGGCCTGGCCGCCATACACGGGTCGAGGTGGATGGAGCAGCCCGGCGGCTGGCGGCATGCCGCGAAGCGCTACCGCGTGTTGCTCTATACGGCGGGCGAGGAGCGCCATGCGGCGTATGGAGGCCAAATTGTCCGTCCGGGGATCGCGACGCCCGAGGTGGACCGTGTGATCGAAAACGGCGGGAAACTGACACTCCAACAGGCGCTGCGGTGCCGGGTCCGGTATTTCACGGACGGCATGGCTGTCGGAGGGAAGGCGTTCGTGGACGCGGTGTTCGAACGGAACCGGAAATTTTTCGGCCCGAAACGCAAGGACGGGGCACGGAAGATGCGTTTTGCCGAGTGGGGGACGTTGCGGACGGCGCGGGCGCTCAGGCTCACCCCCGTGCATCTTCCGGTGACCATGACCACATGAGGGGAAGAGGTGCAGGCGGCGATTGATTTTCCCGGGACGGGTGGTGAACACTTTTGCCCCACTTTTGCCTGTCCCGGGGTTGCAGAGGAACCGGTAATCAGTTAATCAATGGGAGATAGGAAACACCTAAGGGACAGGTTGTTTGAGGTTAATCTTCATTTGAAGGAAGTGTACTTCACCGCATGGCCGTTTTCAAAACATCACATGTTGCACTGGCTGGTAGCCTGTGCGTAAGGGAGAAGGAAATGAGCGAACAGGTTTCGGAGAAAAAAGACCGGGTTGCCAGCATCGACGTGTTGCGCGGACTCGCGATGTTCTTGATATTGATAGGAGACAAAGGGACAGGTCTTTAGAAAGAATCTTGTTGCGGGGGCGGGGCGGCGGGTGGTAGAGTGGGCGGCGTACGAGAGAGAGGAGGCGGGACGTGAGGCATGCGCGGGTAAAAACGGAGGGAACGGGGTGCTACCACGTGGTGAGCCGGATCGTGGACCGGGCGTTCAAGCTGGACGACGGGGAGAAGGAGATTTTCCGGAAGATGATGCGCAAGGCGGAGGCGTTCTCCGGCGTGCGCGTGCTGACGTACGCGGTGATGTCGAACCATTTCCACCTGCTGGTGGAGGTGCCCGGGCGGGGCGAGGTGGGCGACGCGGAGTTGCTGCGCAGGATGACGGCTCTCTACGGGACGGCTTATGTCGCGGCGAGGACGAAACAGTGGGACGAATGGCGCAGGAACGGGGCCGGTTATCTCGTTGACAGGGAACGGGACAACATCAGGGCGCGGATGGGGGACGTGAGCGCGTTCGTGAAGACGCTGAAGCAGCGCTACAGCATGTCGTACAACGCGCGGCACGGGCGCTCGGGCACGCTGTGGGAGGAGCGGTTCAAGAGCGTGCTGGTCGAGAACGGCGAGAGCGCGAAGGCGGCGGTCGCGGCGTACATCGACCTGAACCCGGTGCGGGCGAAAATCGTCGCCGACCCGAAGGACTACCGCTGGAGCGGATACGGCGAGGCGTGCGCCGGAGGGAAACAGGCGCGGGAGGGGCTCGTCGCCGTCCACGACTCGCGGTGGCTGGAGCAGGCGGACGGCTGGCGTCGCGCCGCGAAGCGCTACCGCGTGCTGCTCTACACGGCGGGCGAGGAGCGTCACGCGGCGTACGGCGGGCGGGTCGTGCGTCCGGGGATCGCGACGTCCGAGGTCGACAAAGTCATCGAAAGCGGCGGGAAGCTGACGATTCAGCAGGCGCTGCGCTGCCGGGTCAGGTATTTCACGGACGGCATGGCGATCGGCGGCAAGGCGTTCGTGGAGCGGGTCTTCAGCGACAACAGGCGGTTTTTCGGCCCGAAACGCAGGGACGGCGCGCGGAGGATGCGGTTTGGCGAGTGGGGGGATCTCAGAACGGCCCGCGCGCTGAGGCTCAGCCCCGTGTCGGTGCCGGTGGTGAACGGCGGAACCTGATAACAGAGGGATCGGCCCGAATGGCGCTAAGATAGGCGCTGTACCCCGCCTCGTCCATAACTTGAGCGTTGAGAGTTGAACGTTGAGAGTTCAAAGTTAAGAAGTTACCCCCTCGTTCATTCCCGCTCCGCGGGCGGCGGGCTTAATCTTAATCCTGCTCGTAATCCTCATCCCAGCCTAACGTGGTCTGCGCTCGCAACCCAGAATCATCACCACGAAGGCACGAAGGACACGAAGAAGAGGCGAGTGATTAGAAACTTCGTGCCCTTCGTGCCTTCGTGGTGAAACGACTTGTTTTTTATCGTGGTTGTTGGTTTGTAAGGCACTAAAGTTATCGGTCAATGAAACGGGGATGCGCCCCTCTAAACTTCAGGCCGTAATCGGTTGGTGACGGGGGGGGCGAGTTGAAGTGTGCGTGGCACGCGCGAAGCGGCCGGGGGCGCGGACGGCCACGTCCGCGACGCGAAAGACGGCGCAGGTCAAATGCGCATTCGGCGGTATGCGACGGTCTGTGACACACTGTGCAAACGCCCCTTCCGCGGACGTGGCCGTCCGCGCCCCCAGTCTTGCGCCACTCTTTCTTCAGAAACGCGAAATCCTCGCATCCCCCCGTCACCAACCGATTACCTTCAGGCCGAAAAAAGGCGTTGCGGATCACAAGGCTCTGTGCTTCAATTAACACATCAAAAGGGATTCGATATGTCAACCGTAGCGGATAAAGTCTTTGACGAGGTGTTTGACCTTCCTGCCGACGAACGGATCGGTTTGGTTGACCGGCTGTTGGCCAGTTTGAATCTGCCCGCGCAACCTGACATCGACCGCCTTTGGATGGAGGAAGCCGAACGGCGTGTCTCCGAGATCGAGGGCGGGGCGGTCGCGCTCGTTCCAGGAGGGGATGTGTTCGACAAGATCCGCAGGAAGTATGCGTGATGAATTTTTGTTTTCATCCCCGTGCGGACGAGGAGTTCGATGACGCCGTCCGATACTACGAGGAGCGACAGCGGGGGTTGGGAATCGAATTTGCCGAAGAAGTTTACGGTGCCGTCATGCGGGCTTGTGAATATCCCGATGCCTGGCCTCTCATGTCGCGTACGACGAGGCGTTGTCTCGTGAACCGTTTCCCGTACGGGGTCATCTTTCAGATCAAGTCCGGCCAGTTACGTGTTATTGCTGTTGCCCATTTGCAGCGGCGTCCAAATTATTGGTGTGTCAGAAACTGATCGAACGCCGAAGTGAACGGGCCAACACCGGATCAAGAAATCGTCAGCCGGCGAAACCGTCGCCTGTTGACCGGGTTATCCGACGATTTTTACCGGTTCGGGGAGGATGCCCTCCCTGTAATCGTTCCGCGAGGTGTTGTCGGAAAAGATGACGAGGATATGCGCCTCTTTCTTGCCGACCGGCTGAGGAAGCCAGTGCCAGACCCCCTTGTTGAGCATGACCGCCTGTCCCCGCCGGATGAAAAAGGCCTTTGCTTTCGCGATGTCGGGGACGTCCGTCTGCCTGGTGGCGGCGGGGGCGACGAGTATGTTCATTCCGCAGTTGAGGGGAACCAGGATTTCCGGCGTCTTCAGGTGGGTTTCCAGAAAGGTGTAGACCCCCGGGTGCTTGCGGGCGATCAGGTAGCCGACCTCCCCCGCGCCGGACGGCAGTTTGAAACGGGCCTGCTGTTTCCAGTAGTCCAGAAGCGCGGTGTGGCCGGTCGGCTTTGATTGCGGTTTCCCGATGACCGTCCCGAACGGGCGCATGGTTTTCGGTGTCGGTTTTTGTATCTTGATCTTTTTCATCGACTTGGCTCCTTGGTGCCAGAGGAGGGGATCGAACCCTCACGCCGGTTTAACCCGGCTCCGGATTTTAAGTCCGGTGTGTCTGCCATTCCACCACTCTGGCGTCTCTCACAATACCGGTTACACCATACTGGAGATGGGGGGCATCCGTCAAGCATGTGCCAGGGCCGGTTCGGGTCCGGCCGGTCAACGTTTGCTTTCGGCGTCGCGAACCTGGCTCTCGATGTTTTGCTCCATGAGGGGAACGCCGACAGGGGTCGAGAAGTCGACGGTGAGGCGCGGCGTGGGGTCGAGGGTAATCGAGAGCGCGCGGGATTGAAAGTCCAGCACATGCCCGCCCTGCTGGCGGTAGATCGGAAGAGCGGCGTGG
>JAQVSS010000364.1 GCA_028700415.1 Kiritimatiellia bacterium
AAAACGATTTTTTTATGGGTTCGAAAAGGATTTCGAACCGCACGGGTTTTCCGGACTCAACCACGCCGGCGTACACGTCGAGATAGGGCGCGGGCTGCTTGCCGTATACGGTTGAGGCTTTTTGTCCCGTCACATCGGACGCTTTCAGTCCCACAAGGGTTTCGTAGGCCGGATTAACCGATTCGATCACGTAATCGACGGCATGGCCAGCGGAGTCATAAAGCAACTGGTGCAGAGCCACGCCCTCCTTCATGGAGTCGTACAGGCTCCTGAATTTCTCCTCGCTATTCCGCAATCGGTCTTCGGCTATCTTCTGATCCTCGATCACGCTGAGCAAAGCCCTGCGCGAGCTGTCGGCGTCCTTTAACAGGCGCTGCGTCTCTGCCAGGGCCGCTTGTGCCCGCTCATCCGCCCGCTTGTGCCCGCTCATCTCCTCATGGAGTTCACGGGTCCGTTCGGAAACCTTCCGCTGTAGCGACCTAGACCATAGCAAGACTATGCCAAGAAGGAAAAGCAGCGGCAGGGCAACGGCGAGAAGATAGGCCACAACGGTCCGGAAGTTGAAGCCGGCGGGATCGTAGGGGGTCAGCCACTTGGACTGGATCTTCCGGTAGTCGCCCGTCTCTTTTGCGGCCGCCAACCCTTCCGAGAATTGCGCCAACAGGGACTGGTTACCGGACCGGACGGCATAACAATATTCGGCCGCAAGCACGGGATGGGAGGGAACCCTCAGATTATGCCAGCCGTTTTTCTTGATCCAATAGAGGGCCGGGACTTTGGCCACGAGCGCGCAATCGTGTTTCCCAAGGGCCAACAGGCGCAGCGCCTCTTCTTGAGAAACGGCCGTTACGAGCTGTGTCCCATAACCCTTGCTTCTGGCGAGGTCTTCCATGATGTCGCCCGCCATGACCAGAATGGTTTTCCCGGTCAGGTTTTCCATGCCGGACAACTCGGGTGAGCCCTTGCGCGTGGCGATCACATATTGCTGGGGCGTGTGGGGAGCAGAGAAGTCATAGGCCTGGTCGCGCTCCGCCGAATAGAACATCGACTGGACAACATCGATATCTCCCGACTCCAGTCCTTTCCGGATAAGGTCCCATGAGCCCAGCCGGATGTCCACGGATAACTCCATGTGGCGGGCAATGGCGCGCGTAAGGTCTACGTTAAAACCGGCGGGCTGGTTGTTCTGGTCCAGGAATTCGTACGGCGGACAGTTCGCGTCCCCGCCGATGACGATGCGGGTCTTTGTCCGTCCCAGCTCTTTAAGCTCTGTGAACCATTTTGCATAGAGCGCCCGGAATGTGCCATCGGCCATGACGATGGCCAATCCCTCGTTCAGGTCGGCCAGCAGATCTTTGTCACCTTTCTTGACGGCAAAGCAAAAGTTCTGGATGAATTCTTTGAGCGGGGAACCAACGGTCCGAAGGTTTTTGAGGCCTTTTTTTTGCATGAGCTGAAAGGCCAGCAACTTCTGGATGACAACCGCGTCGTGTTTCCCATCGGCGAGTTCGCAGAGTGCGGTCTCGAAGGAGGGCCTCGGGACAATCACTGCGCCCAGCTTCACCCGGTGCAGGAATTCCTCGGCGTTGTCGCCCCGCAGGACGGCTACCCGCTTACCTTCAAGGTCGGCGGGGGATTGTATGCCTGTCGTGTCATTCCGGATCACGATGACACCGTGCATGGTGAGATACGGGAAAGTGAAATCGTAGACCGCTTCCCGTTCGGGCGTCCGGCCAACCAGCGGGAGCACGCGGATGCGTCCGTCGGACAGCTCCTGTTTCAGGTATGGCCACGGCCCGGTTTTGAATGTGACCTCATGGCCCATGGCCTTGAGCGAGGCGCGGAGAAGCTCCACCGAAAAACCGGACGCCTGCCCGTCACTGGTGACCATGCAGTAGGGTGGATAATCGGGCTCACAGCCCGCGAGAAAATGTGGCGTTACGGATCCGGAAACGCACTGCGTCATCCAGCCGGTCAGCAGCGCACAGGCCCATGTAACGTATTTTCCCTTTAAAAAACGCATGGTCATCTCTTTTCGTTCGTCTCCGGGTTGCCGCCTTCCACGCTTCGCGATGCGGACGGCGCGACGGTGGCCGCAGGGCTGCTTTCCTCATCCGCCGCATGCTCATCATAGCGCGGCGGTTGCCCCGTCTTCCTCAGAAGTCCGTTCACCTCACGCTTAAGTTCGAGGATGCGTGATTCGCGTCCGAGCAGAGCTTTATACCAGCGGTTGAGTTCGTCCAGTTGCGAGTGAAGTTCCGTTTCGGCTTGCTTGTGCGCGGTGATATTGCGGCTGATGCCCAACACCCCGATCAGTTTCCCGTGGGCGTCAAACATGGGGGTTTTAATGGTTTCAAGCAGTTCGCGGTGGCCGTCGTTGCGGAAGGTGACCCACTCCTCGTTGACGGTCGGCTCTCCCTTTGCCATCGCCTCCCGGTCGTGGGCACGGAAAAAGTCCGCCTGTTCGCGGGAAAGAAAGTCATAATCGGTCCGTCCCGTGATCTCAGACTCCTTTGCCCCGAAATCATCTTTGCTTCCAGTTTGCGGATCAGCGTCTCGTTGTACTGCTTTAAATAAACGGACTCCTCTATGGGGGGCTCGCCGGTCAATCCCTGCGAGTACGTGTCCGCTGTCGTCAATCCGGCGCCTGTGGGGGAGGGGCGCGTTTGCTGAAGGGTTTCGAGGACGGCTGCCATGAACGCCTCCGGCTCTTCCGGCTTGACGATGAACCGCTCGGCCCCCAGGCTGAGCGCGAAATCCCGATCCCGCCCGTCGGTGTAGGTGGCCGTGTAAAAAAAGAACGGGATCGTTTTCAGGCGCGCGTCGCACTTCCATTCGCGGCACAAGGCGAACCCGTCCATGACCGGCATCAGAATGTCGGCGATGATCAGGTCGGGCGGGTTTTTCCGGGCCAGAACCAGCGCTTCGGCCCCGTGGCACGCCTCCTCCACGTCGTAGCCGTGGCCTTGCAGCAGCGCGCGCAGCAGGTATCGGTTTTCCTCGCTGTCGTCCACGATCAGAATCCGATTCGTTTTCATCGGGGGGGCTCCTTTCAGAGAGCACCGAGAAAATGCTCAATTTCAGTCACGAACGTTTCGGGGTTGATCGGCTTTTCGATATAGCCGTTACAGCCGGCGGCGAGCGCTTTTTCCCGGTCGCCCGGCATGGCGTAAGAGGTCACGGCCACAATGGGGATGCCGGCAAGCGCCGGATGGCCGCGCAGGGCTTGGGCGACGGCGTATCCGTCCATCGAGGGCAGTTGGATGTCGAGCAGGATCAAATGCGGCAGGAACCGTCCGGCGCATTCGATCCCCTGCGGGCCGTCGTTGGCCGAGATGACCGCATACCCGCGTTTTTCGAGCAGGAAGGTGGCGAGGTAGCGGTTCTGCTCATTGTCTTCAATCAAGAGGATGGTCGTTCTCATGATACCTCCGGTTTTCTCAGGGGCAGTATCAGCGTAAAGACGCTGCCTTTTCCCAAAACGCTTGTCACCTCGATCTTGCCGTCGAGCAACCCGGCCAGACGCCGGCAGATGGCGAGTCCCAGCCCGGTGCCCTCGTGTCGCCGCGTTAATCCCGAATCGACTTGCTGAAACGGTTCAAACAGTTTGCATAGGTCTTCGGGGGTGATGCCGATGCCGGTGTCCTCGACGGAAAAGCGCACGGTCGCTTCATCCTTTTCCACCCCGAGCGTGACCGTACCTTCTTCGGTGAACTTGATGGCGTTGTTGAGGAGGTTCAGCAGGATCTGCCCGATGCGCCGCGGATCGCTAAACAAGGTGCCGGTCGCTGCCGCAAGATTCGCTTGCAAACTGAGGCGCTTCTTTTCTGCCAGCGGCTTTACGATGCCGAGGACTTTCATGAGGGAGTCGCGCAGGTCGAACGGTTCGGGATGCACAACCATCTGCCCCGCCTCGATTTTCGAGATGTCGAGCACATCGTTGATCAATGCGAGCAAGTGACGGGAGCTTTCCCGCACCATTTCAAGCTGTTTCCGCTGTTCCGCGTTCAAAGGCCCGGGAAGTTCTTGGATGAGGATGCCGGAGAACCCGATGATCGAGTTGAGCGGGGTTCTCAGCTCGTGCGACATGGTGGCCAGGAAGGCGGACTTGAGCCGGTCGGCCGTTTCGGCGAGCTCTTTGGCTACGGCCAGTTCGGCGGTCCGTTCCGCGACGCGCCGCTCCAGTGAGGTGTTCAATTCGCGGAGCGCTGTTTGATCTCGCGCGCGGGCGTTCAGTGGGTGCAAGGTTGATTTTTTGGTTCACGCGATTCTGACCTGCTTGCGGTCGCCGATGATGTGGCGCCAGAGTTCGTCGTATCTGCCGGACATGTAGGCGACGCGGAAGGGCAGAAGCGCATCCGCCC
>JAQVSS010000365.1 GCA_028700415.1 Kiritimatiellia bacterium
CCGCAAAGTCTTTGTGGCCTCCGGCATCCGCCCCGACCTGGTGGCCGCAGACGCCAAGAACGGCCCCCGCTATATCGATGAACTCGCCGCGCACCACGTCTCGGGACAACTCAAACTCGCGCCCGAACACACCGAGCCGCACGTGCTCGCCGCCATGGGAAAACCGGATAACGGGGCACTGCTGCTTTTCAAGAAAACGTTCGACGAAGCCAACCGCAAACGCAACCTCAAACAGTTTCTCACCTATTATTTCATCGCCGCGCACCCCGGCTGCACCGACGAGGACATGCGCTCCCTCAAACGCTTCGTCTCGCAAAATCTGCACCTCTCCCCCGAGCAGGTGCAGATCTTCACCCCGACGCCCTCCACCTGGTCGACCGCCATGTACTACACCGGCGTCAACCCTTTTACAAACGAGCCCATTCATGTGACACGCGGCCTGCGCGCCAAACAGATCCAGAAGGATATCCTCGCCCCAGTTCCTCCCCCGTGAAATACGGGTTGCGGAAGCGGGAGGGCAAACAGTATGATAAGGACCACATGAACGTGCGGGCATACAACCGATGAGTGACCAAGACATCCGTTTCTTTTTTCTGCTGTTCGCTTTTTTTGCGACGTGGTTCGGGGCTTGCGTGGGCAGCTTCCTGAACGTCTGCATTTACCGTATCCCGCGCGACGAATCCGTCGTCACGCCACGCTCGCATTGCCCGCACTGTAACGCGCTGATCCCCTGGTATCTGAACATCCCTGTCCTCAGCTGGCTTTGCCTGCGCGGTACGTGCGCCTCGTGCAAAGGCCCCATCTCCTTCCGTTACACGCTGGTGGAACTGCTCACCGCCCTGCTCTTCCTGGCGGTGTTCATGAAGTGGGCCGCTCCGGAGGCCCTGCACATGTTGCCCATCCCCCACCCGCTGATCGTCCCGGTCTATTGGCTTTTCCTCGCGGGGCTGGTGCTGGGCACTTTCGTTGACTTCGAGCATTTCATCATCCCGGACTCTGTGACCGTCGGCGGCATGGCGCTGGGACCGATCCTCAGCGCGTTCGTGCCCCTGCTCCATGCGCAAGAGGTCTGGTGGCGGGGGCTGCTCTCCTCGTGCATCGGCATGGCCGCCGGGTTCGGCCTGCTTTATGCCGTCGCGTGGATCGGCGAAAAAGCGTTTAAGAAAGAGGCGATGGGTTTCGGCGACGTCAAACTGATGGGCGCGATCGGCGCGTTTCTCGGCTGGGAAGCGGTGCTCTTCACGGTTTTTGTATCCTCGCTGCTCGGCAGCGCGTGCGGCCTGCTGATGATCGCCTTTGGCGGCGTGAAGCTGCAGAGCCGCATCCCGTTCGGGCCCTACCTCTCGGCCGCCGCGCTCATCTGGGTTTTTTGGGGCCCCGCCCTTTTCGAAGCGTACATCCGGCTGATGCGGGGTTAAGGCCCTGACATCCGTACGCTTTCCCACGTCCGCACATGGAGACCGACGTGACCGCTCTCACGCAACACGCTTTTTTCCTGATGTCTGGCGAACGCCCATTGTCCGCCACGCTTTTCGCGCCCGGCAAGGTCTGCGGCGCGGTGCTGTTCGTTCCGCCTTTCTGCGAAGAACGCAAAGGCGCCTTGCCTGTTTTTGTCCAGACCGCCCGCGCATTGGCCGAAAGGCGAATCGCCGCCCTGATGTTCGATTTCGCGGGGTGCGGCGATTCCGCCGGCGCCTTCGAGACCGTGCCTCCTGAAACCTTCGAGGCCGATTGCGAGTCGGCCTGGGGATGGCTCAAACAGGTTTTCCCCGCCGTCCCCCGTGCCGTGCTCGGACTGCGGACAGGGGCGTTACTCGCCGCGCGGCTGGCGGCACGGCATCCCGACACGGCCGCGCTGGCCGCGTGGTCGCCCGTAACAGGTGACGATTTTATCCGCCAGCTTCTGCAGCGCCGCATGGTGAACGACATGGTCGCCTACGGAAAAGCCCGGGAGAGCCGCGCCACGCTGGAAGATACGTTGCGCCTGAGCGAATCATCCATCGATCTGGACGGGTACCTTGTCACCGGAAGCTTCTGCGTCTGGCTGCGGTCGCTGACGCCGTTGCCCATCCGTGCGCCGGCGCTCGTGTTCTCCGGCGGCCATGACGTGAAGACCCGCGCCGCCTTTGCCGCGTTGTCGCACCACACGCAATGCCCGGAGACACGTTACCCGCCTTTTTGGAATACGGTCGGCCACGTTGATCTTGCAGGGCTCACGCGGGAAACGGCCGCATGGCTGGCGGTGCAACTGTCTCAGGGACATGAGGCACCGGACGTGCCCGTCGCGCCCCCCCTGACGGCGCCGTGCGTTTCCGGCGCCGGGGCAGAGTTGCTGACGCTCCCCGGCACGTCAGCGGTGCGTGCGATTCTCGACACGCCTTCTGTCCCGCCGCATGCGGGCGCCCTTTTCCTGCACGGCTGGTCAGGGGACCGCACCGGACCGCACCGGCTGTTCACACGTTTCGCCCGCCAGCTCGCCCCGCGCGGATTTCTCTGCCTACGCCCGGACTTCACCGGGCGCGGCCTCAGCGACGGCAAAGCGGCTGACGCCTCGATCGGCGGGATGGCGGAAAACGCGCAAGCCGCCTTGGACGTTTTGCGCGCACGTCTTCCGCCCGGCGCCCCAGTCGTTGTGATCGCCATCTGTTCGGGGTGCAAGGTTGCCGTGACGCTCGCCGCCGACAACCAAAACATCTCCCGTCTTCTGCTCTGGTCCCCCGAATCCATGGGTTCCCTGCGCAGTGCCGCCACCGGCACAAGGAAAACATGGGGCGCGCTCGCCGCCTACACGCGCAAACTTTTGCGGCCCGAAACGTGGAAGAAACTGCTGAGCGGAAAGGTGCAGGCCGGGCTCGTGGCGAAAGCGCTGGTCAAACACGAGACCCGCAGTGCGGAGGAGGCCATACAGGAAGACGGCACTCTCGTAAAGTTCCGCGCGTTCCGCAACCCCGTCCTGCTTGTCTTCGGCGGCTCCGACCCCGATGCGGCCGGTTCAGGCCGCGCCTACGCCCGCTACTGCCGCACCTTCGGCATCCCGTATGACACGCATACGGTTCCCCATGCGGGGCACAGCTACTACAGCGAGGTCTGGACGGACGAACTCTTTGACGTCAGCCTCCGGTTCCTGTCTTGACCCCTAGCCATTAGAACCCGAGGTTGAACCCGATCAGGAACCGGTGGTCGATGTAATCGCGCAGCGTCATGACGCTCGCATCCATAAAGATGTCGAGATAGCTGCAGAGCCGCTTGTTATACGTGGAGTTGATGCCCCACGCGTAATCCCAGTCCGCTCCGCCCGACAACTCCACATCGTCTGTCCGGCGCAACGGGCGCGCGTCCTCGCGCTGCAGGCCGGCCAGCAAATCAAGCCGGAAGGTATACCCTTGCCAGGACTGCAGATAACGGAGCACACCCATGACACGCTGATCCCAATACGGCGTCCAGTAGTAATCGCTCGGATCGCTCGACGAGACATTGGACACGTCAACCCCAAGCCAGACGCCCATATCGGACATCACCTCCCAGAAGGATTCGCCTTGGAAGAGGGACAGGGCGTTATCGTCCTCGTAACTCCAGTACTGGGCGCGCAGGTTCACGTGCCACGTGTCGGAGGGCTTCCACCGCACAGCCGCTCCGGCGGAATCGGAATCGTACTTTTTGACGGCCGACATCACCACATCGCGTGCGTAGAACACATACACGTTCAGATTGTCGCGCGGCGACCAACTGGCGGACAAGTCACCAATCACCGAAGTTTCTTTGTCATCGATGTCGAATGTGTCGCTTCCCACTTCGTCCTCGAAATCGCTGCCGAACAGGGCGTCCTCGTCGTTATCGAAATCCAACTCCGCCACACCGATCGCGCCCGAGAGCACCACCCCGCTGGCCGTGCGGTAAGACAGGCGCCCCTTGGCCTCGCGCTTGAGCGCCTTGAAGGTGTAATAGGTGACGTCGTCGGGATTGTAGTAGACCGCATTCCACCGCGGCCGGACACGCTGTTCGATATCGCTCTGGAAATATTCGGCCGAAAGCTGCAGGTTGCGGTTCAGGTGCAAACCGCCGCGGCCGCCATACCGCAGGATCTCGAACTGGTCATTCGCCTTGCTGTGCGAGATTTCGCCGCCGATAAACGGATGCGAGAGATACACCCAGGGGTCGGGGTTACCCTCCTGGAAGGTCTCCCGCCGTTCATATTCGGCCAAGTCCGACGTTTCGCCCTGCACCGCCCTGCGGGCGGTCGGGTCGATGGGTGCCGCAGGGTCGCGCTGTGCCTGCATGGTCTGCGCCCCATGGGTCGGCGCGCTCTGCCCGCCGCCCGCCGTGCTCTCCA
>JAQVSS010000064.1 GCA_028700415.1 Kiritimatiellia bacterium
ACGCCATGATGCGGTCCGGGGATCTCGTCTCCTTCGAGGGGGAGCCGCGTCCCACAGCGGACAAGCACTCGACCGGCGGCATCGGGGACAAGCTCTCGCTTGTGCTCGCGCCGCTGGCGGCCTCCGCCGGCCTTGCCGTGCCGATGGTCGCCGGACGCGGGCTCGGCATTACCGGCGGCACGATCGACAAGCTGGAGGCTATCCCCGGTTACGACACGCGGCTTTCCATTGTGGCTTTCAAGCGTGTGGTCGCAGAGGTCGGCTGTTCGATCATCGGGCAGACGGACCGGCTCGCTCCCGCCGACAAGAAGTTTTATGCTTTGCGGGATGTGACCGGCACGGTGCCGAGCATCCCGCTCATCACGGCCAGCATCATGGCGAAAAAACTCGCCGAGGGTGCGGAAACGCTGGTGTTCGATGTCAAATGCGGACAAGCGGCCTTCATGAGGACCTTGGACGACGCGCGGGCGTTGGCGCAAAGCCTGATCCGCGTGGGGAGGTCGCTCGACCGGAAGATGGGCGCGCTCATCACGGACATGGATCAGCCGGTGGGGCGTACGGCGGGCAATGCCGTGGAAGTGATTGAGGCGATCGAGACGCTCAAGGGTGGTGGCCCTGCGGACACGCGCCTGCTGACCGTCGAACTCACGGCGCGGATGGCCGTGCTGTCCGGGGTATATGGTGACCTTGAAACCGCCCGCGGCGAACTGTCGAGACGGCTCGACGACGGCCGCGCGTTGGAGGTGTTCCGCCGGATGGTTGCCGCGCACGGCGGCGATGTGCGGGTCATCGACGAGGCGCGGGTCTTCCCGCAGCCCGGCGCGATTGTCGAGGTGTTTGCGCCGAAGTCCGGGACGGTGGCTTTTGTGGACGCGGAAAAGATCGGACGGATCGTGCTGCAACTGGGCGGCGGGCGCACAAGCACGGCGGACGTCATCGATCCGGCAGCCGGCGTGGACCGGCTTGTGCAGGCGGGCGAACGGGTGGAGAAGGGGCAGCCCCTCATGCGGCTGCGGGCGAAGAGCGCGGCATTGGCAGGAACGTTTGCGGCTGTCGCGGAGGAAGCCGTGCGCATCGCGGAGGGGCCGGTGCCGGAGCGGAAAATGATTCTGGAGGAACCGTCATGAGAAAACAGACCTTGCCTGTGGTTTCCAAGCCCGTGCGCGACCTGCTGGTGAAGAGCGCGCGCGAGGCGGCGGCGAACGCGCACTGTCCCTATTCGGAGTATCCCGTGGGTGCGGCGGTTCTCACGCTGGACGGTCAGATCTACACGGGATGCAACGTGGAGAACGTCTCGTATGGGCTCAGCAACTGCGCGGAGCGGACCGCACTCTTCAAGGCGGTCAGCGCGGGGTGCCGCTGTTTTGCGGCCGTGGCGGTGGTTGGCGGAACGGCACGCGCCGCCTCGCCGTGCGGGGCGTGCCGTCAGGTGCTGGCGGAGTTCTGCGTGCCGGAAACGCCGGTTTTCTTCGCGCGGCTCAAGGGAGGCAAGGTCGCGTCGGCCACACTGGGGGAGTTATTGCCGTTGGCGTTCGCGTGACGGGATCATTTGCTCCAGCGTTTGAATTGGCTGTCGCGCTTGTAGTTGCCGCCGCCGCTGCCTCCGCCGGAGGCGCCGCCTGATCCTGACGATGCGCCCCCGCAGCCGCCCGATCCGCTGTTGCCGAGAGCGGGCAACCCGCCTCCGGCATGCCCTCCGCCGCCTGCATTTCCCCCGCCGAACAGGCTTTGGAGTGCCGAGCCGGGGAATCCGCCAACATCCGCAAGAATATCGCCGGCGGCGTCGTAGGCGCCGGTGACGGTTTCGGTGATCGCCTCTTCTACCTTTTCGACAACGGCCGAGGCAACGGCCGCAGCCATATTGTCTTTCGCCTCATTGATGAGCTGGCCGATGTAAGCGCTGGGATCCTGGACGAATTGCTGGCACCACTCGATCAGCTCGTCCAGGCTGGACAGGCCGAGATAGTTCAGCAGCGCCTCCGCGCTCACCTCGAACTCGAGATCCACGCCTGCCCCGACGCCCGCCGTGGCGCCGGCGCCGACTTTGAAGGAGACCTTGCCGTCAAACCCGATGGTGACCAGGGCGGAGGCCGAGGCCGATGCGCCCGCCTGCGCGCTGGCGGTCGCCGTGACATTCGTGGCCACGCCGAAAACCGACAGGGTAAGGCTGACGGACGCTTCGGCGCTGACCATGGCCTCGGCTTTGGCATCCACGCCGATCGTCAAGCCCTTATCGTCGATGTAGGCGCCGATCTGGCCTTGCGCCTTCAAGATGGCCTGCACGTTCGCCTCTGCGGCGGCGTTCGCGCCGAACATGTCGTTGCCCACGCCAGCCTGTGCCAGAGCGGTGAGCTCAGCCTGGAGGCCGACCTCGGCGCTGGCCTGCACGCCATGGTCGCCCATCTGGACTTGGCCGCTGGCGCTGATGTCGACGCTATAACCGATGTTGGCGTTGTCCCCGCCGATCGAGCCGCTCTGGTTGACCAGGGTGGCGGTGCCTTCCGCAACGGTCTGGCCATTGTCCAGATCGGTGCCTCCGAAATCGTTATCCCCCGCGTTGCTGTAGGTGGTTTCCACCGAGGAATCGCTTTGGGCGTCCGCGCTGGCCAGAGTCTGGGGTTCGGCGAAGGCGGGCAGAGGCAGGACCGACGACAGGCTAACGGCCAACGCGAGCGCGGTCAGGCGGCGCGGCCAAAACGCGGGAAGGAAAAGGTGTGTGTTCCCCATATACATGGTTTACCGCCTTTCCTTGGTTTTCGCGTCAGCCGTCTTCCATCCCGGATCCCCGCCTTTGGAAAGCTTCTCGAGGTCGGCGAGGAATTTCTTGGCCCGTGCCGCCGCTTCGCCGGAGCCGGACGAGGCGGTCACGAGCAGGCGCACGCCGCGTTCGAAGTCGGTTTTACTGATGACCAGCGAGCGCCCCAGGTTGTATTGGGCTTCCGTATTTCCGGGATCGGCGAAAAGCGCGTTCATGTAACAGGTGAGTGCGGTCTTCACATCTTCGCGCCGGGCGGCGAGGATGCCGAGGTTGTTCCAGGCGTTGGCAAAACCGCGGTCGAGACGGGTCGCCTCGAAATAGCATTTCTCGGCTTCGAGGTGCCGCCCGAGTTTTTCTTGGGAACGGCCGAGCACGAACCATCCGGCGGGGTCGGCCGGGAAGTTCCGGGTGGCTTCGCGGGCGAGCGACTCGGCTTCAGACAGATTGCCGGTCTTGATCAACAAGCCGGCGAGGTCGGTCTTTGCGGCGGGTTCTTTCGGCAAGAGGGGGATCAACTCGCGCAGGGCTTTGACGGCCTCCGCATCCCGTCCCTGCAAGGCCCGCAGGCGGGCTTGCTGCAAACGGGCTTCAGGCCATTCCGGTTTCTCTTTGAGCAACCCGTTGAAGATGCGCTCGGTTTGCGGGAGAAGCCCGGCCTGGAGATACTCGCTCGCCAAGCGGAGGCGGGCGTTCGGCGAACCGTCCGTGGTGTTGACGAGCGATTGCCAGAGTTTGTCCTGCGCCTCGGGTTTGCTGTCCGCCTTGTCGTAGAGGCGTGCCGTCAGCAACAGGGTCTGCCGCTGGTTCTTCGGGTTGAGTTTGAGACTGGTGGCCAGGTATTTTGCCGCTACCTTCAGGTTGCCGGCCTGGATCAGCAGGCTGGCGAGGTTGTTGAGCGCGAGCCCCTGCCGGGGATCGGTCTTTACCGCTTTTTCGAAGGTCTGCAGCGCCTCCCGCGTCTTGCCTTGCTTGAGGAGGGCGACGCCAAGGTTGTTAATGGCCAGGGCGTGCTTGGCGTCGGAGGCGACTGCCCGACGGTACAACGTTTCCGCGTCGGCGGCCTTGCCCTGCAGCATGAGAAGGTTGCCTGCGTTGTTGGCCGCCACCGAGGCGACCGTGCGTCCGGCGGGTTCTTTGACCGCCCCGGCCTTTTCCAGCGCTTTACGGAAAGCGGCGAGGGCCTCGTTGTGACGCTTCGCCTTCAGGAGAGCCAGCCCCGCATCGTAATCGGCCATGGCGTTTCTTACCGCCTCGGGCGTATTGCCGTTGGCTCCGGCATCCGCCGCGCCGCAGAGACGGGGCGTGAAGAAGGCCGTGGTCAGCACGGCACACAACCAAGGGACACAGGGTTTCATCGTCACCTCTATTCACCCGTTACTGATGCATGCCATCATGATATTGTTTCGACACCGCCGCATCCGCTTCGCGGTCTTTGCGCCGCATCTCCAAGTTTTTCTGGGCATCGGTCTCGCGCAGCGTCGTGGCCTCTCCTGCGGTGATAAACATGCTGGCGACCGACCGGCTTAAGACCACCACGGCCACCACCACGGCGGCGGCGATCAGCACGGCCAGAATCACATACTCCATGTTGACCCCGCCGGCGCGCCGCCGGTCATGCCGGACAAGATGTGGTGTGGCTTTGTTCATGGGTTCACTCCGTCTACCGGAAGGCATTCAGCTTGGGCGGCGCCTGTGAAGAGGAACCGGCACCGCCGAAAGTACCGCTCGAACCGCCCCCCGAACCGAAGGTGCCGCTTGACCCGCCCGAAATCGGCGGGGGCAGCATGGGTTCCCTCAAAGTGCCGTGCTTCTGGTCGAAGGCCCAGTCCGCCAGATTCCGTGTGCTGTCCTTCACAAAGTTGTCGTTGATCCATCCGGCACCCGCTTCGCCGGTTTTCCCGCCGATCCAACTGCCCACTGCGCCGCCGATGATCGCGCCGGGGATCGCTCCCACTCCGCCGAACCAGGCCCCGATCGCGGCACCGGCCTTGGCGCCCAGCGCGCCACCGGCCCAGGAGCCTGCGGCGTCACCGCCCATCTTCAGTCCCTCCTTCACCGCGTTGTTGAGGGCCTCGGCGAAGCGCTCCCGGTCGCCGCTCTGGTAGGACTCGATCACATGGCCGGTGAGGTGGGCGACCTTGAGCCCTTTGAGGATCAGCGAGATGACCTTGAGCTTGTCGCCTGCACCCTTGATCGAGTCTTTGTGCTTGTCCAGCAACTCGCCGATGTCTTTACCCTCCTCGAGGGCTTTTGCGATCTCCTCGCTCAGGTTCTGGGTAATGCCCATCCCCGCATCAACCGGGATGTAAAGGTTGGAGTCCTGGATCGCTTCGGCCCCGTCTGCGAGCGTGTCCGCCCCTTTCAGCCCGAGTTTCCCGGCTTCGGCAAGGACTTCGGGATGCTGCGCCACACACACGCCCAGACTCACGAACGGGGCGTTGATCATCATGCCGTTGGGGAGGCCGCCCACGCTTTGCGGCGCGGCCGACGCGACGGAAGCGGTCCCGGCCAGAAGAAGGACACCCGCGGTGAGGGCCAGGGCGAACCGTTGGGTCAAACGCGGAAGGGTTGCTTTCATTGCGGTGCCTCCTTCCCCCAGAGCGTCAACGCTTTCGCGCTGGTTTCAACGTCTACCACCTGAATGAGGCCGATGCGGGGGGCGGGTTGCGCACCCGTGAAGGTGGCCTCGATGTACCACCGCGGCGCCATGGGGTTCACCAACCCTATGATCACGCTGTCCTGGGCCTTTGAAAAATAGACGGGCGTGAAGGTTTTGCGGATTTTTGAATTCAGCGCGCATGCGGTTTCCAGGATCGCGGGCGACTGTTTTTCCGAGAGGAACGCGCGGAGCGCAGCGGGATCGCCCGCCGTCAACGCGCGGATCAGCACGCCGCTCTGGATCATCCACCCCTTGTTTTCGACGGACAGGTAATCCTGAAACATTTTCAGGCGCAGCACCAGACGCGTCTTGATCAGGATCAGCTCGCCGACCGGCGAATCGATCCGCTCTTGGAGTGCCGCGGGCAGGAGTTCCGGCGCGCCCTCCGGCGGATAGAGCCGGGTGAACGCGGCCACCGACGGCGCGTAGAGACGGGACACCGCTACGGTGAGGGGCTCGCGCAGCGGATGCAGCGAAAACGAGCCCGCCGGTGTGATCGCGGCGATGCCGCGCAGGCTCTCACCGCTGACGAAGCGGAAGTCGGAGAGGACGGCCTTGGGGGCTGTGCCCGCCTCGACGCGCTGCTCCAGAACCAGAAGGGCGTCGGACCAGGGGTTGTACAGGGCCACGATGCCATGCAGACCCTTCATGCCGCCCACCCAGACTACGGCGCTGGTGAAGAAATCCTTAAGCGCGATCGTCTCGTGTTCGTTAAAGACCTCGCGCACGTCGCGGGTCCACTTGGCCTGAAAGGCGTTGTCACCCCATTTTTTCACGGCGCCGTCCACGTCCGCTGCCGCGTGCAGCCGGAACAGGTTGACCGTGAGGCCGTGCGTGATCCCGGCGCCGGCCTGTTCGGCGGTCGGCCCGTCGCCGGAGGCTTTGCCCCTGGTGTTGTCGGCCCCTCTGGCGGACGGCATGAAAACCATGCCGAGCCCGGCGAAGGCGGTCCATGCGGTCAGGATCGTCATGCGCACTCTCCTTTTGAATGTGAGTCGATATAACCTGTTCATGCGTTTTACCCTTTCTGTGTCGGACGGTTTCTGGTTCAGTGCACCACCCAGGCGTCGGTCTCGCCGTAGGAGACGTTTCCTCCACCCATCAGTCTGGGGGCGGGCTCGTTTTCGGGCGAGCCGCCGTCCCCGTAAAGCGCCTGCCACGGCCCCCCTTTGATTTTTGTGAGGATCTTACCGCCGGAGGTTCCGTCCCACTTCCGATTCTCCCCTTGCGTCCAGGCGCGGTAGAGCGGCAGCAGCGCGGCGTCCCAGTCACTGGTCTTGAGGTTCCAAAGGTCATCCTGGTTGACGCGATCAAACCACGTCTCCTCATATTCGCCATTGCATTCCGCGCGGGGTCGGGTCTGGCCTTCCTGGGGAGGATTGTATCCGGTGCGCGCGACCGCAACGGTCCACATGTGGCGGGTACCGTTGTCGAGCGTGAACGGTCGGATGATGCCGAGCTCGCCGCCCGCCACGAGAAATTGAAGCGGATTGTTCAGCCTACGGGTCAGCCCCACCGCGATCGCGCCCTTTTTCGAGAAAAAAGTCTTGCGCAGGATGTTGGCTTTTGCGATCTCGGAGGTGAACCGGCTGTCTTTGACCTCTTCGGCTTTTACGGTCCGCATCTTCCGGGGGTAAGTCGCGACCCTGTGGCATCCCTTCTTTGTCAGTACCCACAGGGAACTGGTGCGGTGCCACTCCGCGACCAGCACGCGGTCGCGTTGTTTATACCCGCGCTGTATCCCCTGCTGTTGGCCCGTCTCGACGAACCAGTTTTCCTTTTCCGAGCCTTCCCCAAAGACCTCCTCCGCTGTTTTCCCTTCTTCCGGGATATAGTTCGAGTGCCTGAGGAAATCATCCTCCTTGTCCTGTTTGAGGATTTCGAAGTTTTTAGAAAAAGGCTCCTCTTCCTGTTCCAGCACATAACTGATCCGCCCGCCCCCGGCGAAGCCGTCGTTCCACGTGTCCTTGATGTTGGATTTAAGGGTCTTCTTGACGGTTTTTTCAATCCGGTCGGGGAGCTGTGTGATCAGGGCTTTTTCCTTCTCGTAAAGCGCCCGGATCGTGCTTTTGTCCGTATCGATCTGAGGCCCCAGCGTCGGGTAATCTTTGCCGTTGTTGCGGGCGTTCTCGCGCGCCTGTTTGATTTCGTCGATCGACACCAGCGGCATTTTCTTGTTCAGGCGGACTTTCTCGTGATTCGAGCCGTCCCCAACGGAAACATTATATCCCGTCACGTACCAGGGCACGCCGCGGCGACAGGAGCTCGGCGCATTGAAAACCCGCATGGCGATGTTGTCGATATTCCACTTGAGAAGGATGCGCTCCAGCCACTTGTCGACGATGTAGTCCATCTCTTTCCTGCCCATCTGCACATATGTCCAGGACATGGCGCGGTTGAGCGCGGCGACGCGGCTGAGGCAGTCGGCTTGCACGACCGAGGCGGAGTAGGCGGCGGAATCGGCGGCGTTCTGGAGCTCGACGCGCAAGCGCACGGTTTCGCCTACCGCGTAGACCGAGAGTCCCATCATGAAAAGCGTGAGGAAAACAATGACTGTCAGGGCGAACACGACTCCGCTCTCATCTTTCCACAACCGTACGGCGGCATTGTTTAAAGCTTTTAACATGCTTACCATCCCGGAGCCGGAATTCCCATCTCAGACACGGTGACATAGGGTTTCGGCAGAACCGCGGTCTCGACAAACCGGATGTGGGGATAGCGGACAGCGTCCGCGTCGCCGATGTTCCCGGTCTCGTCGGCCCTTTGCTCCTGCCACTCGTCGCCGTCCCCCCAAGGGCTGAGCGCCCAGCCGATCATCGGCCCCACCAGCGGGAAAAGCAGCGCGAAATCATGTTCCACGGTGGTCTCGATGTTCCAGCGCCCGACGTTGCGGACGCTGCGCAGCCGCGTCTTGCGCTCTGCCGCGCCGGAACCGGGGATCTCTCCCCAGCCCGGTATGCGTTTGGCCGGCTCGCCCGCCGTTTCGCCGTGGACGATCCAGGCGCAGACTTGCCGCGCGGCTTGTTCGGCGGCCCGGTTGAACTCGCTCTCTTTGCAGACGAGCGTGGCGCGCGCGGCGCAAAAGGCGGCGTAGTGGACCACCTGTTTGGCCATCCAGATATGGGCGAACTGCATGCAGGCCAGGATCAGGGTCAGGACGACTGGGGCGGCCAGGACAAACTCGAGCATGACCGACCCCCCCGCACGGGGGGTGGAACAGTGAGGTGCCGGAATACGGAAAATATGGGAGTCCGAGTTGCTCATCCTTCCCTGCTCCCTCCATCCCAATGTCTGTTACCACACCAGTGCCGCGATCAGGCCGGCCAAGATCGGCACGCTGAAAGGAATGCGGAAACGCGCCGCGTCCTTGGGGGCCAATCCCGCCGCCCCCGCCTTCCGGTCGTAACGCCAATCAAACGCGCAGCGGACGAAGTGCTTGAGCCGCGCGCCGTCCAATTGGCCGAACGCCAGCATGGCCAGCCCCATCGCCAAACCCGCCAGCGAGGTTGCCCAGAGCAGCATGAACAGCCGGCCCCAGCCGACGATCGCGCCTGCGGCAAAGAGCATTTTCACGTCTCCGCCGCCGGCCCCGCGCAACAAAAACGGGACCAACAGAAAAGCGCCTGCTCCCGCCGCCGCCGCGAAGCCGTCCACCAAACAGGGCCATCCGCCGTAGGCCAGCCTAAAAACCAGCGCCACGGACGCACCGCCGAGTGTCCATGCGTTGGGCAAACGGCGCGTGCGGCAGTCCGACCACGCCAGAACCCCTGCCCACGCCACGACACCCGTCAGCAACAGAAATGCATCGGCCGTCATAAAAACCGCCACGCTCCTTTGGCGGGCACGCCCAACATCGGGACGGCCCGCCGCGCCCGCCGGGTATCAAGACAGTGACGGGGACGACCGTCCCGGCCTACTTGTGCATGCTGTCGTGATACTGTTTGGCCTGTGTGGCCTTGCTTTTCTGTTCCGACTGCGTCTGGGTCTGTGCCGACTTGGCGCCCGAATGGTCGGCGGTCGCGCCCTTTGCCGCCACGTCAAACATGCCGACGAGTGTCTTGCCGAACATGGCCACAGCCACGACCACCGCCGCCGCGATCAGGACGGCCAAGATGACGTACTCCATCATCACGCCGCCGGCGCGGTCGCCCAGTAAACGGCACAACACCTTCTTTGTCCGACTCCGGCTCCAGTTTTTCATATTCCGCTCCTTTGGCAGGTCGATCCCGCCCTAATTTGTCCGCAGAGTTCCCTTTGTTTGTGTGAGGAATGGTCACGGCAGCGGCAGACATACGCCGCTCATGACCATTCGGTAAAGCCTGACGAACGCGTCGCCGAAAAGCCCAAAATGATCTCCCTCAAGCGCCCCGTCGACGGTGACCGTAGGGCCCGGGACCTGCACGAGTTTGGAGGACACGCCGATAAGGGGCAGCACAATCAGGATGGTGAGCAGGACATACTCCATCAGCACGTCGCCGCGCTCGCTGCCCCGGCGGCTCTTTTGCTTCTTGCGGTCCGTGACGTGTCCTGCAGCACTCATGGCCTTAACCCTCAAGCCCCTTCACCCATAACCCATGCCCAGAATGCCGCGAATATAACCTGTTCCCAGTGTGAACACAAGCAAAAAAGGGGCGGGTTAAATGAAACGCGTGGAAGATAAAGGGCGGTGTTTTCAGAGCCGCTCGACGCTGACCGTGTAGCGGAAGCGGACAGATGAGCCGGGCGGTAGGGTGAGGGGCTCATGGAAAAGCATGGAGGGGCCGACGGCATAGTAGCCGCGTCCTTTGTGGCTGGTGGCGCTGTGGCGCACGAACCACGGGGTGGGGTGGCGCGGGTTCCCGGGGTGGTCGCGAAAGGTGATCTTGGCCTTGGCGCCCGAAGCGGCGGCTGTCGCGAAGACCTCCATGCGGTCGCCCGGCTCCCCGCAGGTGCGGGCGTCCGCTTTTCCGGCCGAGTTCGTGAACGTGTAGGAGAACGCCGGACCGTCCGCAAAACGCCACACCAGGCCCCCATACCCGCCGGTCGCCCAGTTGCCGTCCTTGTCCTTTTTTGGCGGCGTGCTGGAAAAGACGGCTTCCGCGTCCTGAGCGGTGAAGGAGCTGTCCCAATGGATCGCGTAATTCCCGTCCGGCCCGGTGGTCACGCTGACAATGCGTTTCTCACGCACGAGGTTTTTGCCGTTGGCGGTATAGGCGAGCGTGGCCTCGGAGAGGAAGGTTTTGTCACCGGACGGCGTGACGGTCTGCGCAAGCACGCGGGTCTGGCCGCCGTTGGGCTCGGGTTCCCAGAAGTTGCAGCCGTTGATGAATTTCCACGAGAACCAGAAACCGAGGTGCCAGGCGTGATCCGGCGGACGGAAGGAGGTGAGGACATCACCGGTGCCGGGGATGGCGAGCGGATGGAAATAGGGTTTGCCTTCCTTGCCCTGCGGCACATAGGTCCAGCACGGTTTGCCGCCGAGTCGCATGGAGACCGCGCCGGTCTCCTTGTCGGTGACGAACTCGCGCGCGTCGCCTGCGTGGGCGGCAAGCGGGAGGAGGGCGGTCAACGCGATGATCAGGCCTGAAGGGCGAAAGGCGGGACAGCCGGTCGTTTTCATGATGCAAGGTTGCACCCGTTTGAAGGGAAAATGCAATAGAAACGGCCCGGACGGACAGGGAAAGGTCGTCCTGCGGAGCGCGTCCACAGGTCTTCCGATCCCCATGCTTTTCGGGCGGCCCCTAGATTTTTAGGAACGTTTTTTTGCAGTACATGTAATACATGATCAGCCACATGACCGCCATCGCGGCGACCGCTTGGATAAAGTCCCCGACGGCTGGCGACAGGTGGCTGCAGAGACCGCCGACGAAAACGGTCCCGACGAGATTGAACTTGAACAGGTGCGCCATCATGTAGATGGCGATCGAGTTCGCTCCGAAGACAATGAAGAAAAACGCCCACTTGGAATATCCGCGGATATCGACAATCCAGTGGAGGAACGCCAGCAGCACGGTCGCCAACCCGCACGCCTCAAGCACATAGGAGCTGGTCATGTACATGCGCAGTGACGGGTAAAGCCAGCTCCACAGCCAGCCGACGAGTATCATGCCGAACCCGCAGGCGAAAAGCATTTTACTTTTGGCCGTTTTGTCCCTGGAGCTGAAAATGATATGCCCCATCAGCACCCCCAGCATCATGTTCCCGATCTGGCTGATGGTGTTCAGGCTTGCTGACCAGTAGCCTTTGAAAGGATGCCCGTGCGGCCCCAGCAGGAGCCGGTCGAGGTAGATGCCGATGTTCATCTCCGTCGAAAAACGGTCCCCCGTCCATCCGGGCGCGGGAATCAGGCCCCAGATCGCCCAGACCAGCAGCAAGACCCCTCCGGTCACGAACCACTGCGTCTTCTCTCTTGTGTTCAGGACCAGCAGCGAGCAGACCAGATACCCGATGCTGATGTATTCCAGAACGTTGTTGTAGAAATAGAAGGTGTCGAGTTTGAGGCTGAGCAAGTGCCCGCCCGCGATGGTTCCCAGCACGAAAAGAATGAGCGACCGCCTGACAATATGGAGGTAGGTCTTGCGCCTGTCCGTCTGGGTGAGCCGCTTCCCGAGTGAGAACGGGATGACCAGGCCAACGACGAAGATGAAGATGGACTGGGCGACATTCATCAGGTTCACGCCCGGGACCGTCCATGAGAATTGATGGGCTGTGGCTTTGACGAACTCTGGCCCGAACAGGTTGACAAACGTCTTAAAGATGGGGGCGCCTCCGATCTGCGTGCTCAATATCAAAAACATCGCGAGCCCGCGCAACACGTCGATACTGGCAACCCGGTCTGCCTTCTCAGAAACTTGTTCGCTCATTTCTTTCTCCCTTGTTAAAAAACGCTATTCACTCCCCTGCCATCAGAATCCGGCTTTCCCTTACGCGGGAAGCTTATAAAGTTCCCGCGCGTTCTGATACCCGATCCGGTCAATATCCGCTTCCGAAGCGCCCGCTTTGCGCAAAAACCCGACGAACGAGGCGACCTCCGGCGGGAAGGGGTTGGCCCCCTCCTTCATGTCGAACATGGTGCCGTAGTTCTGGAACGGGGGGCCGATGCGCGTCGTCCAGTCCGTGCCGGAAAGCAGCCGGTCCACCGGCACCTCGCGGAGTGTCCGGGCAAGCGCCGCGCACTGGAAGTCGCGGATCTCGATCCAGAAATTCCGGGGATACGCCGGGTAGACGCCCTTGATCGTGTCGAGGATCATGTCGGCCCATGAGATGAAATCCGGCGTCGGGCCGCACCCGATCGCGTGGGCGAGAATGTACTTCGCCTCGGGAACGCGCTCGGCGATGAGCATCAGGTCCGCCAGCTGATTCATCCCGTCGCCTGAGGAGCCCGCCTTCTTGTGCCAATAGGTTCCCACATGCACGTGGACAGGCACATCATACGTCACGGCGGCCCGGACCACTTTTTCCGTAGCGGCGTCGGCCATTTTGTAATTGTGGATATACGTCAGCATCTCGCCCAGCTGCACAAACCCCCACTCCCCGAAACAGATCTTCATGACCCGCAGCGCCTCGTCGGTGAAATTCGGATTGACCATGCAACAGCCATGGAGACGGCCCGGCGCGCGGCGGCACAGCTCATACACCATCCGGTTGGCGGTTAACATGGCCGCCGGATCGGTCCGCATGGCCGAGACGTATCCCGCATCGGGGCAGACCGCGAACCGCAGATCGGCGTCGCAGCGGTCGAGGACGTCCAGCAACTCGTCCAGCATCTTCGCGCGTTTTTTCCCGTCCCTGCCGACATCGCTCACATGGATGTGCGTGTCGAACCACCGGCGTTTCTTCGTTTGGCTCCCGTCGGCGGCAGGCGCGGCATGGGCGCAGAGAAAGGGGGCGGTGGCTGACAAGAGGGCTGCAGCTGAAGTTGTCATAACGAAGTTCCGTCTGGAAATGTCTGTGTGTGTCATCATCTGATCCTTTCCGAATAAACCGGGCAGTTAAACCTTCATGAACGACGCCACGCGCATCGCTTTTGGAGGGGGACACCGGCACGAACACCCCCGGCCCCGCCGTGGAGGGCTGCGGAGCAATCCAAGATGCTAAACCCAAACATAAGGTTCATTATGCGAGGAGGGGGCGAAAAGAGTCAAGTGCCGTTTCTCGCGGTGTTGCCGTCGGTTGACGCGGCCGGGGCGGAGTGGAGCCATGCCGTGGCGATGATGCACGCGTGTCTGGCGGTTTTGCGCAGCCGGGAAGGGTGCCCGGTGCCGTGAACCCCCGCGCTTCGGGCGGCTTATTGACCTTCGGCGCGCAGCCAGCCGATCTGCCAAGGGCCGATCGAGGGAAGGACGACCAGCACGTCTTTCCGTTCCCAGCGCACCGGAAGAGTGACGGGTTTGTCTTTTGGGGTCACCCAGTCCATGCTCTCGATGTCTTTCAGACAACCCCGCAGACGCAGCGTGACCGGCTGCTGCACGTCGAGGGACGCGTTCAACACCGCGACGCTCCGCAGGTCGCCCGCCAGGGTCACACGGGGGATCACCATGACCTGTGACGCGGTTTCCACGAAAACCGGCAGGCGGTTCTGCGCGACCCAGTCCGCGGCCAGCAGTACCTGCCGCTGACGCGCCGCGCTCATTTCAGCGGAAAACCCCGTGAACCCGAACGCCGCCATGCGCCCGCCCGACGCGGTTTCCGTGAGCACGGAACACGCCTCGGCGAAACGGCCGTCCGGCGTTTGATAACGCCCGATGACGCGCGCGGTTTCGTTGGAGGGCGTGAAGGCGTAAGTGTCGGCTCCGGTCGCGTCCGGTTGCCAGGCGTAATTCACCCGGTTGAGGTTCAGCTCGTCATCGGTGAAAACTTCGCGGACCTCCGGGGGCCGCGTTTGCGCGGTCATCATCATTGCGCCGCCGAACCCGCGCGCCTGCAGTCGGGCGGCGGCCCCGCCGTCCAGAATCACGCCGCCGGAAAGCACGCGCTGGATGTCCACGGCGGACATGCTGTCCACGGATTCCGCGTTCAGGAGGTAACAGACCGGCCAGGGCGAGCCCGGGCACACCGGAAACCCGGAGGGCGCGAGGGCGTTGGCCGCCCGCAACGTTCCGGACAGATCCGGCTTGCCGCCTTTCCCGCAGAACGGCAGGATGCCGCCCGGCTTCGTGCCTTGGTTGTAGCGGGCATACGCCTGAAAGAAGGGGCGCCAGAGCGTCAGCTCGCTCATATAGGTGTTGGCATACCACGCGACCGGCTCATGGGCGTAACTCAGCAGGTCGTAGGTCAGCCGCTCCGCGCCGAACGCCAGATAGAGCATCGATTCCACGCACAGCCCGTGCGCGGATTTTCCGGACAGGCAGTGACGGCGGTTGTCGAGCACGGCGCCGTTTTGCGGCGAGCCCGGGTCGAAGAGCAAGGCAGCACCGATCATGCCGCGCGGGGCGTGGTCATCAAAAAAAGCGGCCGGCGGCGGGAGCCCCGCGTCCGCCTGGTTTATGGCGACGCCCATCTTCCGCAGCGCCTCCACAGACGGGGCGTCCAGTTTCTTATCGGCGCAAAGGGTGTCGAAGCAGGACGGATAACGGCTCAGCGCGGCGCTCAACTGCCCGAACGCCTCCGGTTGGCCGGCCGCCGTGCCGCCCCAGCGCAGAGACATGAACCGCTCCCCGTCCGCGTCCGCGGTCAGAGACGCCAGCACACAGGCCGCTCCCAGCATCCGACGCAACATACCCGCCTCCGTTCTCTCATTTCACCACATGCGCGCCGGCGGCGGGCGTGATCACGCTCACGTCGCACGGCACGCCGAACCGGGCGGCATACGCGTTGGCCAGCGCCGCCGCCGCCGTTTCCGCGTCGCGCGGGTGGACCAGCACCACGGCGGAGCCGCCAAACCCGCCGCCCGAAATCCGGGCACCCATCACGCCCGGAATCTTTTTTGCGGCATCGACCACCGCGTCCAGTTCTTCGCAGGAGTTTTCAAACAGCACGCGCGAACTCTCGTGCGAGTCGAACATCAGCGCGCCGAAGCCGGCAAGATCGCCGGCGGCCAGCAGCTCCGCGCCCTTGAGCACGCGCTCGTCCTCGCCGATCGGGTGCGCCGCGCGGTTTGCCACGGTTTCGGGGAGGCCGCGCTTGTAGAGGACCCATTCGGCCATGCTCACGTCGCGCAGCGCATGCACCGGATGGCGCAGCACGCTGGCGAAGTGCGCCGCGGCCTGTTCGCACGCCTCGCGGCGGCTGTTGTACGCGCCGTCCACCAAAGCGTGTTTCGCGTGCGTGTTGCACATCAGGAAACAGGCGTCCCCGCCCATTTCAACCGTCTCGTAAACGAGGGAGCGGAAATCGGTTTTCACCAGCTTGCCCGCCTGGCCGGCCAGACTCGATATCTGATCCAGCAGCCCGCATTTGCAGCCCGCGTAGACGTGCTCCGCCTTTTGCCCGATTTTGGCCAGGGTCACGGTGTCCACGCCGATGCCGTAAAGCTTGCCGAGCGCGAGCCCCGCGCACATCTCGAGCGCGGCGGAGCTGGAAAGCCCGCTGCCCAGCGGGATGTTGCCGAGGAACATCCCGTCGAAACCGCACGGCACCGCCTTGACTGCGGTCAGCCCGGCGAACGTGCCCTTGACGTAGTTCTGCCACGTGTCCGTCTTGGAAGCCCCGATGCCGGCCACGTCAAAGGCGACCTCTTTCATCAGGTCGCCCGCCACGAGGCGGCAGGACGCCGATGCGCTTTTCGACGCGGCAAAGAAGGTGCCGAAGTTGATCGCCGCCGAAAAGACGAACCCCTCGTTGTAGTCCGTGTGGTTGCCCAGCACCTCGATGCGCCCCGGCGCATACGCCACGACTTCCGGCTCGCGCCCGAAGTGCGCGCGGTAATTTTTCACGAGCGCATCGTACACTGTCCTGTTGACCATGGGGGCTCCTTCGGGCGGATCGCCTGTCGTCTAAACGCCTATTTCCTGATAATCGCCAACAGCTCGTCGCGCTTGCGTTCCATCACTTCCGGGGTCTTGGCCTCAAGGTTCAGGCGCACCAGCGGTTCGGTGTTGGAGCAGCGCACATTGAACCACCAATCGGCGTACTCGACGCTCACGCCGTCCAGCTCGAACAGGCGTCCGTCCGCGTACGTTGCCCGGATCTCGTCGAGGACCGCTTGGGGGGCGCGGCTCACGCGCGTGTTGATCTCGCCGCTGGCGAAATACTTGCGCAGCGGGGCGATCAGCGCCGAAAGCGGCCGGTCGCATTTGCTGACGATGTTCGCCAGCGAGAGGATTGCCATGGCCGAACTCTCGGCCGTGAAGTTGTCCTTGAAGTAGTAGTGGCCGCTCAACTCGCCCGCGAAGATCGCGTCGTGCTCGCGCATCTGCTGCTTGATGAAGGCGTGCCCCACGCGGCACATCATCGGCGTACCGCCCGCGGCTTCGATGACCTCCTTCACCACCCGGCTGCTGCGGAGGTCGTAAAAGACCACGCCTTTGCGCGTGGCCAGCACGTCCTGCGCCACCAGCGCGGTGATCAGGTCCATCGGGATGATCTCGCCCTTCTCGTCGATAAAGCCCGCGCGGTCCGCGTCGCCGTCGTACGCCACGCCGAACGCGTAGGCGCCGGCGCGGACTTTCGCCTGCAACTCTTTGAGCGTTGCGGTGTGCAGCGGGTTTGCCTCGTGGTTCGGGAAGCGGCCGTCGGGCTCCTCGAAGAGGCCGTCCCACGTGAGGAGGCCTTTGAGCGTCTTCACCTCCCAGATGCCCATGCCGTTCGCGAAGTCGATCGCCACGTGAACCGCCCGCTTCAGGTGCGCAAACTGCGCCATGTGCTTGGCGTACTGCGGTAGGATATCATACGCCGTCACTTTGCCCGGCCG
>JAQVSS010000366.1 GCA_028700415.1 Kiritimatiellia bacterium
ATACATTCGCTTGGGTGGACGAAGACACGATTATCGCGTCAAGCTATATGGGAGGATCGAGGACTAATCTGTATCTGTTTGACATTACGGCTGATCCCTTCACCGTAACGCCGAACACCACCTGGAACGCCAACGGGTATGTTGCAACTCCGGTCACAGAACGTATCCGCAGCATCGCGAAAGGCGATGTCTACAGCGGGTATGCTTACTTCAGCGACAACGAGCAGACCAATCCCTGCACGTTTTTCGCGATTAACCTGGCGACCGGCGAGTCGACCCTGTTGGGAAGCCTGACGGGGTTTACGGACAGTTACGGGATCTGGACGGTCAAAGAATCAGGCGGGTATTTGTATTTGCAGACCACCGCAGACGGCATCTTCGTGTACAGCATGGTCAATGCGACCACACTCGGCTCTCTGGTGGCACATCATACAAAAGCCCAGATCACTGCCGCGATCGGAAAAAGTGATAAGAACTACGGTTTCGACGTGGCCGCCGGCGGGCAGCGGATGATACTGGGAGTCGGCTCAATCGGAATCGCAGAGCTGGTTCAAGGCCTGCCGTTCACGGAGGACTTCGAGAGCTATGACGCCGGCACGCCGCTTTCCAGTCTCGGCTACCGGTTCTGGAGCGCGTCGGATGACAGTGTGACCGTGACGCCGGGCACCGGCGTGTCCGGCAGCAAGGCCGCCGACCTCCCGGCGGACACTGCTCTCACCAACACCTTGTACCCGTCCATGACGCTCACCAAGGTCTGGACAGACATGTTCCTGAAGCCGGTCAAGGTGGACACGCCTCCTGCCGCGGACACAAACGCGAGTGTCATGCTGTGCGTCAACAATGACGGGTACGTGATGGTGTATGAAACGAATACGGCCGCATGGGCCGTGTGCTCAAACAGCGTCGCGGGCGCATCCGTAACGCCGGTCGGCGACGAGTATGTGCGCATCACCCTGCACAAGGACTATGCGGTTAACAAGGTGGCGGTGTTCGTCAATGACGTTCTGGTGCGCGAAGGCCTGCCTATGATTTCCCAGTTGCCGTACTACCGCGGGATGTCGATCCAGAACAGCGGCGGAACCAACGCGTATCTGGACAATGTGGTGATCTCAACGAATTACCCAACCGCACTGGCGGGCGACAGCGACGGCGACGGCTGGGCCGATGCGCAAGAAATCGACACCTGGGGTTCCGTCTCGGCCACGACCAACGGCGTGCCTCAGACTTGGCTGGCCAAAAACGGGCTGACAGATCCGAATGGTAACGCCGACTCCGACAACCTGTCGAATGCGGAAGAGTACTTGGCCGGAACCAATCCGACGAATGACGCGAGCGTCTTCCAGATTCTGAGTATCGTGCAGAACGGCACGGAGACGATCCTCACGATCATGGGCAACGATTCTGGGGCAAAGAACCCCTACGTCATCGAACGGACATTGAACCTGACCAACGCATTTGAGAACTTCTCCACGGTGCCGCGCGGCGTGGCGCCGGCCAACACGGTCTACACCAACACCGACATTGAGGCCACCAGCCCCGTATTCTACCGGGTTAAGGCTGTCCCTGAGTCGTAAATCGCCCACCCATCAGAGAAAAACCGGCACGGACGCGCGTCCGTGCCGGTTTTCTTTTTGTCTGGGACGACAACCTCTCTGCCAATGGGAGGCCCTTCGTCACGCCGCCCCATCTTTTCAGTCCAGCTTGAGCACGATATATCCGTACCCTCCGGAAACGCTTAGCGAAATGCCCTCTTTCGGGACGGTCGGCCCCGTATGCAAAACAACGGACGGCGTTTTTTCCAGAATGGAGATTTTCTTTCCCGTCATATAACCGGGCAGGACAACACCCTTCTTCAAGAGCGGCTTGTGGAAGTCGAGATAGATCACGTCGGAATCCCTCTGCTTGTGGAAATAAAACGACGTGGCGTCCGGTTCGCGCTGCGGGTCGAAATACTGGCGGTACGCGAGGACTTCCCTCACGTCGCCCTTCCGGCAATCCTTGATATTGATGCAGTACGGGTACATCTTTTTCGACGGCCAGAGGTGATAAATACTCCCGCGGTCTTTCGCCTTAAGGCTCTTCGCAGTCACGCCGGCGAACAGGGAGTAGCCGAGAACCGCCCCGATTTCGCGTTTTTTGTCCCCGGCAAGACGGATGAAGCGGTCGGGCGGATCTTCCGGATTGAGGCAGTCCGTTTTCGCGATGTTATAATTAACCGGCATCTCGTCCGGCAGGGTGTAGATGGAAGAGAAGTCGCAGTCCAGGGCGGGGGACTTATCGCGCCCGGCGGCTTTAAGCGGTTTGAGTTTGGGGATGTAGAATTCGGTCCGTTTCTTCTGGGCGATGGCACCGGACCAGCACATCATCACGCCGAGGCAGTTGTATCCGGCCATATCGGACAGCACGGTGTTTTTGGTGTAGACGACGCAGGCGCCGTTGGCCTGATGGCGGAAGACCGTGCGGACGTTCAGGAGTGCGGGCAGTTCGGGCGCAAGAAAATCATGCGCGATCCCCGGCCTTTTCTTGAACAGTTCGACGCGGCTTTCGGGCATGACGATCTCGTAGTCGACCACATGGTCGAGGAAATCGCACGTGACTTCGGTCGTGTCCGGCAGCGGTTCCTTGCCGTTCACCAGATATGAGTCCTCGAGGCAGCGGTTGCCCGGATAGACCTGCTGCATTTTCGCGTCCGCGTATTTCAGTTCGGCACCATCGCGGAAAAGCGGATCATGGTTCAGCGCGGCGAATTTCGGAAAGCCGGGTTTGCCGCGGTTTTCAGGGTGGATGAGGATGTTGTCCCTGTCGATTATCCTCAGGATATAAAAGCTGCCCTTGTCCTTTGTGGTCAGCTCAGCGCCGAGGTCTTTCTCGGTCAGGCCGTGTCCGGGCACCTTCAGCGCGCGCCCATACGACGAACCGTGGTTGCCGCCGAGAAAGCCGTACAGGGGAAACCCATACGCGGGGATCTCGTCTCCGCCGGCGTGCATGACCCCATATTTCTTGTGGTCGGAAAGCTTGGCGGACTTCGGGATGAGATAGGCCTCCTCGTTGGGCATCCCCGAAGTGCTCGCGTAATGGATCCTGACGACGACATCCAGCGTCTGCGAGAAAGCGCTCCTGACACAAAGCTCCTTGCCGTTGCGGCAGGCGGTGATCTGCTCATACTGTCCGGCAACGGCGATGCCGGCGGCAGCGGCGGCCATGACACATGCATATGTCTTCATTCGAGAACTCTTCCTCCCCCTCCCCCCGGATACAGGCCGCTTCCACCGGTCACGACGGAGCGTGGATGTTGCGGAATTGCGCCGGCGGAATACTTGTGATTTTTTTGAAAACGCGGCTCATGTATGCGCGGTTGGGAAAACCTGTCCGTTCGGCAATCTCATCAATGGTCAAGTCGGTATTCGCCAGCAGGTCGGCAACCTGCCGGATCCTTGTCTGCATCAGGAATCTGACGGGGGTCACCCCCTGGTACCGCTTAAAGGTTTTGATGAAGGCGCCGTGACTCATCCCCGCGTTTTTGGCGGTATCGCGGATCGAGAGGGCAGACGCATAATTGTTTTCAATAAACCGTGAAACTGTTTCCATTCTGGGCGAGTCCTCTTTCTGCCATTTAATTTCCGGACGGCTCAAGACGACACTCAGGAGGGCGACACTCAGGCTGAAAACCCGTTTCCTGTCCGAGCACTCAGCCCGGTTATTGTATAGGTCAACAATCTTCCTGATGATCTCCATTTCGCACGGGTCCGGCCGAAGCAGGATGGGGATTTTCTGACGGACATTGATGCGGCGCGAAGGGCTGAACGCCATCCAGAAATGGGGCACAGGGTTTGTCCCGACGGAATCAAAAAGCTGGTGATCCGGAATCAGCATGATATGTTCCGGCGTCAGCTCGGCTTCGAAATCCCTGAATACGACTTTATGCCCGTTATCAAAGTTATAGTAGAAGCGCCAGAAAGGGCTGAGCACCTGCAGAAAATTCCACCAGTTGTTGCGAGGCAAATAGCCCGTCTCATGAAGCGTGAAACCGGAGTGGTCGGGCAAGATCCCAAGGGGGAAAAATTCGGTGCCAACCCCGGAAAAGGGAGAGTTGACACAGCCGAGATTCCGTTTCCGCAGATTAAAAAAAGACATAAATTAAATAATAGGGGACATAGTCTATTTTCGTCAATCCTATATACTATGGGTACTGATTCGGGGGCGCATCCCCGTTTCATTGACCGATAACTTTAGTGCCTTACAAACCAACAACCACGATAAAAAACAAGTTGTTTGCGAGAATTCATTGGAACCACGAAAGACACGGAATACACGAAAGGGAA
>JAQVSS010000367.1 GCA_028700415.1 Kiritimatiellia bacterium
TGAAGGCGATCGTCTGGCTCGATATTTTTGACGACTATTTTCCCGGATACAAATCAAAGTTCTTGGAAGAGCACCCGCATTGCCAGTGGGTCGGCAAAGACGGCAAGACCCATTTCAAGGGGCTGACCGATTATGCCTGGCCGGAGGCGCGGGCGTTCCGCGTGGCACAGGCTTGCGAGCTGCTCGACCTCGGCGCGGACGGGATACACTGTTCCACCAGCGCGCACTGCCGGCACCTGCCCAACGTGAAAGAGGCTGATTTCTATGGCTACAGTGAGCCGGTCGTGACGGCCTTCAAAGCGAAATACGGCGTGGATATCCGCACGGCCAAAGCGTTCGACAAGGCTGCGTGGCACGATCTGAAGGGCGATATGATGGTTCAGCTCTACCGCGAGCTGGCCGTGCTCTGCCACGGCCGCGGCAGGGAACTCTGGATTGGCTTGCAGCTCGGACGGCACACACAGTTCTCCGTCGACCCGCATTTTAGTGCCAATGTGGTGGCGAGATACAGCAATCACTGGCGGCGGCTGGTGGACGAAAAGATTGTCGACGCCTTCGTTTTGGGTGATTATGAAATCGCGTCATCCCCCGAGCACGAATACTGGAAAACGAAAGCCGACATTCAGTTGCGGCAGGGCGAAGACCTTTTTGCCTGGGCGGCAAGGGAGTATCAGGCCTATTGCAGGGGGAAAACGCGACTGTATCTCTTTTCCGAATGGCTGCCACATGATCCGACCGGTCTTGCCAAACGGGTGCGGTTCTGGTCGGACGTCACGTGCACAAACCGTTTCGACGGTATCGATGTTCATGAAGCGTGGAATTTTCAGAGCCATCCGGACAACATGAAGGAGTTGGGCAAGATGGCCGGACGGATGAGGGCTTGCGGCCTTGAATAACAAGACAGGCGTGGTGAGAAACGTGAAAAGGCTTTTCAGTTTTTGTTTTATCCTGTGGGCGTGCTGGGCGAAGGCGGGGGGACCGCCTCCGGTCGGATTGGAGTGGTCGGCGGGTTTTTCGCTGCCGCCGCAGCCGGACGGGCGTGCGGCGATCGGTGTCGGCGCGCCTTTCTCCGGTGAGCATAACGGCATGGTCTTGCTGGCGGGCGGTTCGAACTTTCCGGACCTGCCGCTGATCAAGGGTGGAAAGAAACGGTATTGCGGGGAAATCTACGCGCTGCCGCCGGGCAGCACAAACTGGCTGCGGGCCGGGCGCTTGTCCCGGCCGGTCGCGGAGGGGATGTCGGCCACCACGCCGCGCGGTATCGTGTGCGTGGGCGGCAGCGCGGATGGGGAGATCACAGCCCAAAGTTTCCTGCTGACCTGGGATGAGGCGAGGGGACAGGCGGTCGAGACGGCCCTCCCGGATTTTCCGTGCGGCGTGCGGCTGGGCGCGGCAGCGGCGAAGGACAGCCGCGTGTACGTGATGGGCGGAGAATATGCCGAGGCCTTGCCAAGCGATGTGTGGACGCTCGATCTGGATGCGCCGCAAACGGGGTGGCGGCCCTTGCCCGCGCTGCCCGGCCCGAAAGGGCGTTCGCTGCCTGCGGCGTTTGTGCAGAACGGGGATCAGAAAAAGACCCTCCTTTATGTGATTGGCGGGTATGCCCGGCGGACGCCTCGGGGAGGTGTCCCGGCCCCATCCGGTGACCTGTCCGCTGAATTATATGCGCTGACTGACGGCTATGCGTATGACCTCGCGCAGCCGGCGGGGGCGGGCCGCTGGCGTCCGGTGTCGCCCGCGCGCCCGAAAGGTTCTGACGCGCCCGCGTGGCCGCTGATCGGGGCGCGCTGCGTGGCCGTCGGCGACCAGCACATGCTCGTGTTCGGCGGGTGTGACGCGATGTATTTCGATGACAACCAGCGCAAGATGGCTGAGCTGAGGGGCGATGCGCGGGAGGCGCAGCGGATCGCGTACCTGTCTGCGAAGCCGACGGGCTGGAACCGGCAGGCGCTGGTGTACCACACGGTGACGGACCGCTGGTTCTCGCTGGGCGAGGTGCCGTTCACCCCGACCGCGGCTGGCGCGGCGATCTTGCGCGCGGACGGCAGCGTCCTGCTCGCTTCGGGAGAAATTCAGCCGGGCATCCGCACACCGGTGTGCGGGGTCGGGCACTTTGTCCAGCGCCGGAAGTTCCATTGGCTCAACTGGGTGGTGATGGGCCTCTACTTCGGCGGGCTCGCGGGCATGGGCGGGTGGTTCATGCGCAAGAAGAAGAGCGCGGACGACTACTTCAAGGGCGGCGGGCGCATCCCGTGGTGGGCGGCGGGCATGAGCATTTTCGCGGCGATGTTCAGCTCGATCTCTTTCCTGGCGATCCCCGCGCTGGCCTACATGTCGGACTGGCGGTACTGGATCAGGTGCCTGCCCTTCCTGTTGCTCCCGCCGCTGGTGATCGGCTGTTATCTGCCTTTGTTCCGGAAGCTGAATCTGACGTGCGCTTACGAGTATCTTGAGCTGCGCTTCAACCTCGCGTGCCGGCTGTTCGCGAGCTTGGCCTTCAATGTTTTCATGGTGGCGAGGGTGGCGGTGGTGGCCTACCTGCCCGCGCTGGCAGTGGCGGCGGCGACGGGTGCGGATGTGAACGCCTGCATTGTCCTTGTGAGCGTGCTGACGATCCTGTACTGCGCGTTCGGCGGAATCGAGGCGGTGATTTGGAGCGACGTGGTGCAGTGCGTGGTGCTGTTCGGAGGCGCGCTGCTGATCTTCGTCCTGCTGATTGCCGGCACGGACGGCGGCCTGTCGGGTGCTTGCGAGACGGCGGGCCGGGCGGGAAAACTCGAGCTGTTCGATTTCGCCTTTGACCTTTCGCGTCCCGTCTTCTGGGTGGCTCTGATCAGCGGGTTTGTGGAATACTTCATCTCGTACACCAGCGACCAGTGCGTGATCCAGCGCTACCTGACGACCAAGGACACGGCCGCGGCGGGGCGGGGCGTTTGGCTGACCGTGCCGCTCGCGCTGGTGTCTGGGGTCCTTTTCTTCGGCATCGGCACTGCGCTCTACACGTTCTACCGGAGCCAGCCCGAGCAGTTGGCGGTGACGATGCCAAAGGCCGATTCGATCCTGCCCGTCTTTATCACGAACGGCCTGCCCGCGGGCGTTTCCGGCCTTGTTCTGGCGGGGCTCTTTGCGGCGACCATCACCACTCTGGCCGCGAACCTCAACTCGTCCGCCACGGCGATCACGAACGACTTCTTTGTGCGCCTCAGAAAAGCTATGACCGACCGCCAGCAGGTCAGGACCGCTCAGTGCTTCACCCTCCTGGTGGGGCTGGCGGGCATGACCGGGGCGCTGGTGCTGGCGAATGCGGACATCCGTTCGGCCTTCGACCAGTTCGTGAAACTGATCGGAATCCTGACGGGCGGGCTGGCGTGCCTGTTCATGCTCGGCATCTTCACGCGGCGCGTGGGCGCGGCGGCGGCGCTGACGGGGCTTGCGGTGAATTATGTGGTGTGCATCGGCCTGGACCGGGCCGAGCTGTCTTGGAAGCCGCACCTGCTGCTCTACGGCGCGATCGGGATTGCGACCTGCCTCGTGACGGCGCTGGCGGTGAGCCTGGTCTTCCCCAACCGCAAGGCGGGGATCGAGGGGCTGGTCTGGAAGAAGAGGACCGTGTCCTCGCAATCATCATCGTGCTCTTCGTCTTAATTCAGACTCGAGGATGCCGCGCAAGGAGGTCTTTATCATGAAAATACGTGTCCCGCTGGCTAAGGCCATTGTCCTGCTGCCGTTTTTGAGCGTTCCTTTGGCCGCACTGCACGCAGCCGCTTCGACCGACATCGCGCCCGTCGGCTTCAGGGTACAGCTCGACACCCTCAGCACCGGGTTTGACAAGAAAACCTGCTGGGTCCATCCGCGGGCGGGGGTCATTCCGGGCCGGACGCCCAGCGTCGTGCTCACGATGCAGAAGCTGCTGCTGACGGGCAGTGACGTTTTTTACGCATTGAACGAAATGCGGACGGATGATTTGGGCAAGACCTGGACCGGTCCGGCGGAGCACCGCGACACCCTGGGACGGCGCAACGAGCCGGACGGGGACGTTGTGGCGGTCTGCGACTTCACGCCCAAATGGCACGCCGGATCGGGCACCTTGCTGGGCACGGGCCACACGGTTCGGTATGTGAACGATAAAATCGCGCCCAACCGAGCCTGCGAAACCGCGTATTCAACGTATGATCCGGCCAAGCGCGCATGGACTCCTTGGGCCACGCTGGAGATGCCGGATCAGGTGAAGTTCCGCAGAGCCGGTGCTGGTTCGACGCAGCGCTTCGATTTGCAGAACGGCGACATTCTCCT
>JAQVSS010000368.1 GCA_028700415.1 Kiritimatiellia bacterium
CAAACTGTCCGTTATTCTAGCATAGACCCCACCTTAGGTATAGAGGACAGATTGCTCAGGATTACTGGCGATGAAAGCCTGATCCGATATGCGGATCTTTTAAAGGGCCTGTATCCAGAAAGTCAGCTCGAGGTTGACCGGATTATCCAATCAATCCATGACATCATCGAGGATATGAAGGTCCTCTATGGCGTGAATAGTCCGTTGTTTTCAAAGAAAAAGAATATTTTTCTACTGTTGCCCTCCATGATCATTTGGATGCTGAAATTTATGAGAACGATGTACCGGATTCAAAAAATGGACACCCCTTTTGAGGAGCATCTGGGTATGCTGGCCGCAAATCAGTCCCTTAAGGATATGATTGGTCAGCATTTCTTCAGAAAGACACCGGTCTTCTTTGCCCTCAGCTATTTCGCTCTATACAATGATTACCTGTACCCCAAAGGCGGGGTAGGCGCTTTTGTTTCCCAGCTGGTCGAAGCCATCGAAAAGCGGGGAGGTGAGATCCGCTATCAAACGGAAATAACATGTGTTGATGCGCAACACAAGCGACTGACGGATTCAAATGGAAACGAGTACCGGTATCAGAAAATGATCTGGACAGGAGACTTGAAAACCATTTATGCCATCACAAACGACGAAGGACTGGAGAAACGTTCTCAGGTGAATTTCCGAAATAAAAGGCAGACTGTCCTTTCTCATCAAGGTGCCGAGTCTGTATTTTCGGTTTTTCTTGCTGTGGATTTGCCTCCAGCATATTTTCAGGAGAAGGCAAGCGGCCACACATTTTATACGCCTGACCGCAAGGGTCTCGGAACCATACATACCCGAGAGCTTCAGGATATGCTGCAACGCTGGGATACCCTTGAAAAGAAAGAGCTTTATGCTTGGCTGGAGCGATTCTGCCGGTATAATACCTTTGAGATATCAATCCCTGTTCTTCGTGACCCGGATGCGGCGCCGTCGGGGAAAACGGGCGTGATTATCAGTGTTCTCTTCGATTTTGAACTGACCAGTCGGATTCATGCCAAAGGCTGGTATGATGAATTTACAAAGCGGTTCGAAGAACTGATCATCGTGACAATTTCCTCGAGCATCTATTCCGGCATAAAGGAAAAGGTGATGTTCAGCTTTTCCACGACGCCCTTTTCCATTTACCGAAGGGTAGGCAGCTCAGAGGGTTCTATTGTCGGATGGTCCTTTGAAGATAAAATTCCCGTGGTTACCAGCATGTTTCGTATGCGTGATTCCGTTAAGACCGAACTGCCGGATGTTTATGCGGCAGGAAAGTGGGTCTATAGTCCTGCCGGCGGACCTACTGCCATTATGACAGGAAGAATTGCCGCCAAAAAATGCACGTCGTGATAACCGTAGTCATTGGCATGCACTAAGATTCTTTTCAGAATAACGAGGCAGCTGTGAGAGGCCGCAAATACACGAAAGTGCAATGGCGTCATGCCATGTGGCAAGATGTTTTTTTCTCGTGGTCAGCCAGCTCACGTAATTGTTCATTTTCAGTCCCCGTAGCGTTATGATATGCATAAGGCTTTTTGTATCGCAACGTGCTTGACCGGTGAATAACGGGGGAAACGAACATGAATCTGCAAGTCTTTTCTGACAACGAATGGCTTTATCCTGATTCCAAGGTGACTGGCCTTTCGGAAACCGTGCGGCTCGATTCAGCGCGCGGTGCCCACGATAGTTTTCAGGTCTTAACGGATCTGGTCCTGTCAGAGCCGGCCAGGGTTGATATCCGCTGGTGTTTTGACTGCGGCGGCGGCCTGTCAATAACCGCATACCAGTTGATGCCGGCTCATGTCGAGGAAAACAGCGGCGCATCGCTCTATACAACTCTGGATTACGATTCGGTACGAAGTTTTGTAACAAGAAGAGCGCCCTTCGATGTTTTTGATATCACGCGCGAGATCGATGACGCCCGTTTGACGGCGGGCCGCGTCGCCTTCTATTTCCGGGTTAACGTCGCGCAGGATGCGAAACCGGGGCGCTATTTAGGAACCTTGACGATGACCATAAACCAGGAAAAGGCCGAACTGAGCCTTGACCTTCATGTATACCGGGCGGTCGTGCCGGCCTTGGCCAAGGCGGCGTTCGGGATGGTCAACTGGCTTAAACTCGAGCCGCTGGCAGCGAGCCACGGTGTGACCGAGGGGTCCAAGGCGTTTTGGCAGCTGGTGCAGCGCTATCTGGATCATCAGTTGGACATGCGCAACACGCATCTCCAGCTGCCCGCCGGCGTGCCGATCCGCGCTGCCGACGGTTCGGTGGTCGATTTCGATTTCACGTCCGCCACCACCCTGGGCAACATGGCTCTGGCAGCCGGTTTCAACTTCATTTACGGCGGCTTTGTCGCCCGTTTCCAGCAATGGGACCAGCCGGAACATTACCTGCTCTGGGATCGGGACGTCAGCATCGCCTCTTTTGAAGGGTATCGCCAGTTGAGGCTTTATTTTGCGAAACTGCGGCGCCAGGTTCTGGACAACAACTGGGGTGACCGGTATTGGCAGGGCTTAGTCGACGAACCCCAGTTTCCGAACAGCGAGCATTATCGGATCTTGTCGTCGATATGCCGGAAATTCCTGCCGGGCATTACGATCATCGATCCGGTGGAGACGACACAAATCGGCGGTGCTCTGGAGGTATGGGTCGTTAAGCAAGCCGTCTATGAGGCATATAAGGCGGAATACGACCGCCTGGCCGCCCTGGGGGAGGAACTGTGGGTCTACACCTGCGGCTTCCCGGCGGGATCGGTTATGAACCGGTCAACTGATTTGCCGCCCCTGGCCGGTCGGCTGCCGATGTGGATGAGTTATGGGTATGGCCTGAAAGGTTTTCTGCATTGGGGCTACAACGCCTATAACCGGGATCCCTTTCAATACAATTGCTGGGACGCGTCGCATAACGGCGTCAAGCGATTCCTGCCGCCGGGCGACGGCTTCATTGTTTATCCGGGCAAGAACGGTCCGATGGACAGCATCCGCAGCCATCTGCAGCGGGCCGGCTGCGAAGAAGCTGAATTGCTGTATCAGCTAGACCGCTATGACCGGGCCAAAGCCAAGGCGATCGTCGCCAAAGTGTGCCGGTCGTTTGAAGATTATGAGACCTTGCCCGGGCCTTTTGCTGAAGTCCGGCGTGACCTGCTGGGCGCTCTCGAGCCATTCCTACAGGTCCGGCGCTAACCGGACCTATGAAAAAACCAGGATTAGAGCCCAAATCCCCGGTTTCGTTGCGACGTTCATCAAACGAAAGCTCCGGGTAAAATGTACAGCGGCTAGATTGCCAGGCTGCAGTGCAGCGGGTCAACCGAAGGACGGCTGCCGGATCAGCGGTGAACCCGATTAGACGATCAGGGTTACATAAGAAGGTTCTTGGCCGGATGCAGCATGAAACAGAAAGGGAACGGGAGGCATGATTCGAAAAAACCAAACGGCAGGAGCTTTAGATGCGGTGGCTAAGGCGGAAAAAGCCGCATTACCGTCTGGAAAGCCGAAGAAGGAAACGCTTGCGCAGGCCTCATGGTCTGCAAGATTGATCACAACTGAGACCTGGCCCGACTTCGAGCGGATGTTTGCCAAACATCGCGGCTGCCAAGGCGGTTGCTGGTGTGCCTTTCATATTTGTTCGTCTGGTGAATTCAATCGTCTGGACCGGGAAGGTCACAAGATGCGCCACAAAGACGCGGTCGAACAAGGCCTGACATCCGGTGTGATCTGCTATCTCAATGAAATTCCGGTCGGTTGGTGCCAGTTCGGCCCGGCGTTCAGCTTCGAGCATAACAATCGCAGCCGGGCTTACCAGGCGCTCGCGCCGGAACTGGCTGTCATACCAGACTGGCGAATCACCTGTGTTTTCGTCGATAAGGACTACCGTGGTCTCGGCTTGTCCCGCAAGGTTCTGGCTGAGGCGGTCGCTGCAATCAAGCGCCTTGGCGGCGGCATGACCGAGGCGTTTCCCATGGAGGTGCCAGAGGCCAAACGACCGCAATATACCGGCTCCGTAGCTATGTATGAGGCCGAAGGATTCTTGTGTGTCGCACCCCTGGGGAAAAACAGCTTCTTGATGCGGGCCAAACTGTAGCCGGATCGCTGCAGCCGCCTCACGGTCTGCTTTGCGGTGGTTGCGCGACGTTTGGCGCGAGCGTAGCATACACGGGCATCTGGGCACGATCGCATGATGGTCACAAGGAGACCATTAGGTTTGAAAGACGTTTCATACTGCGCTTGGCAGTCGAGGCGTACGCCTCAAA
>JAQVSS010000369.1 GCA_028700415.1 Kiritimatiellia bacterium
CGCTGGGCATGGTGGTGGATGCGTCGATCGTGGTGACCGAGAACATCTCGCGGTGGCTGTCCGGGCACTCCGGATCGCAAGTCCCCAGGAGGACGATTGTTCACGGGGCGATTGTCGAGGTCGCGCGCCCCATCATCTTTTCGATTCTGATCATCATCTTTGTCCTGCTGCCGCTCTTTACGCTGGAGCAGATGGAAGGCAAAATGTTCAAGCCGCTGGCGACGACCATCTGTTTCGCCATGGCGGGATCGCTGATGGCCGCGCTCACCATCACCCCGGTTCTTTGCTCGCTGTTCCTGAAGGGCCGGAGAACGGCGCGCGACAATTTCAGCATCCGCGTCCTGAAGTCGGTTTATCTGCCCGTGCTCTCGCTGGCGTTGCGTTTCCGGTGGGTCACGGTGGCGGTCGCCGTCGTCCTGTTTGTCGCGACCCTGTTCCTGGTGCCGCGGCTGGGGACGGAGTTCCTGCCGCAGCTCGACGAGGGATCCCTCGCGATCAACGTGGTGCGCCTCCCGTCCGCCTCGCTGGACGGGTCGGTGGCGGTCGGGACGGTCATGGAGCAGAGGCTGCTCAAGTTCCCTGAGGTCGAGACCGTGGTGACGAAAACCGGACGGGCGGAGATTTCGGAAGACCCCATGGGGCCGGAGCAGAACGACCTCGTCATCATGCTCCACCCCGAAAACAAATGGACGACAGGGCGCAGCAAAGAGGCGTTGGTCGAAGCCGTCAAACAGGAGCTCGCGGCGATACCCGGTGTGCGGCTGTCCTTCTCGCAGCCCATCGCGCTGCGCGTCAACGAGCTGATCTCGGGCGTCAAGAGCGACCTCGCCGTGAAGCTGTTCGGCCCCGACTTGGAGGTGCTCAAGCCGCAGGCGGACAAGATTGCCGCGATCCTGGGCGGCATACGCGGGGCCGCGGACGTCAAGGTCGAGCAGATCTCCGGCGCCGCCCAAGTGGAGATCATTGCGGACCGGAAGGCCATCGCACGCTACAAAATCGATCTTGCCGACATCAACGAACTGATTGAAACGGCGGTCGGCGGCAAGGTGGCGACAACGATGATCGAGGGGCAGATGCGTTTCGCCGTGCTGGTGCGCTTTCCCGAAAAGGACCGCAACGGCATCGAAGCGCTGAACCGCTTGCTGGTGCCCGCGCCCGGCGGGACGCGCGTGCCGCTCTCCCGGCTGGCCACGATCCGGGAAACAGAGAGTCCGGCGCAGGTGAGCCGCGAGAAAGGCATGCGCCGGGTGGTTGTGGAGTGCAACATCCGCGGCCGTGACATGGGGAGTTTCGTGGCGGAGACGCAGAGCAGCCTGCAGGAACTTGTCCGGGCGCTGCCGCCGGGGTACTTCATCGATTACGGCGGCCAGTTCGAGAACCAGCAGCGCGCCATGAAGCGTTTGGGGGTTGTGGTTCCGGCCTCGATCCTGCTCATCTTCCTGATGCTGTTTTCGGCTCTCGGCTCGGTCAGGAGCGCCTTGCTGGTGATCGCGAACCTCCCGTTCGCACTGGTGGGCGGCATTCTCACGATGATCGCGCTCAAGATCAACCTGAGCGTGTCCACGGCCATCGGCTTCATCGTGTTGTTCGGCACCGCCGTGGAGAACGGCGTGATGCTCGTGACCTTCTTCAACCAGCTCAGGCAGGAGGGCCTGGGCACGGCGGACGCCGTACGCAAGGGCTGCGAACTGCGGCTGCGGCCGCTCATGATGACCACGCTGACGACGCTGCTGGGACTGCTGCCGATGATGTATGCGACCGGCAGCGGTTCGGAAATGCAGCGCCCGCTGGCCGCCGTCATCTTGGGCGGGCTGGCGTCGTCGCTGGTTCTGACCCTGATCGTGCTGCCGACCATCTACCACATTGTCGAATCAAGGCGTGAGAAGGCTGGGGAAAACGGAGTTGCCCAATAGGCCTGCGGAAAAAAAGGGGGTGCGTCCATAACGCTTTGTTGCGCTCCCCCTTTTTGCTAAAATTGTCTGCAGTCTGTCTTGTGGGACTCGCATGAACAAACGAGAGGAGGGGGATTATGGCTCAGGTGACGTTCAAAGGGAATCCGGTTAAGACGGTGGGGAATCTGCCTACGGTCGGCGCGAAGGCGCCGGCGTTTTCACTCGCGGGAAGGGACCTGTCCGATGTGGGGCTCGCGGAGTATGCGGGCAAGACGGTGGTGCTGAATATTTTCCCGAGCATCGACACGCCGGTCTGCGCGGCATCGGTCCGGCGTTTCAACGCCGAGGCCGCCGCGTTAGGCAATACCGTGGTTCTTTGTGTCTCGGCGGACCTGCCGTTCGCGCAAGGCCGTTTCTGCACCGTCGAAGGTCTGGAAAAGGTGCTTCCTCTTTCCGTGTTCCGTTCGCCCTCTTTCGGCAAGGACTACGGGGTAACCCTTGCCGAGGGGCCACTGCGCGGTCTCCTTGCCCGCGCCGTTGTGATCATCGATGCGGCCGGTTCAATCCGCTACACCGAGCTGGTTGCGGAGATCGCGCAGGAGCCGGACTATGAAGCGGCACTCGGCGCTCTCGCGAAATAACACCCGGAAACGGAAAGCGGCTTTCTCTCCCTAATCGGCTGACAGTCTTCAGCCTATCCGCCTACGCGTCACTTCCCGATGCGGTAGAGCCGGGTCCGGGTGCGGATGACCAGCGAGTTCCCGGCCACGGCGGGCGAGGCCATGCAGCCCTCCCTCAGCCTGTTGGTGGCAACAAGGTTGAAGGTGTCGCCCAGCGCAACCACCGCCCCGCCGCCGGAGGTGTTGAAGAGGTAGATGTGACCATCGGCCGCGACGGGCGAGGCCATGTGCTGGCCCGGAATGCCGTTGGACCAGCGAACCGTTCCCGTGTCCGCCTCCAGACAGCTCAGGCGCGTGGCGGTCATCGTGTACAGCCGGTTGCCGATCAGCAGCGGCGACGGCATGTCCGGCACGTTTTTGCGGGTTTGCCAGACGACGGCGGCGGAGGTGACGTCGCCGGCCGCGCCTTCGGGGCGGATGCACAGGAGGACCGGTTTGACGGTACCGCTGCAGACATAGACCCGCCCGTTGGCGAAAACGGGGCGGGGCACCACGGACCAGCCGTCGTAGCGGACGTTCCAAAGCTCGAGGCCGGTTCCGGGTTCGTAGGCGCGCACGCCCTGGCCTCCGGGACTGACCAGTTGGTCTTTTCCATTCACGGAGATCACCAGCGGCACACAGGAGGAGTGGGTTTTCTGCGGGATGATGTTGTTGAGGAACGTCCGGTCGGTCCGCCACAGGGTTTTACCGGTCTGCTTGTCGAGCGCCATCACGAAGCGCTGGTCATCGGCCTGACCGTCGCAGGTGAGGATAAGCGAGTCGCGGTACAGGACCGGCGAGCTGGCCACCCCGACGTCGTAATACCGCACCGGGAGGTCCCGGCGTTCCCAAAGCGTCTCGCCGGTTTCGGCGGAGAGGCAGGCCGTGCCGGCCTTGCCGAAAGTGACATACACGCGGTTTTTCTCGAGGACAGGCGTCGGCGTGGCGAAGCTGTTGAGCGCGTGGCAGGGCTCCGGGGTTTCACAGGTGAAGAGAACGGTATCGCGCACGATCTTGCCTGTCTCGAGATCGACGCACACCACATGGCGCGAGTGGCCCTTGTCCGTTGCGCTGGTCAGCCAGACCCGGTTTCCCGCGACGACCGGCGAGGAGTGCCCGAGACCGGGAAGCTTGGTCTGCCAGACGATGTTCTCGGTCTCGCTCCAGGTGCGCGGCAGCCCTTGAACATCGGCTGTTCCTTGGCCGGTCGGGCCGCGGAACTGCGGCCATTCGCCTCCGGCGCGGGTCATGGAAACGAGTGCGCAAAAGGCGAGAGCAGTCAACGCAAACATCGGCCGACGAGCAGTCACGGTATCCCCCCGAAAAAGATAAATCCCCATGCGCATCACTATAAAACAAAGCGGGGGCGTCCCCCTAGCGAAAAATCAGGGGGGGGGGCCATTTCCGGTTTTCCGATTTCTTCGGGCATTGGCCAGAATCGGGGCTTGCATATTTTCCGGGGGGGATTTATTCTTGCGCCTCTTTTTTCAAGGGATACCATGCTCTGTACACTTCTAAAAGCCAAACTGCACCACTTGCGGGTGACGCAGGCCGACAAGGAGTACGAGGGGAGCCTGACGATCGACGAGGATCTGATGGATGCGGTCGGCATCCTAAACTACGAAAAGCTGCTCGTCGCCAACCTCGACAACGGCAACCGCTTCGAGACCTATGCCATCCGCGGCCCGCGCGGCAGCGGCGTGGCC
>JAQVSS010000370.1 GCA_028700415.1 Kiritimatiellia bacterium
AAGCTGACGGAGACCTCCTTGCCTCTGGCCACGCTCTCCAGCATAAAAATCCTGGGGCAGCCCCAAACGCCGGAAAAGCATAAGGCACTGATCGCTTTCGAATGGCCGGCCGTCGGAGAAAAACGCCAGCCCGCCGCCAAAGCCAAAGACAAATAACCCGAATGGACAAGGCATGAAGATCGAAAAAGAACACATGGCATGCGGCGCGCGGCCCGGCGTTCGAAAATGTCCCGCATGCCGCGCGTGCCCGGTGGTGCTGGCGCTGGTTCTTCCGGCGCTCGCGTCTGCGGCAGCGCAGGCCGCCGCCCCCGGCGCAGCCGTCCGCGACCCGTTCTGGCCCATAAATTATGCGCCGCCCAAGCCCGAGCCGCCCAAACCCGAGCCGATAGCGGTGCCCGAGCCGGAACCGCCCGCGCCGCCGCCTAAACCGGAGCCGCCCCCTGTGCGGCCGGTCACGCAGAGCGAATGGGAGACGGCGTTCAAAACGCTGTCGGTCAGCGGCATCATCCGATCGACCCGGCCCGGCACCGGCGAGACACGCGTACAAATCATGATTAACCGGAACATGTACGGTATCGGCGATGCGGTCATCATCACAAACCGCGACACGCGGTTTGTCTGGACCGTCGGGCAGGGCGCCGACAAACCGCTGGAACTGAAACAGGCGGAGGCGCTTAGGCTCCCCCCCGAAAAAATGAACAAAAACGCTCAATGACAACAAACAGGAGAACAACATGAAGGCTCTGGTATTCGCATTCACCTTGACGGCTTTCGCCGTTTTGCTGATCCCGACGCCAACCGTGCGGGCGCAGGAAGCAGCGCCTGAAAAACCTGCCGCCGCCCCGGCACCCGCCGACCAGAACGGATCTGCCGTGCGCGTGGTCGATGCGCCCGGCGCGGACGAGGCGGTCGTCTCGATGTCGTTTGACGAAACCCCTCTTTCAGACGTTATCAAGGCGTTTCGCGACGCCACCGGCGCCAACATCATCTCCGGCGGCACCAACCTGCAGGCCACCATCAGCGTCAGCCTTGACAATGTTCCTTGGCGCAAAGGCCTCTCATCGATCCTCGACCCGCACGGGCTGCAGTTGATTGAACAGCCCGCCAATTCCGGCATCTATGTGGTCAACACCAAGATGACAGACATCCCGAAAATCACTCGCGTCTTCAATCTTGAGTATGTCAAGGCGTCCGACATCGCGGATCTGTTCAAAACCACGCTCGGCGCCACCGGCGGGGTGGTCACGCCGTTCAAGGAGTCCAACGCCGTGATCCTGACCGCCACTGAACAGCAGATCGCCGAATGCGAGGAAATCATCCAGGCGATAGACAAAGCCTCGCCGCAAGTCTACATCGAGGTGCGCTTTATCGAACTGTCGGCCGCCGCCAGCAAAAAACTCGGCCTCAAATGGGACAGTCTCGGAACCGATGACGGTTGGGGCGCCACCTTTAACGGCGCGACACTCGGCTACACCGCAACCAGCGGCAAGGACAAAACCAGCGGGCGCGACAACGCGCTCGGCAGCAGTTTGAGCCGTCAAGTGACCGGCTTAGAATCATTCGAGAACAGCTCAACCCGTAATCAGGAGAATGATCTGCTTACGCTTTCGGACACGCTCAGTTCACTATCGGCAGGCGAGGCCGTCAGCGACAGCCTTGTCAGCCGCGACATCTCCCGCACCTTCAACTCAACCCGCACACACACGCGCGACCGCGTCTTCAGCGGCTCGCTCTCAATGGACGCCTTCACCCTCGCTATGAACGCGTTCGAACAGATGGACGGCGTCTCGATCTTCTCCAATCCGAAAATCATCGTGGCCAACGAGAAAGAGGCTGTCGTGGACATGACCATGAAGGAGCCCAACCTGACCGTGACCACATCGCGAACGGGCACCAGCGGCGACCAGCTCGACATCTCCGCCAAGCTTGAGGCGATACCGGGCGATAAGGGCGACAAGGACGGCTCCGGCAAAGGCCTGTTCGCGGGAGAGGTTTTCTTCAGCTACGGTCTCAGCCTCAGGGTCGTTCCCCACATCAGCTCCTCGGGTTTGATCACCATGAATGTCGAACCTTCGATCAGCAATTTCGAGCGGTATTACGAGTTCTCGGGGGTCGACTCCAGTTCCACGCCAACCCCTAAATACCCGATCATATACATGCAGCGCCTGCAGACCGTGTTCACAATGCAGAGCGGATCCACCGCCGTGATCGGCGGCCTGACCAAAACCAAGGAGCTGAATGTCGACTCCGGAATCCCTCTGCTGCGTGAGATACCATGGGTCGGGCCGCGCGTGTTCGGGTGGAAGAGCCGCGGCAAGGAGCAGTCGGAGATCATAATTTTCGTCACCGTCAATCTCGCCGACCCGCAGAATATCCGTGAGGAAGCCGGTATGCCCAAGAACGCTATTCTGGGACGCGACCTTTTCACTGGCAAACTGAAAGAGCCGGGCGACCGCAGCAAAGAGGAGGTCTTGAGCCTTACTGACAAACCCCTGAAGAGTGTCCGTCCGGTCGCCGATGAGGCCGCGCCCGCGCCGGTGCCGGAAAAATCGCGCGCACAGCCCGCGTCCGCCGCCACGCCGGTAACAGAACGTGAAGCCGCCAACGCCCCGCTTACCCCGTTGCTGAAACCCTGACCTTTACCGCTAATCCGAAAACGCCCGTGCGTCGCAATGCTTGCCGCGCTGTTGCGCACCGCGAGAAGGAGTGCTTATGAATGCGTTTTTTTCATGCTGCCCGCGTTTTGCGGCGCTGGCAATCCTGCTGGTTGCCGCGCAGCTCAAAGCCGCGGTGCTTTACGTGTCCCCTGACGGCAATGACACGGCGGCCGGCACAGAGTCCGCCCCGTTCCTCACCATCCAGCGCGGCGTGGACGCCGCGGCGCCCGGTGACCTGATTCTGGTCGCGCCGGGCCTGTACGCTAATCCGCCCGTCGCCCTCGCGACCGCAGCCGGCAAGTCGCGCCTGGCGATCACGAAGAATGTCACTGTCCGCAGCACCCGCGGCGCCGCGCAGACCGTCATCCGCGGCCAGCCGCACAGCGCCACGGTCCGTTTCGGCGACAATTCCGTGCGCTGCGTCTACATGAGCGCGGGCACGCTCGACGGCTTCACCCTCGAGAGCGGCTTTGCCCACGGCACCGCGCCCGGCTTGGATCCTGATGACCCCGTCCGCAACGGCGGCGGCGTCTACACGCCCGACAACAACCGCGCCGCCCAGGCTGTCAACTGCATCATCGCCGGATGCGCCGCCTACCGCGGCAATGCCGCGCACTGGACTACCCTGCGCAACTGCACTGTGGTCAGGAACCACACGGCAACCACCAGCGGCGCCGCTCTCTTCAGTTGCCACGTCTACAATTCGATCGTGATGTTCAACGGCCCCTCGAATGACGAGAACTATCCCCATGAGGCCAACAGCGTCGACCGATCGTGTTTCTTCTTCTCTTGCACCAGTCCGGCTCCGGTGCCGAACGTATATGGCCAATCGCGTGACGGCGGCGACAACACCACCGACGATCCGCTGTTCGAAAGCGGCTCGCTGCGGCTCGCCGACGACTCGCCCTGCATCAACGCGGGCAATAACGCTCAAACAAGCGGGGTGCTGGACGCGGCCGGCGCCGCGCGCGTTCAGGGCGGCGTAGTCGATATGGGCGCCTACGAGCGCGGAAGGGCCTTCAACACCCTTACCGTGATCAACGGATCCGGCAGCGGCTCGTATTCCAACAACGCGGCGGTCGCCATCGCGGCGGCCGCAACCAACGCTTGGGTGCAATTCCAAGCGTGGACCGGAGCGGGCGACACTGTCGCCGCGCCAGCCGACGCCGCCACCACACTGGTGATGCCGGCGTATGATATCACCGTCGTTGCGACCTTCCGCGCCCTCGCGCTGGAAGAGTATCTTGCTGAAACGCTCGGCCTGCCCGCGCCTATCGAGAGCGGAAATGTCGCGCACACCAATGTCAACCCCGAGCTCCACGAGGTCACTCTCGGCCCTGTCGGCGACGGCGACTCCGCCTTCATTTCCGCAGTCTACACTAACGCCGGGACACTTTTCTTCCCGTGGTCCGTCAGCAGCGAACAAGGCTACGACGAATTGCTGCTCATCATCGACGGCGCGACCGTCCGTTCCATCTCTGGAACCGACGCCGGCGTAGTGACGCAAGCTGTGACGGGGGCCGGACCGCACACCATCCGCTGGGAGTACCGCAAGGATGTCGAAGCTTCC
>JAQVSS010000003.1:0-25176 GCA_028700415.1 Kiritimatiellia bacterium
GACATCACCCAGGCCGTTTTCGCGCTCGAAGGCAATATCGGCAGTATCCGGCAGACCGTCATCGACGGGTTCTTCAACCTGGTCTTCAGCTCCGAGCACCCCCGGGAGGTCAGCCCCGAGACCCTGCGCGCGCTGCTCGACTCTTCTCTGGAATCCGAAGCGGTGGTCACCGTGCTGGATCAGCCCGGGACGCAGGTGAAGGCCGTTCCGGACGGCTCGCGTTTTGTGGTGATGACGCGCGGGGAGGACAAGCCCGGCACCATCCTTGCGATCACCTCCTTCCTCGTGGAGCACGGCGTCAACATCGAAGACTGGATGGTGGAGGACGAGGAGGACGGCAAGGTGGTTTACATCGCGCAGGTCGCCGTGCCGGAAGCCGCCGATTTCCGGATGATCCAAGAGACGTTCCGCGCGGCGATGGCTGAACGCGGCCTCACCGCCCTGCTCTGTCACGAAAACATTTTCCGGGCCACGAACGAGATCGGCCCGATCAAGGCGCTGATCGGAAAATAAAGCTATGCTAGCACGACAAGACGTTCTTTCGACCATCCGCATGGTGCGCGAGGAAAACCTCGACGTGCGTGCCGTGACCCTCGGCATCAACCTCAATGTTTGCGCCCATCCCGATCCGGACAAGCTGGCGCAGGCGGTGTATGCCCGCATCGTGGAGAAGGCCGGCCCGCTCGTGCGGTTCTGCAACGACGTGAGCGCGAAATACGGCCTGCCGATCGTCAACAAGCGGATCGCGGTGTCGCCGGTCAGCATCCTGCTCGAAGGCCACACGCCGGAAACGGCCGTAAAGGTTTGCCGGGCGCTCGACGCCGCCGCGGCGCAGGTGAAGATCGACCTGCTGGGCGGGTTCTCGGCGCTCGTGCAGAAAGGCGTCACGCCGGGCGAGCGCACGCTGATCGAGTCGCTGCCCCAGGCCCTGGCCGCCACCCGGCGCGTCTGCTCCTCGTTCAATGTGGGCACGACCAAAGCCGGCATCAACGTGGACGCCGTCAACCTGCTTTCGCGGAAGATCCTCGAAACCGCCGAGGCCACCCGCGCCACGCGCGGTTTCGGCTGCGCGAAGATCGTGGTCTTCGCCAACATGCCCGAGGACAACCCGTTCATGGCCGGCGCGCTGCTCGGCCCCGGCGAACCGGAGTGCGTGATCAACGTGGGCGTCAGCGGGCCCGGCGTGGTGAAGCGTGCGGTGGACCGGCTGGTGCAGCACGACCCCGGTGCCACGCTGAACGAGATCGCCGAGGAGATCAAGCACACCGCGTTCCGCGTCACGCGCACCGGGGAGCTCATCGGCCGCGAAGTGGCGGACCGTCTCGGCATCCCCTTCGGCGTGGTCGACCTCTCGCTCGCCCCGACCCCGCGCGTGGGCGATTCGGTGGGCGAGATCTATCAGAGCATGGGCATCCGGATGATCGGCGCCCCCGGCACCACCGCCGCGGTGATGCTGCTCAACGACGCGGTCAAGAAAGGCGGCTCCTTCGCCTCCAGCGCCGTGGGAGGGCTCTCCGGAGCGTTCATCCCCGTGATGGAGGACCACGCGCTCTCGAATGCCGTGACCGAGGGCACGCTGACGCTGGAGAAGCTGGAGGCCATGACGGCGGTCTGCTCGGTGGGCCTCGACATGATTCTGCTGCCCGGCGGCACCGCGGCCGAAACCCTCGCGGGCCTCATCCTCGACGAGGCGGCGATCGGCATCACCAGCCGCAAGACCACCGGCGTGCGCGTCATTCCCGTGCCCGGCGCGAAGCCCGGCGAATACGTGGATTTCGGCGGCCTGTTCGGCGCAGGCGTGGTGACGCAACCCGCCAGCCCGGAGGGCGCGGAGGCGTTCGTCAATCGCGGCGGCCAGATTCCCGCGCCCATCCACAGCCTGATGAACTAACCGTTCTTGACGTGCACGTCCATCTGCGGGAACGGGATCTCGATGCCGTTCCGGTCGAACGCTTCCTTGACCGCGTGGTTGAGCGCGAAGAAGGCGTCCCAGTAGGTGGCGGGCGTGGCCCAGGGGCGCAGCACCAGATTGACCGACGAGTCGCCCATCGCGATGACCTCGGCGATCGGAGCGGGATCGGCCAGCACGCGCGGGTCGGCGCGCAGCACCTCGAGCGCGATGCGCTTGGCCTTGGCGATGTCCGCGCCGTAGGCGATGCCGACCGCGATCTCCAGACGGCGCTTGTCGGTGGCGGTGAAGTTGGTGATCGGCGACCCCCAGATGATCTTGTTCGGAACCACCACCTTGACGTTGTCCGCCGTGAAGAGCGTGGCTGCCATCATGTTGAGTTCGCGCACCGTGCCGCTGATTGTGCCGAGCGTCACATAGTCGCCGACCTGAAACGGCTGGTTGATGGCGATCATCATGCCGGCGGCGAGGTTGCCGAGCGATTCTTGAAAGGCGAAGCCGAGGATGAAGCCGGTGACACCCAGTCCGGCGATCAGCGGCGCGATGTTGACCCCGAGGCGTTGCAGCACCACCATCAGCAGCAGCACCCAAGCGGTCTTGTTGACCACGCTGCAGAGGAAGTTCTGGAGCAGCGCGTTCACGCGGCCGGATTTCGCCAGCGCCTTCTGGGTCGCGCGCGTCAGAAAGCGGATCGCCACCGTGCCGGTCGCGAGCAGCAGCAGCGCAACCAGCACGTTGATCAAGAAGCTGATGCCGTTCTCGGCCAACCAGCGCATCGCGATATCAATGACTTCGCGTCCTTGTGAGACTTCGTCGGCCAGCGCGTGCTGCACATCGGCGATCGGTTTTTGGATCAGTTCAGCGGCGGAGTGTGTATTCACGTTCGTCATGCAGGACCTCCTTTTTCGAATTCGGCAGCCACCTTCTCCAGCCAGGCCGGGATGTCGATCGACTGCGGGCAGTGTTTCTTGCACGCGCCGCAGCGGATGCAGGCCGAAGCCTTTTCGTTCGGCAGGTTGCTCTTGTACAGCGCCGGCTGCAGCGCGTGCCTGCGCCCCACCAGCAGGTGCTTGTTGTAAATGTCGAACATGACGGGGATCTTCACGCCCACCGGGCAGCTCTTGAGGCAGTACCCGCATTTGCTGCACGGGATCGGCACGTTCTCGCGCATGTAGAGGCAGACTTTTTCGAGCACCTGCTGCTCGCGCCCGGTGAGCACGCCCACATCCGCGGTCTCCACGGTGTGAAGGTTGTCCCTCATCTGGCTCTTCTCGTTCATGCCGCTCAGGACCACGGCCGGTTCCGGCTGGTTCCAGACCCAGCGCAGCGCGCTCGACACGGGGTTGATTCCGGCCTCCTCGAACAGGCGGTTCGCCCCGGGGGGCATCTGCGGCCCGGTCAGGAAACCGCCGAACAGCGGCTCCATCACGGCCACGCCGACCCCTTTGTTGTGCGCGTACCGCAACCCGCGCGTGCCCGCCTGGATGTCGTGCTGCGCGTAGTTGTACTGAATCTGGCAGAAGTCCCAGTCGTAGGCGTCGAGGATCGTCTTGAACATCTCGATGTCGTCATGGAAGGAGAACCCCGCGAACCGGATGCGCCCGCGCCGCTTTTCCGCGTCCAGCCACGCGAGCGAGTCCGATTTGAGAACGTTTTCCCAGTACCGTTTGTTGAGCGAATGCAAGAGGTAGAAATCGATGCGCTGCGTCTGCAGGCGCGCAAGCTGCGTCTGCAGGCGCGGGTCCTGGTCGCCCGGTTTCTCCAGCTCCCAGACCGGCATCTTCGTCGCCACATAGACCTTGCCGCGCCACCCGTTGTTCAGCGCGCGGCAGACGGTCTGCTCGCTCGCGCCGTCGTTATACGCATAGGCGGTGTCGATGTAGTTGATCCCGCCGTCGAAACCGGTCTCGATCAGGTCGACCGAACGCGGGACATCGATCTTGCCGTCGGTGGCGGGCAGGCGCATCGCGCCGATCCCCAACATGGAGACCAGCACGTCGGTCTTTGTGCCGAAAGGGCGGTACCGCATCGTGGGCCTGTAATTCCTGATCTCCATCGCACCCTCCCACGAGAACCGTACGCCCGTCACATCCTTTCGGTCATCGGCTTATAGGGGCGCTGCTCAAAGATGGCCTTGTAGGCCGGGCGGATGATCGGCCCGCCGTTCAGCAGTTCCTCAATCCGGTGCGCGCACCACCCCACCACGCGCGAGATCGCGAAGATCGGCGTATAGAGGTCGAGCGGGATATTGAGCATGTCGTAAACAAAGCCGGAATAGAAATCCACGTTGGCGCACAGGTCGCGCGGCTTGGCGCGGTTCCGGTTAAAGATTTCGGGGCCGATCTTCTCGACGACCTCATACAGCTTCATCTCCTCCTCGCGGCCTTTGGCTTTAGCCAAGTCGCGCGCCTTCTCGTGCAGCATGTTGGCGCGCGGGTCGGACAGGGTGTAGACCGCGTGCCCAAGCCCGTAAATCAGGCCTGTGCCGTCGCCGGCCTTCTTGGCGAGGATTTTGGTGAGATAATCGGCGACCTCGCCCTCGTTGTCCCAATGCTCGACATTCTCTTTGATCTCGCGCATCTGCCGCATCACGCGGAGGTTGGCGCCGCCGTGGCGCGGCCCCTTGAGCGCCAGCGTGGCGGCCGCGATCGCGGCGTAGGAATCGGTGAACGATGAGGTCACGACATGCGTGGTGAACGCCGAGTTGTTGCCGCCGCCGTGCTCCGCGTGCAACACCAGGCACAGGTCGAGCAGCTCCGCCTCGAGCTGCGTGTACATGCCGTCCTCGCGGATGAGCATCAGGAAGTTTTCGGCCGTGCTCTTCCCTTTCTCCGGATAGCGCATCATCAGGCTCTGCCCCATGTGGTAGTGGGCCTTGGCCTGATACGCATAGGCGGCGATGGTCGGGAATTGCGCAATCAGCTCAATGCTCTGCCGCAGCGTCGTCTCAATGTCCAGCTTGTCGGGCGCCGGGTCGTAAATGTAGGCCATCAGCACCGCCCGCGCGATGCTGTTCATGAGGTCCTTGCCGGGCGCGCGGATGATCGCGCTCTCTTTGAACCCGTCCGGCAGCCGGCGGTACGAGCCCAAGAGTTCGTTCCACCCCTTCAGTTGATCCGCCTTGGGCAGTTCGCCGAACAGCAGCAGATACGCGCACTCCTCGAACCCGAAGCGCTTCTCGCCCTGGAAGCCCCGCACGAGATCGTTGACGTCGATACCCCGGTACAAGAGTTGCCCTTGAACGGGAACCTTCTCGCTCTCGGAGATCACGTACCCGTGCACGCTGCCGATGCAGGTCAGCCCCACCAGCACACCCGTCCCGTCCGAATTGCGGAGGCCGCGCTTGACATTGTATTTCTCGTACAGCGCCGGCTCGATCTTTCCCGTCGCGCGAATCTGATCCGCGTATCCCTTTAACACGGCCGCATCAATCTCAGGATTTGCGGATTGTTCTGCTTGCATCCCTGCCTCCTTTTGCGGAAAGAATACTCCGCTTCACCCGTCACGGGCACGTACCGCCCTTAAAAGCGCCGTGAGTTTAGCGGTTCCCCCACGGGCGGTCAACTCTTCTTGTGACCTGAAACCGCGTACCTGAAACCGCGTGAGATGTCGCCCGTGCGTGTCCGCCCTCAGCGTTTGTCTTCTTGAATGACCGCCGTGACGGTTTCCGTTTTGACGGGCCGGGCCGATGCAGAGTTGCGTTTTCTGGACAGGCGGTTTGTGGCGACCAGCAGCGTGCCGTCGTTTTGGGTTCGGGCCAGGCCGTAGGCTCCGTTGAAGCGATACTTGCCGCAAAAAGTGAAGCGGTCGTCTGTTTTCAACGCGACCGAGGGCTTGCCGTAACACCCGAACCACCAGATGCCATCCCTCATGCGGCAAACGGTCTGGATGCCCAGGAGGGTCTGCCCGCTTTCAATCACATGGCGTTTCACGAACGCGAAGGACTCCGTATACTCGTACACATAGTTGGCCGTGTGTGTCGCCGGCAGCCCTCCGACCACAAAGAAATGCCCGTTGTGCCATTCGATTCCGCCTGCGCCGTGTACAACCTCCGGCACCGCGTTCGAGGAGAGCAAGGCAAGTGTTTCCGCGTCATGCACACAGACCCACGACTTGGCTTTCCCCGGTTCCTTGTTGAACAGCCCGAAATTTACGGCCACATAGACTTTGCCGTCGTGCCATGTCAGATCGCCGTAATGCTTGGGAACGGGGACTTTTGCCAATAGCGTGCCCGTTGCGCCGGTCTTGACCAGAAACGTGGTCCAGGACCAATAGATGTTTCCGCTTTCGTCCGTGGCGATGCCTTGGAGATGCCCGGGATAGTCGCCCGGGCAAGCGACATCCGCCCAACCGGGAGTTGCAATGGCGAATAGACCCGCAACCAGTAAGATAACCTTTTTCACACTTGCCCCCTGTCGTTTTCAGCGTGCTTCTTTGCATGAGGCCGCACCCTGTGGCAGGCGTTAAAAAGAAAAAGCGGCAGGTTAACCCCTGCCGCCTTTTTTGTCCGGATAAGAGCGTCGGGGAATTAGCCCGCGATGATCGCCTCGTTCGGGCACTCGCCGGAGCAGGCGCCGCAATCGATGCACTTGTCGGGATCGATCTTGTAAATGGGGGAACCCTCGCTGATCGCTTCGACCGGGCAGGCCTCTTTGCAGAGCCCGCAAGCCACGCACTTGTCTGTGATTTGGTAAGCCATGATGTGTCCTCCTAAGATTGGGGCCGGTCACGCGTCTGCGCATGGTTCCGGCGCTTCAAATCCGTTGTTCAAAAAGGCGTATGATAGCCGAAACGGGTGGCTCACGCAAACAAAAATAGGCCGCGTTTGGCTTACTATGACAAGGGAGTGGACGCCCAAGAAATCAACGCCAACTTATTCTGCGATCCATTCTCTTCACTGCAACCGCGCCGCTGGGACGTTGGTGCCCGTGATGCGCCAGATGCCGAAGGTCGTATCGTATTTCACAAGAAATCCGTTGTTGATTATTGCTAAGCGCAATCCATTAATCTTTCCAGTGTTTCTTCCTGAAAAAGGTTCTTTTGCGCGTTCTGGTTCAGAATGTACGCCAAAATTTTGTTCCCAGTAATTCAATTCCATTAAGTGCTTCTGAATTTTATCAGGAGGGGTAAATCCGTTAAAGGCCAAGTAACGGCTGTCGATCCAATTTGTCCCCGTCCAAACAGGAACAACTTGTTCATCAAACAACTGGCGGCAGAGTGGCTTGTTTTCAAGAAGAGGAACAACAGTCCGAGAGGTATCGACGGGGCTTTTCAATGACGAAAGAAGTTCATGTGCCTTTGCCGAGAGAATAGAAGGCGTTTTGTTGGTTGCCTCCGTGGATGAACAGCATTTCTGGAGTTCGCCAGCCCGGTCGCTTTGGAAGGTGTTGAGTCCTTGCGCATCCTGTTGACTAAGCTGCTTGAGTCTCAATATGTAAACGTCAAATGAATTGGTTAACGCAAGTCTCTGGCTGGCACCCGACGGTTGTTCGGCGACGGATGAGAGAACCATGGCTGTCGTCATTACTGCGAAAGCTGTACTAAGAATCAGTGTGTTTTTCATTGTCGTCACGGTGTCGGCGATGCTGCGGGGGTGTTCGTGTCCGTGATGCGCCAGATGCCGAAGGTCTTGTCGAATGCTGTAGGATAGCCGGCTCTGAGAAGTTTGCCGCGATTCTGCCCCATTCTAAACCAATATTCGCCACTAACAGTAATGTTGTTTCTCTCTTCGGCGGGAACACAAGAAAAACCGAGGTTTTGTTCCGTATAATTCATGTTAACCAACATGTCAGCCAATTCTTTGGGAAGTTCGTATCCGTTAGAAATCAGAGACCATCCGTCAACCCATGTTTTACCGTTCCAAATGGGGATGATTTTTTCGCGGGCAAGTAACAATCTCAGGTCAATAATTCGACGCCGGTCTTGTTTTGGCGATGGGAAGAGTCCACGAGCGATATCCGGATCATTTTGTTCGACAATAAAAAGACGATTGAGAGTAGCCAATAATACAGTTCCTGTTGGTGAAAGGGTGGCTGATAGGTCTGGCATGTTCGCTGTTAAGTCGTGTTGCTTAGACATGTTCTCGTCCCATTGGTTGCTTGGAATGCGAGAGTCCGCATCAATGACGATGGAAGCGATTCCTTTGTCCGGAAGCGCGTTAGTGCCAGCGCTAAGCACATCCATCATGGTTAGCGAAAGCATAGGCAACAAAACCGCGATCATTTTCATAACATTACTCCTCTGGTGATTAGGGATGCGTAAAAATCAAGTTTCCTGAAGCGTCGTTGGTGACGGTCACCTGATAGACCCATGTCTTTTCTTCAAAGGGGGTTCCGACATAAGGTTGATTGGCAGCGCCCGTCTCTGGGACGCCTTTGATGCAGTAGATGCCGGTTCGGAACTGCATGTCGCACTTCGTTCCGCTGTCGAAAGGATTGGGATGCGGCGAGTCCCACACAAAGTACGTGTTCGGGAGGCTTTCATCGGGCATGTGTCCCCAATGTGAATAGGTTCCATAAACCGGATCATCATCAAGAGAGTCAAGCGTCCAAGCAGCAAAATACATGTTTGTCACTTGGCCGCTATATTGCATAAATTCAAAATAGGATCCGTCACCACGCCGCATGTAACCCTTCATATACTGAACGAAACAGAAATGCTGGGCGGCTACTGTTGTCGCCGGGGTCGGCGAAAACTTGTGAATGGTTTCCTTATAGCCCATCGTCGGAACGTCATAAGGGCCGTCCACCTGCGTAATCGGCCCCGGCACGCAGACGGTGACGTGGGCGGTGTTGGAGCACGCGGAAACGGCGGCGGAAGTGGCGGTGATCGTATAGTTGGTGCCGATCGAGCCGGGCGAGAACACGGCGCTCTGGCTGCTCCCGGCGATGGTCGCGCCGCCCGCCACCGTGGGGGTGATCTTCCAAATGACGCCGCCGGGGGCGTAGCTGTTGGTCAGGGCGAACACGGTGCCGGCGAGGCAGTGCGGGCATCCCAGAAGCTCGTGCGGCGTGATCTCGATGCTGTGGAGCGTGAGGATCACGCTCTTACCTTTGCCCTCGAACGGCGTGTCCTCCGGTGCGGTCGCATGCGTGCCCAGCAGCCCGTCCGGGTCTTCGGCGCAGAGGAACACGCCCGGCGCGACGGTGCCGGTGCCGCCCTGGCTCTCATTGGAAGAGCAGGAGATCAGGGCGTTTGAGACGGTGAGCGTGTAGTCGCCGTCGGGGCCAGCCTCCAGATTGGTGCTGTGCTGCTCGAGCGCAACCCTGTACCGGGCACCCTTGATGAGGGGCACATCGAAATACTCCGGGGCACCGAATTCGCGGTTGACGCGCGTCATTTCGCCCCGGTCGTCGCCGGAGAGCGGCGTGACGATCAGTTTGTATTTTTCTGAGTTGCTAGGGCTCAGGTCGCCGAACCAGATGTGCACGGGGACCGACGCCTGGGGTTCGGTGCTGGCTGCGCTTCTGGGGTCGGAAGCACCCGCAACCTCCACCCCGTCCGGCCGCAGGTCATTATCCGTATCGTTATTGTTGGGGTTTGTGCCGTTGTCGAACTCCTCGACGTTGGTCAGCCCGTCTTCGTCGGGGTCGGCGTCCCATGCATCATAGACACAGGGGTCGAACGCACCCGTGCCGGGGTTGTAGTTCTGCGCTTCCCAGCCGTCCAGCCAGAGGTCGCCGTCGCTGTCCGCCACGAAGGGGTCGGTGTGCCACACGAACGTTTCGTCGCGATCCCCAAGGCCGTCGTTATCCGTATCGCGCACGAGCGGATCGGTGTCCGTTCCGATGCGGTAGGTAAGTTTCAGCCCCGGCGCGACGCTGTTGGTGTTGTACGAATACTGGATCGCGTGGCTGGCCGACAGGATGCCGAGGGTCGCCGACCGGCCGTCCCCGTTACCCTGCGCCGCCCGGTAGAGCACAGAGACCCGGTTTGAAAGACCTTCCGTGAACACCATCTGGAACGAGGCCAGGTGGTTCGAGTCCGTGTCGGGCTTTTCCGGATTCGTGCCGAATGCCGCCTCCTGGACGTTGTTCAGCCCGTCGCCGTCGGGGTCGGCCCCCGGATCATTAAAGACGGTCAGAGGCCAGCCGTATGTTGCTTCCCAGCCGTCCGGGAGCGTGTCGCCGTCGGTGTCGGTTGACAGCGGGTTGGCACTGTGGCCGACCTCCCACCCGTCGGTCAGGCCGTCGCCATCGGTGTCGATGGCCAGCGGGTCGGTGTGGTGGTCATGGGCCTCATCCCCGTCGGTCACCTCGTCGCCGTCCGAATCGCGGACGAGAGGTTTTGTGCCGTATCCTAGGGCGTACACCAGTTCCAGCCCGTTGCTGACGGTTGCTCTGTTGTATGAATACTGCGCGTGCTGGCTGGCAGTTTGGGCGCCGAGCGTGGCCGACCTGCCGTCGTCTTTTCCGTACGCGTCTTTGAAAAGAACCGTCACCCGGTTCGACACGCCCTCGGCGAACGCGATTTGGAAGGAAACCCGGTTGCTGACAGAGGGCTCCCCGGCTCCCGTGAACCCCGCGTTCAGGTACTGGATCACGCAGAAGCGGTTCCCGTTGGTATGGATGTCGGCCATCGTGACCGAGGAGCCGAGTTGCGCCGGATAGAGCATCAGGTCGTCCCAGAACGCCGCGACGGCCATGGACACCCTGCCGAAGTCAACCGCGTCATTCGTTTCCAAGTCATAGTTGACGTCGCTGCTGGAAGTCAGACTGCTCCCGCCCGCACCGTACAGCCCGATCAGTCCGTTCGCGTTAGCCGACAGATGCGTGAACGTGACCCTTCCGGCGGTGAACGGGAACGGCAGGAGCATGGCCTTGTTCCCGTGGTTCAGAGTCGAGCTTGACGTGCCGGGGAAGAGGTTTGTTCCGCCCGACACCTCGAACCAAGGGACGTCCGTGTTCCCGGCGCGGACCGTGAAAACCTCTTCACCGTCCGTCAAACCGTCGCCGTCCGTGTCGCGGTCGTGAGGGTTGGTGCCAAGCTCTGTTTCCTCCCCGTCCGTCAGTCCGTCGCAGTCGGTGTCACCGCAGAGAGGGTCGGTATTAAGGGGCACGGCGTATTCGATGCCGTCCGGGAGACTGTCCTTATCCGTGTCGCTGTCCAGCGGGTCGGTGCCTGGACCGAGAAAGTAGTTTAGGCGGAGCCCGCTGTAAACGCTGCCGATCAGGTTGTACGCGACTTGCAGCGTCGCGTCAGGGGTTCTGAAGCCGAACGTGGCCGACCTGCCGGTCGCGTATTCCCCGCCCGCATCGCGGTAGAGCACGGACAGCCGGTTGGTCACGCCTTCCGTGAACACTATCTGGAACGAGACCCGCCCGCCGTCACCGTATTGGGGAGTGAGGACATTCATGTTCACAAACTCGATCAAGCAACGCCGGGTACCGTTCGTAGTCACTTCGGACATCCGCACGTAAGACGCCTCATTATACACCAACTGGAGATCGTCCCAGAAAGCGGCCACAATCAGCGGGGCATTTGTGTCGACCTGCGTTCCGAGTGCCGGTGACACCAACTGGAGGTTGTCGCCGTAGACACCGTACAGGCAGTTCGTGAAAGTGGCATCATGGAACGCGAGCATTCCGGACGCGCTGATCGTCACGTTGGAGAGCGCGTGCCCACCGGCTTGAAGCGGGAACGGGAGAGGCACGTTTTTCCAGTTCCGTACGGGGTCGGCCCAGGTCTTGTATAAGAGGTTTGGCCAAAATGGAGTATCGACCCACTCTCCGACGCTGTATGACGGGTGAACGCCTCGAAGCTCCGCGCTGTCGCCCAACCCGTCGCCGTCGGTGTCGCCGTTAAACGGATCTGTCCCCGCCGCACATTCCTCGGCGTGTGTCAGGCCGTCGTCGTCGGGGTCGGCGATGGGATCGTCTTGGACGAACGGGTTCAGCCCGTATTTGATTTCCCAGCCGTCATCGAGCGTGTCGCCGTCCGTGTCCGTAAGGTCGGATCGTGTCCCGCACATCCATTTTTCACAGGCGTCGGTCAGTCCGTCGCCGTCGGTGTCGGCGAGGTCGGCGAGCCGGAAGAAACAGGAGTCGGTCAGCCATACCGCGTTGGTGCATATGATGTTAGTGACCATGACGCCCGGATCGTAGGCGGACGGGACGATGTTCGTCACGCAAGCGGCGGGGACGGCCTCTGGTGCGGGCGGGAGTTCGGAACGGGGGATGGCGACATCAAGCGTGTTCGCCGCAGGGTCGACCGCGACCCGCCACATGTTCGTCCAGGCGGGCGGAATCAGGGTGCGGGTGAAAAAGATGTCCAGCGCGTCTCCCGCGATGGCCGTGCCCGTCGGCCACGCGGCGGAGAGTGCGACACCGTTCGTGTCGGCCGCGAAACCCGTCACGGCCAGGCCGGTCAGCGGTGCGGACATCGACATCGGCATCGACATGACGGTTGCGTCCGACGACCGCGCCGCCGCTCCTGCGGCGCGATAAGCGTCGAGATCATCCTTCAAGATGAAAGTGAACGTCAGCTCCACATGAGACGGCAGGAGGTACTGCTGCGTGGCCAACCAAACCGAACGGTAAAGGACGTCTTCCGATACCTTCACCCGTGTTTGCTTTTCGCTCAGCGTCTGCAGCACCTGCTTGGTGCTGAAAAAGTCCGCGGCTTTGCAGTCGGGGCTATGAAGCCGGGCGATCCAGTCCGCAGACCAGACGGCCGCGTCAGCGGCGACCGTCCAGAAGACCTCTCCGGCCGCGTTGTAAAACAGCATGTTGCCGCTAACATCGTCTGTGCGCAGCGTTGCACGCCACGCCTCGACGCCGTTGATTTCATCCGGCACAAGCCCTTTAAAAAAGTCGGTCGGGAACCCTTCGCTCTTGTCATCCAGAGGGATGACACCGCCGCTCAACCGGACTTGCCGCTCCGGATCAGGCATGAGTATGCCCGCGCCCATCGCCTGTTCCCTCTCCAGCCGCAGCGCCATCTCCAGCGGCGTCGCCGGTGCCGGCTGCGCCTTCGCGGCGGTAAGGGCGATTCCGGCGTTGGCGGTATCCTGCGTCAGGGCGTGCCCCGTCACCAGTAAAATCGTCATCGCACACACAGCTACAAACAAAAACTTTTAACGTCTCCTCACCTCTCGTCCCGCTTTCTTCTGTCTGGCATGATCAACAAGCATCTGCGGTAAGGCCTCTTATACGCTGACAAAAAATGAATTGATCTTGAACTGTCCACGCAGATCACTTTTTTATAAAATAACGCGTTTTCTCCGCATGCGCAAATAAGAAAATGGAATAGACTTTGTCGTCGCTGGCAGAACTCAAAAAAGCGGTTTACCTTTTTTGGGGGTTCCGGTAAGCTATTGACCGTTTCTAATACTGTGCTGAAAGGGGTCGTTTCTGGAAACGCAACGGGGCGGCAGAGTCAAATACAAGCGGATTGTGCTGAAACTGAGCGGCGAGGTTCTGGGCAACCGGGCCTCGGGCGAGTGTATCGACCCCGACGCTTTGGCTTCGATGGCTCGCCGCGTGTCGCGGATCGTCGAACTGGGTGTTCAGACCGGGATCGTTTTGGGCGGCGGGAATATCTTCCGCGGGCTCAAGGGCGAGTCCAAGGGAGTCAACCGCACCACGGGCGACAACATGGGCATGCTGGCCACGATCATCAATGGGCTGGCGATGCAGAATGCGCTGGAGCAGTTGGGGTTGGAGACGCGCTTGCAGACGGCCATCGAGATGCACCAGGTGGCGGAGCCGTTCATTCAGCGCAAGGCGATGCGCCATCTCGAGAAGGGGCGCGTGGTGATTTTTGCGGGCGGCACCGGCAACCCGTATTTCAGCACCGACTCGGCGGCGGCGCTGCGCGCGAGCGAGATCGGCGCGGAGGTGCTGCTGAAGGCCACGAAGGTGGACGGGATCTACACGGCGGATCCGAACGTGGATCCCCACGCGACGCGGTATGAGAAGGTGTCATACGAAGACGCCTTGCACAAGCGGCTGAAGGTGATGGATTCTGCGGCGTTCGCGCTGTGCATGGACAACCGGATACCGATTGTGGTTTTCGATTTTTATGACGAGAGCGCCCTGGAGCGGATCGTGTGTGGCGAGACCATCGGCACGCTGGTCGGCGACAAGGCCCAGATCGGATGATTGAGGATGACAGGCTTGGCTGCGCCGGGGGACCGGGCGGCCGAGTAGACGAGGAGAGCTGCCATGGATACGTTGGACGATGTGCTTCTCGACATGATCGAGAAAATGGACAATACGCTGAAGATGGTGAAGGATCAGTTTTCCGGCCTGCGCACGGGCAAGGCGTCGCCGGCGCTGGTGGACGGCGTGCAGGTGATGTATTACGGCGTGCCGACGCGGTTGCGCGATATCGCCAACATCTCGACACCCGAGCCCCGTCTGATCGTGATCAGCGCGTATGACCCGACCGCCTTGCCGGAGATTGAGAAGGCGATTCTGGCGGCCAATCTCGGCGTGACCCCGCGGAACGACGGGCGCGTGATCCGCGTGCCGATCCCGGAGTTGAACGAGGAGCGCCGCAAAGAGATCGTGAAGGTGGCGAAGCGCCAGTCGGAAGAGGCGCGCATTGCGGTGCGTAACGTGCGCCGCGACGCGAACGAGGCGGTCAAGGCGTTGCAGAAGGACGGCAAGATCACGGAAGACGAGCGCGACCGCGGGCTGAATGAGGTGCAGAAGGCGACCGATGCCCATATTGCGAAGATTGACAGTGAGTTGAAAAACAAAGAGGCGGAAGTGATGGCCGTCTAATGCGGCTGTCGAATAAGCGAGACGGAGACACAAGTTATGGCCGAACAGGATCAGGTACCCCAAGGAGCGATTCCCCCCAAAGTGTCACCTTTTGCCAAGCCGGAAGGCGCGGCGCCGGGTGTGCCTAACGCGCCGCGTCCGATCACGGTGCGGCTGAAGCCCGCCGTTGCACCCGCCGCCGCCGCACATGCGGCACCGCCGGCTGTCGGTATCCAGACTCCGGCTCCCGCCAATCCCCGCTCCACAGCGCGCGTGCCGATGCCGGAGGTGCAGGGGGCCGAGCCTGTGACGCAGAAGGGTGAGACGGCTGCCGCGCCGCGCCCGGTAATGGCCGCGCCGGCCACGGTGCGTTTGCGCCCGGTGATGCCCGCGCCTGCGGGGGCTCGCGTGCCGGGGACGCCGCAGCCGGCCACACCTCCTGCCCCTGTGCCCGCGGTCTCGCCGTTGCAGCCTCAGCCTCCGCCCGCGCCGGGTTCACACCCGCTGCCGGACGGGCCCAAGCCGCTGTCGGGCGTGCAAGTGCAGGCCTCCAAATCGAAGACGTCGCGCATCTCGCTGGATTCCGCGATCGGCGTGGCACCGATGTCTCCGATGAGCGTTGACAAGGCCGAGCCGAAAACCATCCGCCTGAAACGCCCGTCGGATCTTGCGGCGGCGCCTTCCGCGCCGAAGAGTTCGACGACCCCGATCCGCCAGACGTCGCGCATCCCGGACAGTGTGTTGCCGAATGCCGAGACGAAAACACCGGAGACCGGTGCCATCACGCAGAAGAAAACGCTCAAGATCAAGCGTCCGGGAGCCAAAGCGGAGGGCGCGTCAGCCGGGGAGGGCACGCCGGGTGAGGCGTTCCCGGAAAACGTGCAGATGACGCCGATCAGCGCGCTGAACCTGCCGGAAAAGCAGGAGTCGTCCGCTTTCACCGCCGTCGCTGTGGCGGCTGCTGCTGTGGCCGCGGTTGTGCTGCTGCTGCTGACGCTCTGCCTGGGCGCGCATGCGATGGGCCCCGATGCGGGCAAGAACGCGGTGGCGTCGGTCGGCGGCCCAGAATTGCCGTGGGCGGGCCGCATCAGCGACTGACCGCCCGGTCCGGATCAGGGCACGTTCCAGCCGGCTCGCTTGAGGGCGTTGCGCACGCCGTAGGGTGCGCGTTCGGGGCGAGAAAGCGTTGCGTTGGCCGCGTCGTCGCCCACAAACCGCTCCGTCGCCGGATCCCACGTTAAGCCGCGCCTCAGGTTCATCGCCGTAAAGGCCAGGATGCACGCGGTCGTGGTGCGGTGCGCGGCCTCGGGCTGGGTGTTGGTGGGCTGGCGCGTCTTGATGCTCTCCAGCCAGGGGCGGTGGTGGTTGTTCGGGTTGCGCGGCAGTTTCTTCTCCACCTCGCCTTCGATGAGACTCTTCGCACTCGCCTCAAGGGGGCGCCACCGGCCGTGTTTGCCGCCCGCGCCCGGATCGTTCGACATGGTTTTGACGGATCCGCGGCCGCAGAAGATCCACCCCTTTTCTCCCACGAAACGCACGCCGTTGGGGAAGACGTTATCGTCGGCGATGTGCAGGACGGTGCCGCCGGGATACGTCAAGCGCATGTCGAGTGAGCCGTGCACATTCCAGAGACGGCGTTTTGGGAAATCGGCGTGCCCCTGGATGTCCGTGGGCCCGGAATTCTCCATACCCAGCCCCCAGTGGGCGATGTCGATGTGATGCGCGCCCCAGTTGGCGATCATGCCCATGCTGTATTCGCGGATGGTCATCCAGCCGGGGCGTCCGAAGTCAGACTCCTCCCCCTTGCCTTGCGGGTGGGTGCGGAGCTCGGAGTACAGCGCGGCGGGCGTGTAGCCCAGCCACTTGTCGTAATCGAAGGTGTCGGGCACGGGTTGGACAAGCGGCCAGTCGGCGGGTTCCTTGGGTTCCTGAGGCAACCCGATTTCGACCGTCTTGATCCGTCCGAGGCGCCCGTTGAGAACGTATTCGGCCGCTTTGCGGAACTGGGGGCCGAAGGTGCTTTTGCCTTCCGAACGCTGTTGCGTACCGATGTGGAAGATCCGCCCGGTCTTTTTCATGACCTCCACAATGCAGCGGCTCTCATAAACGCTCATGGCGAGGGGCTTCTGCACGTACACGTCTTTTCCCGCAAAGGCCGCCTCCACGCACTGTTGCGCATGCCAGAAATCGGGCGTACAGATCATGACCGCGTCGACCGACCGGTCCGCCAAGAGTTCCCGGTAGTCTTGGTACAGCTTCAGGTCCGGCAAATCGCCGGCGAAAAGCTGCCGGGTTTTCTGCCGGGTGGCGCGCATCCGCTTGATGTCGCAGTCCGACAGCGCCACGGGAACGGCCAAATCCTGATTGTTCCAGAGGCCGGGGATATCCATCCCGCCCGCGATGCGGCCGCAGCCGATCACGCCCACCTGGATCTTTTTCGACGGGGCCTGCTGCCCCAGCACGCGCGCCGGGATGATCGTCGGGCATGCGACGGCCCCGGCCGCCAGACCTGCCTTTAGAAAACCGCGCCGCGAAATTCCAACTTGTCGCATAGAGTCCCCCGCTGTACAACGTATTTTTTTGTTTTCCCTTGCTCAAAACTATACCACCCCAAGTCGAAACCCGGCAACCCCCGATTTCGGCGGCCGGCTCATAAAACGTGCAGGGCGGGGTCGCAGGGAGTGAGGTTCTCCATGCCGGAGGGGGTGACCAGGAAGGTGTCCTCCACGCCGACCGCACCCGTTCCGGGAAGCACGAACTTGGGTTCCAGCGCGATACACATGCCCGCCTCAAGCGTCTCTTTCGAACGAACGCCGAGCACGGGCTGTTCGTTGATCACCAGGCCTGTGCCGTGCCCGACGAACTTCGCTTTTTGCGCGAACCCCATGAAGTGGTCGGCGAACCCCGCGCCGTCGGCCATTTTCAGCGCGAGCGCATAGAGATCCTCGCAGCGCGCGCCGGGTGTCCCTGCGGCCGCGATCGCCTGCTGGATGTCGGACGAGAGCCGGTGCGCGTCATACGCTTTTTGCGGGAGCCGGCCGATGGAGAACGTGCGCGTGCAGTCGGTGAGGTACCCGTAGAAATTGCCGGCGATGTCCACCATGACGGCCATGCCTTCCGCCAGCTTGACGCCGCTCTGCCCGACCGGCAGTGAAGGGTGCAGGCCCGCGCCGCCGAGAGCGAAGTCGTAAGGCGATGCCGCCCCGCCGTTGTCGCCGGCCAGGATGGTGCCCATGAAACCCTCCATGCTGCCCCCCGCGATTCTGAAGAGTCCGAGGCTCCCGGCCTCAAGCATCAGCCTGAACATTTGGACGGACCATTGCTGGTCGGTCATGCCGGGCTCGTAGACCGAGGCGAACTGCGCGACGACCGCGGCGTGGCGGCTGCCCGTTTTCTTCATGATCCTGATCTCGTAAGGGGTCTTGACGGTACGGCACTTGCGCAAGAGGGCCGAGCCGTTTGAGAGGACGGCGCCGGGGAAGACGGCGGAAAGGCGCGTGTGTTCGCTGAAAGTCAGGTCGTCACTCTCCAACAGGAGTTTTCCGGGAAGGGTGATGCCCGCATCGCGCAGAAGGTCGGGAAGTTGTTCCGGCTTGCGGATATCGGTCACGTTTGCGCCGGTAAGGCCGCCTGGCCGGCGCACGAAGAACAGCGGCTCGCCTTCGGCGGGCAGGTAGATGTGCCCCATGAAGATGCGGCCGGAAAGGTAGAGCAGGTTGACGTTGGTGCCCGCCAGCAGGGCATCGGCTCCGGTTTCGCACAGGGCTTTCTGCACTCTTTTCCAGCGGAACCGGAGGTCGTCCATGAGTTCGGGGGTATAGCCTGTAAACATGCGAAAAAATATAGCGGATCTGTCCCTGGGAGTAAAACGCAAAGCGGTATGGTAAAATCGCCTGAAGTCGGGGGTTGACTCTTTCCCTTCCCCCCCGCATAATAAAACAAAATATACCTTCCGGTACGTTCTGCGGTTACGCCGAAGGGCGTGCGGTCTGTTCCGGTTCACGTTGCGAGATGCGGGTGGAAAGGGAACATTATGCGAAAGACAAGGAGACTGGCCGTCCTGCCGACGCTGGCGGCTCTGGCGCTCGGCGTTTCCTGCGCTCGGGCGGATGCGTTTGCCGGCGACCGGTTCCACGGCGGGAGTCATGACGGCTATGACTCGGTCAGCTTTTACAGGGACGCGTTTCTGGCGTCCCTTGTGCGGTTCCACGGCGGGAGCTTTGACGGGTATGCTGCCTTGGCGGCGTCCGGGCTGAAGGTTCCGCTGCGCGGGACGATAATGAGCATTCGCTAAAGCAAGAACGTTACACTCCATAACACAAGGGAACAAGCGTGATGAGAGCGGAAATGAAAACCACAGGGTGGATGCGTATTTTTGGAAGTCTGTTTCTGGCTGTTTGGGCGGGAGCGGCTCTCGGAAACAACATCAGGGTGACTGCGTTGTCGCTTGAAGGTGCCGGAACGCCGGCCGGCACAGTGGACGTGCAGTTCACCGTGTCCTGGTCCAACTCGTGGCGGGCGGCATGGACGGAAGTGGGGGCGTACAACGTCTCCGGCGCGAATCTCGATGTCGAGAACTGGGATGCGGCGTGGGTGTTTATCAAGTGGCGGGACACTAGCGCAGGCGCGTGGAGCCACGCCACCTTGGACCCGTCCGCGCACACGGCGCCAGACGGGGTGACGATCTCGGCGTCGGACGGCGTCGGTGCCTTCATCTACCGGTCGGCCGCCGGTTCGGGCAGTTTCGACAAGACCGTGAAACTGCGTTGGAACAGGCAAGCCGACGGCGCGGGCTCTGAGATCGACGTCTCGGTTCAGGCCATCGAGATGGTCTATGTGGCGCAGGGCGCGTTCAAGGTGGGATCAGGCAGCACCTCGGAATCGGGCAGCTTCACGGACGGCTCGTGGGTGAGCGGCGCGACAATCCCGTTCATGATCGCTGGCGAGGGCGCGTTGCTGATCACCAATTCCGCGGGGAATCTCTGGGGGACAGCGCCCTCGGGAAACAACGGCATCGGCGGCACAGGCACGCTTTCCAACGCCTTCCCCAAGGGCTACAGCGCCTTCTACTGCATGAAATACCCCATCACGCAGGGACAGTACGCGGACTTCCTGAACCTGCTGACCCCGGCGCAGGCGGGAACCCGCTATAGCGCCGCCAGCACGGGCAGCCGCTATACGATCAGCGGGTCGCACCCGGGCTTCACGGCCAGCGTGCCGGACCGGGCCTGCAACTTTCTGAACTGGGAGGACGGGGCAACCTACGCGGCGTGGGCGGGCCTGCGGCCGATGACGGAGTTGGAATACGAGAAGGCCTGCCGGGGCCCGCTCAATCCGGTGACGAACGAGTATGCGTGGGGGAGCGTGGACCTGTTCCAAACCACGAACTACATCAACGACGGGACAGCGGCCGAAGCGGCATTGCCGGCGACCGCGAACTGCACCTATAACAATTCCGCCAGCGCCAAGGGGCCGATCCGGGCGGGGGCCTTCGCCACGGCGAACAGCGGCCGGGTTGCCGCAGGCGCGTCGTAATGGGGCATCATGGAACTGAGCGGCAATCTGTGGAAACGCCCGGTATCGGTAGGGCACGCGAAGGGACGGGCTTTCACGGGGTCGCATGGCGCGGGAACGGTGACGTTGCCGGCAGATTGGCCGGCAGCGGACTCAAACGGCAGCTGCGTTCGTGGCGGCGATTGGAAAAGTGCGAGCACGTATATGCGCGTGTCGGACCGCTCGTACGGGGCACTTTCGGGCAACACCCGGTATGATGTCGGCGGTTGGCGCGGCGTGCGTAAGGCTCCGTGAGCGGTGGTCGTCCGCGGGCGCGTTCGACATCGCGCACGGCTTCGGCTAACATAATGCCGTCGTGTCTTCCCTGTCACAGCTTTTTGCCGGCCTGCTGACGCCGTTGTTGCCGAGTCAGGCCACGCGTTTGGCCGCACCCGCGTTGCCGGGTGTGGGGGTGGCGCTGACGGCTGCCGCGCTTTCGCGTCAGGCGCCCGCACGCCTCGCGCTTGCGGTCACACCGGGGCCGGCCGACCTCGAGCGCGTGTACGGCGACCTCTGCTCTTTGGGACGCGACAGCGGCGTGACGCCCGCGCGCTTTCCGCAACAGATGGAAGAGGATCCCGAGTCGGCGGGAACACGCCTGCGCGTCATCCGGATGCTCCGTCCCGGCACGCAGGAGTCGCCGCGTCAGGCCACGGTCATCGTCACCTCGTTGCAGGCCCTGCTCCAGCCTGCGCCGGATCCCGAAGCCGTTGACCAAGCCTCCGTGACGCTGCGGGTCGGCGCGCATTTCGCGTTCGACGCGCTGGTCTCCCGGCTCGTCGCGGCGGGGTACGAACGCGCCGCCGATGTGGATGCGCCGGGCCGGTTGGCGGTGCGCGGCGGGTTGTTGGATGTGTGGCCGCCGGCCGCGCCCGTGCCCTGGCGGGCTGAGTTCTTTGACACCGAGTTAGAGTCGTTGCGCACGTTTGATCCCGCAACGCAGTGTTCTGTGGAAAAGGGCGAATCCGTCTGGCTGCCGCCGTGCACCGGCAAAACGCTCGCCACGGTACAACTCGTCGACGTGTTGCCTGAGAAGTCGGCGGTACTCTGGCTCGACCACGACCGGATCCGCGCGGGCACGCTCTTTCCGCCGGAGAAAATCCGTCATCCCCTTTCATGGGAACAGCTCGCGGCCCGCACTGCCGCGCGCGAGCCGTGGCTCCAGCTCTTCTCAGGTGACCCCCCGCCCGCCCAGACGCCGGCGTTGGCTCTGGAGATCGCCGCGTTGCCCGGACTCGCGGAACTGGGCGCGGGCGAGGCGCATCATCCCGAGTTGCTGTCGCAGGCGCGGCAGCGGCTGTTCGCCGATTTTGAGCGCCGGGCGGAAGCGGGAGAGACGGTCATCGTTTGCGCCGACACGGCCGGCACCTGCGAGCTTCTGGCACGCGAACTCGGGGCGGGCACACGGGTGCAGATCCGGCGCCTCCCGCTTTCGGGGGGCTTCGTGCTGCCGGGGCTCACCGTGGCGGCCCAGCCCGACCTTTATGCCGTGCGGAAACAGGCTTTGCGGCGTCCTCCGGCTGACGCCGCCGCGCGCGGCGGCCGCGTGGAGAATGCCGCCGATCTCGAGCCCGGCGACCTTGTGGTGCATATCGATCACGGCATCGGCCGTTTTCTCGGGTCCACCGAGGTGGAGGTGGACGGCCACCGTTCGGAAGTCTTCACTATCGAATATGCCGAGGGTGCGAAACTGCATGTCCCGGTTTTGCACGCTCATCTGCTGAGCCGCTATGTGGGCGTGGCGGGCCACAAAGCCAAGCTCCACCGCCTCGGCGGCAAGCGCTGGACACGCGAAAAAGCCGACGCCGAACGGGCGGTCGCGGATCTCGCCGCCGCCCTGCTCGAGACGCAGGCGCGGCGGCAGGTGGTGGAGGGACTCTCCTGCAATCCCGAGCCGCCTTGGATGCATGAGTTCGAAGCGGCCTTCCCGTATCAGGAGACCACCGATCAGGAAAAGGTGATCGCGGAGGTCAAACGCGACATGGCGGCGCCGCGGCCGATGGACCGGTTAATCTGCGGCGACGCGGGCTACGGCAAGACGGAGATCGCCATGCGTGCGGCGTTCATTGCGGTCATGAACGGACGCCAAGTCGCCGTGCTCGTGCCGACCACCGTGCTGGCCGAGCAGCACTATGAGACCTTTACCGACCGCATGTCCGCCTATCCCGTGAGGATCGAGGTGGTCAGCCGTTTCCAGACGCACGCCAAGCGGAAACGGATTCTTGCCGACACGCGGAACGGCCACGTGGACATTGTGATCGGCACGCACGCATTGCTCTCGGGAGAGGTCTCGTTCAAGAACCTTGGGCTGTTGATCATCGACGAGGAACAGCGGTTCGGCGTGACCCACAAGGAGAAACTGAAACTGGCGCGGCAGGTTGTGGACGTGCTGACGCTTTCGGCCACGCCGATTCCGCGCACGCTCTACATGAGCATGACCGGCGCGCGCGACATGAGCCTGCTCCAGACGCCGCCGCGGGAACGCGTGGCGGTGGAGACTAGGGTCGCGCGCGACGCGGATACGGTGATCGCCAACGCGATCCGCCAAGAGCTGAACCGCGGCGGTCAGGTTTACTTCCTTTACAACCGCGTGATGACCATCGGCATGATGGAGCGCCGGCTGGAGAAGCTGGTTCCGGAGGCACGCATTGCGGTCGCGCATGGCCAGATGGCTTCGGGCACGCTGGCCCGCATCATGCGCGAGTTTGAGGCAGGCGAGATCGACGTGTTGCTCTGCACCACGCTGGTCGAGAGCGGGCTCGACATCCCGCGTGCCAACACCATGCTCGTACACCGCGCCGACCGTTTCGGGATCGCGGATCTCTACCAGCTCCGCGGGCGCGTCGGGCGTTCTTCGCAGAAAGGTTTCGCGTGGCTGCTGTTGCCCGAGTATGGGCATGTGGATGAGGACGCGCGCCAGCGTATCGCGGCGTTGCAGAAGCACAGCGGGCTTGGCGCAGGCTTCAATCTGGCGCTGCGCGATCTGGAGATCCGGGGCGCGGGCAACCTGCTCGGCGCGGCGCAGAGCGGCCACATTGCGGCCATCGGGTTCGGGCTCTATTGCCAACTGCTGCGGCGCACGATCGCCCGCATCAAAGGCGAAGCCCCGCCGCTGCTGGTGGACGTCGATCTCGATTTCGACTTTCTCGATTTTTCGCCGGGCGCGATCGACCCCGGCCGTTCGGCGTGTCTGCCGTATTCCTATGTTGAGGACGAGGCGCACCGCATGATTCTGCACCGCCGCATCGCCGAGGCGGTCACGGCGAAAGAGGTGCGGGCGCTGCGCGACGAGGTGACGGACCGCTATGGCAAACCGCCGCCGCCAGTGTTGAGGCTGCTGCGCTTGGCGGAATTGCGGGTGACGGCGGCCCGGAAAAAGATCGGGCGCATCGAAACGCGCGAGGGCAAGATTTTCTTTTACCGGCAGCGCGAGCGGTCGCCGGTCCTGTTCAAAGGGCGTCTGCCCGGCTTAAAGGGGCGGGACACCGAACAGCGCCTTGCCGGGATCTTCCGCTTGCTGCAAACCCTGTGACGGCGCGGCAAGACTAAAAAACATCACCCCCCCCGACTGCGCTCAAGGTTCAACGCCAGCAGGCGTTCGAGGTCTAGCCAGGCCGGGCGCTCATTGTAGAGTTTGGTCAGGGTGTGGTCTTTGCGTTCGGCGGGGATCAGTGTTGGGCGTAAGGGCCAAGAAAATGGATGCTGTTTTTGTTTGACGCTTGATGTGCCCTGGTTTCATACGGACGCGAGTTCTATCCGGTGCGTCGCCACATCATCCGTCATCGTCGGCGTCCAAACGAAGCTCCCGGCCATCGAACCGCTGCCGCATGATTCCCAGATACGCCCGCCTCTCTTCCTTTGACATCTCCATCGCCTATTTTCGGTGTTGTTTCATTTGAGGCAACCTGAAACTCAGGCTCCCCAACCAAAAAATATTTCGGTGTCATGAATTGTGAGGCAACGCGGGTAAGTCCACGTTAAACTCGCGCTTGCATTCCTGCCCCCTTTTGGTACTCTTTTCCCCTCATCCAAATGGCGAAAATAGCTCAGTTGGTTAGAGCAGCAGATTGTGGATCTGCGGGTCGCGGGTTCGAGTCCCGTTTTTCGCCCCAATCTTTTCCCCAGTAAAACCCCGGTTTTATTGGGGTTTTTTGTTTTTCCCCTTATTCGGGTGCTTTTCCGTGTTCCGTTGTCTTCTTGTGATTTTGCTCGTTGAATGTGCTTTTGGGGCAACAGTTTGGCAACACTTCCTCCCCAATGGTTTGAGTGGGAGAGATGGTGTTACTAACCCGGCCACAAATGAACTTGCATAGGGACGGGGCGACAAACCGGCGAAGGTCCCCGCCGGAAGGACAGCCGGGAAACCCGAGAGCATAAACAGAGATCGGCATCTTTCAGGACACGTGCCGCGCCTCTTGGCCCGTGGCCAAGTGATGACACCCAGCGTGGCCGCGAAGGCTACGGCATGTTGATTCGGTAGAAGCGCGCCGGGTAGTTGGTAGACAGGGAATCGCTGAAATCGAATGCCCCATCGATAAGGGCACCCGTTTCAATCGTCTGCCAAGCGGGATTTGCAAGATTCGTGCAGGCTTCCACGACCACAGCCAGATTGGACGTTCCCAATATTCTGAAACCAAATTCGTCCGCGCGACCACCCAAACCTATTCCTGCGGTGCTGACGTGAGAATCCCACAGCACAGTCGGCCGCCCCCCCAAAGTTGGTTCCCACCCCGTTGTTCCGGGCAAGTAATAAACGACCACATTGTCGGCACCTGAGAATATATCGGGGTCAACCGACGGCGCATTGCCTTTGCAGTAGACGGCTGTCAGGCCGGAACACTGGTAGAACGCCTTGATTCCGGCATTGGTGGTGACACTCGTTGAAAGCGTTGTTCTGGGTGGCGCGATGCTGGCCGCAAGGCTCTTATTCTGGGGTTGGGGATTGGCGGTCTCGGACACACCGCCGATGCTGGTCACCGCCGCGGGAATCGTTACGGCAGTCAGACT
>JAQVSS010000003.1:25276-60948 GCA_028700415.1 Kiritimatiellia bacterium
AGACTAAATTTCCGCATGCGGCAAACGTAAAGTTTTCGAGCGTGGTCACGCCGGCACCAATCGTGACATTGGTCAGACAAGAACAGTAACGAAAAGCGCCTTGACCAAGGGTATTCACCCCGTCAGGAATTCTGACACTGGTTAGGCCTGTGCCAGAGAATGCATAGACGTCAACAACGCTAACGCTTTCTGGAATCGTGACACTGGCCAAGTTGTTGCACTCCAAGAATGCATATCTTCCGATATGGGCCATGCCGCTGCCAAACGTAACATTGGTAAGACCCCTACAATACGCGAACGCCGTCTCATTGATTTTGATCACGCTGTCAGGGAATACAACGCTGGCAATATTGGTGCAGTCCCTAAACGCATCCTGATCTATGTAGCTAACAGGCAAACCGTTGATTGTGCCGGGTATGACCAACGCCTCACCAACGATTCCACTCAGGTATTTTGTGACCGTAATCTGGCCATTGTGGCTTATGAACTGCCAAGGAGCGATCACCGCCGTCGGACGGCCGCTATAGGTCGCATCCCACCCAGTGGTCCCCTGCAGATGATAGACCGTAAGATCACTTTCATAGAATATTTCCGTATCTGGCCCGAAGCAAGGGGCATTGCCAAAGAAATCAATTCGTTCGAGTTGCGGGCAAAAAGCAAAAGCACGTTCGCCGATATTGGTCACATTGGCCGTAACAGTGATATTGGTTAGGCTGGTACAGCCGCTAAACGCTGAAGCGCCGACACATGTTACGGGCAGCCCGCCCACCGTATCAGGAATGGCCACATGGCCGTCAGCCGCAATATATTTTGTAACGGTGACCGTATAATCGGCATTCGTCGCATAGGTGAACGCATCTCTATATAAAGGCATTATTGAGATATCTTGGGATGGCATAGTCACCGTAGTCATCGCAGATGTTGCGCTCGCCACGTATTGTGTGTCGCCAATCCATCTTTCAAATGTTTTACCCGCTGCAGGCTCATTAGCTGAAATGAACACAAGTTGTTTGTACTTGCACGGCCAGTATATAAAATCGCCACCTGTGCTTAGATGAAGGGTGAAATAGGCCTCCCATAGTGCGGTAGGCCGACCGGCCCAACTTGTTGGCACTTCTGGCCAGCCTGCGGCGCCGTCAAGACGGTATACTGTCGCGATACTACCGTATCCAAATAAACCGAATGTAGTGTTTATGCTCGGCGCATCGCCTAAAAAATAGGCGCTTGTCAAACTAATGCAGTCTAAGAATGCGTTTGCGTCGATGGCGGTGACACCGTTGCCGACTGTGATGTTGGTCATGCTACTACAGTCTCGAAAAGCCACTTCCCCGATGGTCTTTACACTGTTGGGAATGGTCACACTGGCTAGGCGGGAACAGCCGTTAAAAACGTCATGCCCGATGGTAGAAACATTATTACCGATCACAACGCTAACGAGGTTTGTGCACCTAGAGAATAAATAGCCTTCGATGAAGGTGAGCCCGTTGCCAATCTTGGCGTTAGCCAGACCATAGCAATACATAAATGCTCCATTTCTGATATTAGTGACGCTGTCTGGAATTACAACGCTGGTCAAGCTGGAATTACCGCGAAAAGCATCCATTCCAATACTTACAACGGGGAAACCATCAAGCGTATCAGGAATAATCACATCACCGCCTGCGCCCATATATTGTGAAATCGTTGCGTCTCCATTCACGACAGTATACATGTAATCGCTCGCATGCAGTGTGTTAGACGATACCGCAAACACCAAAAAAAACATGGCATAGGTTTCGAAGCGCTGTATAAACATAGCTCTCCTCCGGTTTTGCATAGCCTTTAGCTGACAACCTGGCGCACGTTCATGGTGCAAGAAAATCGCATTTGAATCACTAGCTTCTCATAGGCAATCCGGCTACATATCAAAACCCGCGATTTGTAATTATTATGCGGGGGGGGGGCAAAAAGAGTCAATCCGGAAATTCGCATGAAAAACGTTGGCCCCGGAGTCGTTCCGCCTGTAGCCTACAGGCGCATAAAAAAACCGATAGAGACGTTGGGCTCAATGCTGCCTTGTTTCGCAGGAACAGTCAGGTCAGCCGTCTGGATGAAGAACCGGCTGGCAGGCGCGCCAGGGCTCTCTGTCCGCCGCGAAAACAACCGGTTTTGCCCTTGCTCCTACAAAAGCCCCGTGTCAGAATGGCGGCAAGCTTCATTTGAAGGAAGAGGATCGCGAAGAACGGCCAAGTGATGCGATGACTATTGGCTAACGCGGGCGGAGCCCGTAACCCAATATTCTCACCACGAAGTCACGAAGGACACGAAGAAGAGGCGAATCATTAAAAAACTTCGTGTTCTTCGTGCCTTCGTGGTGCAACAACTTGTTTTTGTCATGCTTGCCGGTTCGTAAGGCACTAACACTGCAAATTATGAATCGACTTTTTTGGTAGAATGTTCCTGCCGTTAGGAAAGGTTTGATCGTGATGAGAATGTATTTGATTTTAGTACTGTCTGTTTGCAGCGCCTATGCGGATGTCGCCGCGTCCGCTCCGGCGGCCGATCCGGTGACCACGCGCTGGACGTTCGGCGCACACGAGCCTTACACGATGTACCGGCGCATGGGCCGGCGCAGCACCGGCGGCATCGACGGCAACGCTTTGTGGGTCAAGCCGTGGCTGGATTGGTTCGACGCCGAGTCGCCCGCGCTCATGCAGGAGCTCGGCCTCAACATGCTTCACAGCCGATTCTACAAAGGTATGGGCTGGGAGGTCGAGAAGAAGGACTTTCCGAACGTCAAACGCTTCGTGGCGAACTGCCACGCCCACGGCGTTCGCGCCCTCGCGTATGTGCAGTTCTCGACCCTCTATCCCGAGGTGATGCGGCACGAGATCCCCAACGTCGACGAGTGGACACAGGTGAACGAGAAGGGCGAGAAGGTCACTTATTTCAATGACTATTTCCGCTGGATGCCGTGCATAACCTGCCGCGAGTGGGAGGACTACATCAAGCGGATGTGCACCATCGCCCTCGCCGAGGGTGGTTTCGACGGGGTCATGTTCGACAACACGTTCGTCGGACCCTGCTACTGCAAGCGCTGCGAGCGCTTGTTCCACGAGCACCTCATGGCCATCAAGAATCCGTCCGAGCGGTTCGGCTTCGACCGTCTCGACGGATTCGTCCAGCCGCGCGGCGTCAAGCAAACGCCGGAGATGCGCGACCCCTTGGTGCAGGAATGGATGATGTGGCGCCGGGACATCATGCTTGGCGTCTTGATCCGCCTCCGCGCCCACATCAAGTCGGTCAAGCCGGACGCCGTCATATCGGCAAACGTCATGCCGGTCCGGCGCACGGAATCGATGCTGCTGCATTCAATCGATATGACGGCCGTTCTTGAGAAATTCCTCGACCTCTCCATCATGCAGCAGGAGAATTTTCCGTGCGTCGAAAAAGACGGCGGTGTGGTGAACCGTGTCCGGGATCTGAAACTCTGCGCTGAACTCGGCCGTCCGGTCGTCGCGCTGTGCGACGCGGCCGCCGATATGAGCGAGGAGCGGGAGAAGCATTATATGCGTCCGCTGCTCGAGGATCTTTTCTGGCGCGGCATCCCCACCGACCGCACGGTCATCTCCCCCGCGCCGGTGAAAGGCTTCGTCGACCGCAAGCGCGTCGAGAAGCGCAAGCCGCAGCTCGAGCGGTTCAACCGGTTCGCGCTCGAAAAACGTACGCTCCTCAACGCGCCTTCCTATCAGCCGGTGCGCCTCGTGTGGTCGCCGGACACGCTGGCTTTCTCCAAGAAGAGCAATTTCTCGCTCGCGGCGGCGGAGGAGATATTCCTCCGGAATCACGTGCCGTTCGGCTACAGTGTCTCCCGCTCGAACGGGCCGCTGTCGATTCCGGCGGATTGCGAGGTGCTTGTCGTTCCGGGGCAGACATGCCTTTCGGCGAATCAGATCGACGATCTTGCCGCCTGGGCGGACAAGGGCGGCAAACTGATCGTCACCGGCGATTCCGGCCGGTACGACGAACGGAACGCCCAACGGCTCGAGAATCCGCTGCTGCCTCGCCTCGCCGGAAAGCCGAATGTCATTACGCGCGCGGAAGCGGATGTTCTGCCGAAAGTCAAAATCGGATGGAGCGCGCGCTACGCACCGCCGGCCGACGGCGGCAGGGCGTTGATGGCGGATCTCGCCAAGACCGGATTCAAGGGCGAAGTCGAGGTCGTGAACTGTCCGCAGACAACCTTCGCCGACATTCGCAAGACGGCCGACGGCTATGCGGTGCTGATGCTCAATTACGCTCCCGAAAAACCGGTCACCGGCGCGACTGTCCGCGTTCCCGCCGGCGCGAAGAGCGTCTGCACGCTTCCGTTCGAACCCGGCACGAACGAGACCTTGAGCAAGAGTCTCCCCGTGTCGTCCGAATCAACAATCACCCTCCCCGATTTCCGAACCTGCGCGGTGGTCGTGATAAAATAATAAATGTCTAATGTCGAAACGTGACCCCTATATGCGCACCAGCATGCCACGAGATTCCCGTTTTCCGGGTGTTCGATCGATTGTTTTGGTTCACGCGATTCTGGCCTGTCGTTTGCCGAGCTAACGCATGATGAGCAGCAGAACCCCTTGGGCGATACCGACCGTGAATCCGATGACGCCGCCCAAAGCCGTGACCCAGAGGAGTTCGCGGTTGGCCACGCTGCGGGCGATCTGTTCCATTTTTTTGTCGTCGTAGACGGTGATGGATTCGGAGATAATGTCCCAGAAACGCGTGCGTTCCGCGAGGTCGGTGATGTTGGCGCACGCGAAGCCCGTGAGCTGGTCGACCAATAGCGCGGCGAGCCGGGATTGGGCTCCCTCCGGCAGGAACCGGCTGGGCGACCCGATCGGGCGCGCGCAGAGCTGTTGTATGGCCTCTTCCGTTTGCTCCGCGATTTGCGGGCGCACGTCGGCCGAGCGCAGGGCGTTGTGCAGGGTTTCGGCAAGCCAGTCGAGGTAGGCCGAGATGTCGCCGTCGGCGGTCAGGAGGGTTGAAGCGTCGGCAAGGGTTCCGGCCTGGAGGCTGTCGAGCACGGAGGCCGTGACGCTCGCGAACCCGTGGCGGGTCATGTCGCGCACCGCGTCCGAGGCGAGCAAGGCCCTCACGTGCCGCTCGATGCCGTCCGGGGTGTCGGTGTCCAACAGCTCGGCCCAGGTGCGCCCGAGCAGTTTGCGGACGGCGGTCTCGACCAGTCCCCGCATCCGTTCGGCATCGCCTGCACGGGCGAACTGGATCCGGACAGTGGGGGGGAGGGTTTCGCAGAATTTTGCGAGTTGGGTTTCGACGATGGCGGCCCCGGAGAGTCCGCTGAGGAGCGTGCCGATCGCGCCTTGCCCGTTGAGGCGCGTCTGGACTGCGGTCCGGATGGCGGCGCACAGCGCTTCTTGGGCGGGCGGGGTGGCGAGCAGGCCGGCGAGTTCTTCGCCCAGCAGGCGCGTGCGTGAACCTGCCAGCGCGGCGAGTTCGGCGGTGTTCGCGGGGCCGAGGAACGAGGCGGGCGTGGGGTGGCCGGTCATCCAAGAACGCAGTCCGCCGGCGATGACGGCGCAGAGGCGCTCGCGGTGTTCCGGGAACAGCACGGCGTCGGCGAGGCGGTCGGGCAGGCCTGCCAAGAGGTCGCGCGTCGGCGCAGGGAGGAGTTCGGCCGGCCGGCGGGGCGCGAGGCGCTGCCATTGTTCATCCAGAAACGGACGCAGGACGTCCGCACGGAAAGAGGGTTCAGACAGCCGGTCGGCCACTGCGCCGGAGGCGAGCGTGGCGAGCTGCGACTGGAGCGTGCCGAGGCGCAGGCCCGCGTAGTCTTTGGCCAGCGTGTCGAGCGAGGGCCAGGGGCGGGCCGCGGCTTCCTGAAGGGCGGACAGCACAGCGGAGCGCAGGTTTTCGGCCACTTCGGGCGAGGCGAGCCGGCTGGCGATCTTGTCGGGGCTCATCAGTTCGCGGCTGATGACTTTCTGGACCGCTTCGGCGATCTCCTTTTTTTTCTTTGCGAAAAGTGCCCAGAAGACCCACCGGATGGCGAGGTCATTCGTGCCGGCACCGATGACGAACCCTACGATGCCTTGGAGAAGAAACTCAAAAAACATGTGCATGATAGAGGAACAATGGGAACAAAGGCGGAACGCGGCAGGGACGTCGCGCGCCGCCTTTCTGACCGGTTTATGCCGTGGCGCACGCGGCGTTGTTTGGCGCGGGGGGCGCATCCTGTGCGGGGGAGGCAGGCGCGGCCGAGGGGTCTGCCTTGAGCGCGTCGGAAAAGCCCATGCTTTCCGCCGCGCGAAGCAATTCCTCGTCAGTGGTCGCGAGCAGACAGGTGATCCCATGCGCGGATTGCAGTTCCAGAAGGGTGGCGAGGTGGATCGCCTGTGTGGTTCCCACGGCCGTGGGGAAGGCGTCGGCCGCGCGGTGCAACACGTTGCCCGTGACGGGCACGAGGGTGACACTTTCGCAGACGCGCTCGATCCAAGAGCCGAGACGGGCGCGTTGCGCGTCATCCAGTTTCCCGGACAGGCGGAGCAGGTTGGCCGTCCGGTAGCATTCTGTGCGCATCAGGGTGCTTGCGTAGGCCGCTGTCCAGTTTCCCCAGCCGTCCCATGTTTTCTTTGACCCGACTAATTGGCAGATCACGAGGGTGGAGTCGAGATAAACGGTCATCTTTTCCTTCTTTCCTGCATGAGTTGTTTGATTGGATCGGCATCGAGGCCGAAGCCCCCAATTTCCTTGAGTTCCGAAACGGGCCGGGTGGGGGGAATGAGCGGGAGCCGCCCCGAGACGCCGTCTTCAGCCAAAAGGCGTGCGATGACGCGTTTGTGGCTGGTGATCAGCACATCCCTGCCTTGCCGCGCAAGGCCGAGGTAGTGGCTGAGCTTTTGCTTGAGCGTGGCTGTGTTTACTGTTGTCATGGACACATAATAGACACATGGTGTCTATAATTTCAAGCGGAAAAGCGAGAACCCCTAAAGCGAGATTCAAGTCGACACCCCTTCTTTTAATCGATAATCTGGCACGCATGATTGATGGGTAAAAGATTTCTGACGGGGCAATTAAGAAGGAGGCGGGGAATGAAAAGGACGCATATTTTCGGATGCGCATGTGCGGTGCTGCTGCCGTGCGCTGCGGCTGCCGTGGACGTTAAAGGCGATTTCGCGCAAACCGGGACAAACGGAAAACCGGTAGGCTGGGAGCGGAACGAGTGGGAGGGGTACAGGCCGTTCGCCAAATCCGAGGTCATCGATGACGCTGGCGCAAAAATTTTGCACATCTATGATGTCACGGCCGAACACGGTTTCGGGTGGAAGAGCGGCACGTATATCAAATGCAAATCCGGTGACACGCTCTTCGTCAGCGCCACCGTCAAAGGTAAAGGCTGCCTTTCCTTTCAGCTTCAGTATTTCGCAGCGGGCAGAAAATGGACCGGCTGCGACGTCAAAACCTCAAGCATGACCCTTTCCGACGCATGGTCCGCGGGTTCCGCCGAAATCGTTGTCCAAGACCTTGAGAATGGCATTACCGATGAAGCCTTCCTGACGTTCAGCGGCAAAAAAGGTGCTGAGGTCTATATCAAGGATATCAAGGCCTTTCATGAAAAAGGCGAATATGTCGGCCACCTCACGTTTCCGGTCGTGTGGAATTGCTTCGCGCCGGTCGACGGCGCGTTCGAACCTTCGGCAAAGGATCTGACGGCCATTCCCCCGGCCTTCGGCGGCGTCAAGGGCAAGCCCATGGTTCTCAACGACAGCCAGCTGGACTTCCGCCCGTTCTTTTCCGGGCAGAAAGCGGGGAACTGCGGCTGGGCCTTTGCCGAGTTCGAGTCGCCGCTCGAGTGCGAATATACGCTCGGGGCCGGTGCCGACTGGTGGATGCGCTATTACCTCAATGGCGAGGTCATCCTAGACACCCTTAAAACCGGCAACGGCAAAAGGCAGCCGCGCGTTTCCGACCACACGAAGACCGTCAAAGTCAAGAAAGGCAGAAACGTCATCGCGGTCAAATTCCTGACCGGCAACGGCTCATCCGTCCTTGCGGTCGGCGGCGCAAACGAACTCCGCAAGCTCAAGACCCGGATGAATGTCGTCAAGACGTTTAAATCCGATGATTACGACACCCCCGGCACCCGTCCGGGCAACCCTGCGCTCATTCAGGATTATCCCTGTCCGGGGCTGCTGAAACTGACGGGGCAGGGCGTGTATACCGCCGCGCCCGAGGTCAGCGTCGGCTTTCCCGGCGAAGAATACACGTTGCCCCCCAAAAGCGGCGGCGACTATTTCATAACCGGCGTCCGCCTGCAGTCTTTCGGAACAAGGGAGCGCCGCGACTCGGCACTGACATTTGACATCGGCGGAAAACTTTCGGTCACACTCACGCACCGGAAAAATTCCCCCAGCGTCACCCTCGCCGCTTTCTCCGGAACCGAGGAGCTCAAACGTGCCGAACTGGCGGTTTCCGCTCTTCCCTCCGACCTCAAGCTTGCTGTGAACCACCACGGCTTCATCTTCATGATCGACAGTCTGGTGGACAGCAACCGCAGGATCTTTAAAGGACCGGCTCCGGTTCTGGCCACGCTGGAAAACAAGACGTTCGCGGCTGCGCTCGTTTTCCGCGCCGGCGGCGCCACCGCCGAAATGGTTGTCGACGACTATTTCACCGGGATCGCCGCGCTGGAGGCCGTAAGCAGCCAAATACCGTTCAAGGTCGATCTGCGCGAGACGTTCGATCCGGGCAAGGAGGGCTGGAAGCTGGTTTTCAGCGACGAGTTCGACGGCAGGGAAGTCGACTGGGAAAACAAATGGTATCAGCCCGTCTGGGACAAAAAGGGGCGTAAGGATTTCGCCACGCTCACAAACGGTCTTCTGGAGCTCAAATGCGACTGGGATGAAAAGGAAAAGGACCAGCTGCGTACGATCGGGCTTTGGAGTCGCCAGACCTTCCTGTACGGTTATTTCGAGTCGCGCCTGAAATTCACGAAGGAGCCAGGATGGTGGGCGGCGTTCTGGGCCATCGATGAGGGCAGGAATCCGATGACCGGCGGCGGTTTCGAGATCGACATCTTCGAGGACTACTACACCCGCAACGGGGGCGGTGTTTTGGATCATAACCTGCACGTCAGCGGCGGCCAAGGGTCCAAAAGCTGGAATTACAGCACCAAGCTGCCCGGCTCGCTGGATGACTGGTATGTCATCGCCGCGAAATGGACTCCCTTCGAGGTCTCTTATTATCTCAACGGGAAGCTCATGAAAAGCTCCGCCCGGCACAGTCCGTATCAATCCGTCACGTTCGATGCGTTCAGCCATGCGTTCTGTGTCGCCCCGGTCCGCATCATCACCAGCGGCCAGATCCAGACCAAAGGCGAACGGGGCAAAAACTTCCCGGAGACCTATTATGTCGATTATGTCCGCGTCTATCAGGATCCGGAGGCCTCTGTTCCGGAGGTCACCTGGGCGAAAAAACCCGCCAAGAATTTCGTCAGGAGGGGTGAGCCGCTCGTTATGGAAGCAAAGGCCGCGGGCCGGAGCAAGGCCAAGACCGCGTATCTTTTCGACAACGGTTTTCTGATCGATTATAAAACACGGGAGCCGTTCCGCTTCGAGTTCGCGATCGACAAGAAGCATTACGAGGGCACGGCGTGGGAAGCGGGCGGACGGCAGGGAAACAAGTTCGTCCTCGACGGCTATCCGCATTCCTTCAGCATCGCGGTTCAGGATGAAAAAGGGTCGGTCGGTTTTGCGCCGGTCAACACGGTCATTGCGACCGACAGGGAGAGCGCTCCCTACCAGGGAAAAGCCGCCGAGGTGCCCGGCAAGATATTGCCCGGCAATTTCGACGAGGGCGGTGTTGACGTGGCCTACTGGCGTTTCCCGCCGGGAAAGGGCGCACACGCAAACACCTTCCGGCCCGGCGAGCGTATCAATGGGCACAGCATTTATATCCGCAACGGCGAGTGGGTCAACTACACGGTCAACGTCAAACGGGCGGGCGCGTACACGGTGACCCTGGACTATCTTCTGGGGAAAACGCACGATCCCGTTCCGCAGAGGATGCCGCTTATGATCGACGGCGTTCAGGTTGCGGATTTCGCGCTCACTCCCGAAGGGGAGCAAAAAGCCAGACGCAAGATCTCCGCCGCAGGTATCCGGCTCGAGCCCGGACCGCACACGGTCACGGTCATGTCGCTCGGAATCTGGACGCCGGTCTTTCTCGGGTTGGAGTTCACGCTTGCGGAATAAAGCGTTGCCGCGAGGTCACGGAGGTCGCGGACACGAACACGGTGCCCAAGCGCTTTTACCGGGCGGTGAGCCCCTGATAAGAGAAGGGAAAGAACGCTCAACGTTCAACGTTCAACTCTCAACGTTCAAGTGGGGAGAACTGCGAACGGATGCTAATCCCTACGGGTTTTTTACTTGAGAGTTGAACGTTGAGCGTTGAGAGTTGAGAGTTACTTAGTGTTTAACGTTACAAAGGATTCGCTTATGCCTGACCGGACATTCGACTTGGAAGAGCGGCTTCTGAACTATGCGGCGCTGATCATCCGGCTGGTCGAAAATCTGCCGGACACACGCGCGGGCAACCACATCGCCGGTCAATTGCTCCGTTCCGGCACCTCTCCGTTGCCCAACCACGGCGAGGCGGAAGGCGCGGAGTCGAAGAACGATTTCATCCACAAGCTGGGGATTTGCCACAAAGAACTGCGCGAGTCGCGCCGCTGGCTTAAGCTGATCCGGCGTGTGCCGCTGTTGACCGACACCGCCGCGTTGGATGCGGCCCTGGACGAGACCGACGAACTCGTCCGCATCTTCGCCGCCAGTATCCGCACCGCCCGCGCCGGCGGCTGCCGGGAAGACGGCGAAACGTATGGGGAAGAGAGGGGATGAACGCTCAACTCTCAACGCTCAAGTGGGGAGAGATGCGAACGACTGCCAATCCCTACGGGTTTTTACTTGGGAGTTGAGCGTTGCGCGTTGAGAGTTGAAAGTTTATGTCGTCTTCGATGCGGCCGATCAGGCGGAGCAGGCCGTCGAGGATGGTGAGGGGGTTCGGCGGGCAGCCGGGAATGTAAAGGTCAACCGGCACGATGCTTTCCGCGCCGTTGCCGGCTTCCGCGTGCCCGATGTAGGGTCCGCCGGAGATCGCGCACGCGCCGACCGCGATGACGATGCGCGGATCGGAGACGGCGTCGTACGTTTTCTTGAGCGCGAGCGCCATGTTCCGCGACACAGGGCCGGTCACCAGAAGGCCGTCAGCGTGGCGCGGCGAGGCGACGAACTGGAGGCCGAAGCGACTCAGATCCCAGCCCACCGTGCCGAGCACGTTGGAGTCGGCCTCGCAGGCGTTGCAGCCCCCGGCGCTGACCTGCCGGAGCTTCAGCGAGCGGCCGAAGAGCTTCCTGTACTTCGCGTCAAGGGCGGCCGCGGCGACTTCCGCCGCCTGCCGTTCGCGGGCCACGAGCAGGTCCTTGCGGCTGCGGGCCGCAAGCTGGTAGTTCTGCGAGAAGGTGATGGCTTGCTTGGGGCAGGCCTCGGCGCAGTCGGTGCAGAAGAGGCACTTGCCCAAATCGATGCGTCCGGGATCCTGCGGATCGAGCGCGCCGGTCGGGCAGGCGTCCGCGCAGGCGCGGCACCCCTCCGGGCACTGGGCGGTGTCGATGACGGGCCTTCCGCGGAAACGGTCGGGCAGCGGCGGCGGCGCGCCGTCGGGATACTTCATCGTGCGGTGTTTCTGCTGTAGCCGGGCGAGTAGGATATTGATCATAAATCGTGTCCGCAGTAGGAGAGGTTGAAACTCTTGTTGCAGATCGGGAAGTCCGAGATCTCCTGGTCGCGCAGGGCATACGCGAGACCGGGCCAGTTGTGGAACGACGGGTCCACCACCTTGTAACGGGCGAACCGTCCCTGCGCGTCGGTGAGCGCCACATGACAAACCTCGCCCCGCCACCCTTCGTTGAGGGCGACCGCGAAGCTGTCCGGCGCAAGCGCCTTTACGGGGACACGGGGCGCCCCGGAAGGCAGTGACCGGATCTGGTCGCGGATGAAACCGATGGTGTGCTGGATCTCCAGCCAACGCACAAACGCGCGTGCGAAGACATCCCCCGACTCGCACGTCGAGAGGGGAATATGCGAGAAGCAGAAGATGCCGGACGGCTGGTCGCGGCGGACGTCCCGCTCCAGGCCCGAGGCGCGTGCCGCAGGCCCGACGATGCCCAGCTCGGCCGCGACCTTGCGCGGCAGCGGCCCGACCTCCTCAAACCGCGCCATGACCGACTGGGTGTCCCACAGGAGCCGGATGGCGACGGTCGCGTCCTTTTCGCCCGCGTCCAGGCGTCGCCCGAGTTCCGCCATGCGGTCGGCGTCGGCGTCAAAACCCAGCCCGCCGGGCCGAATCAGGCCGCGCCCGAAACGGCTGCCGCACAGCAGGGCCGTCATGTTGAGAAAATCACCGCGGATGCGCCCGCAAAAACTGGCCGTGGGCAGATAGCCGACATCCCCCGCCAGCGCGCCGAGGTCCCCGATGTGGTTGGCCAAGCGCTCCAGTTCGAGGGCGATGCCCCGGACCGCCTGGGCGCGCGCACTCGCCTGGCAACCCGCGAGCGCCTCGATCACGTGGCTGTACGTGGTGGCGTGCGCGACGGTGGCGTCGCCCGACAACGTCTCGGCATAGTGAACCGTGCGCGCGTTGGGTCCGCCGATCAGCTCCTCCTCCACCCCTCGGTGCTGGAACCCCAGCGCGATTTCGAGGTGGAACACCTGCTCGCCGTGGCACTGGAAACGGAAATGGCCGGGCTCGATGACGCCCGCATGGACGGGGCCGACCGCGACCTCGTGGACCTGTTCGCCTTCAACGCGGTAGAAATCGCCCACAGCCGGGAGAATCGGCTGGCCGGCGGGCCGGCCCCATGCGTCGCGCCCGGTCCACGAGCGGCAATACCGCACCGGTTTGAACCACGGGTGGCCGATGGGCCTCAGACCGAACTGTTCGGCGATCTCGCGTTCGAAGAGATGTACTTGGGGGCAGCGCGGCGTGAGCGACGGGAACTCGCCGCCCGCGATATCCGTTGCCGCTGCGGACAAGAGGTTTTGCTCGTCGTCGGCGAGCACGGCATAAATCCGGGTCGCGCCGGGGATCGGCGAGGACGCTCCGAACAGGGCGCTCACCCGCTGGCGCGCGGCCACGCCGTCAAGGATGGCCTGGCCAAACACTTCGGGAGTGAGCACGGGGATTTCGGAGCGTTTGACCGCCTGCCCATTGGTCAGCGTCGCGAAGTCGGGGCGGGAAGCGTTCATGGCTGGCCCTCCAGGAAAAGAACCGCGTCGCGGATGAGCGCGGTAATGGGCGCAGGAATGTAGACGCCCAGAAGCAACACGAGCAGCAGCAGACCGACAATCGGCGCGCTCGAGAGGAACGTGTCGCGGTACGGCCTGCTGCGCGCCTCGAACGAGGCGCGGCCCTGCACCACCTTCAGCACGGTCGCGCCCATGCCGATGAAAACCACCAGCAGCAGAAAGAGAAAGAGCCCGCCCGTGACGTAGCGTCCCGCGTCAAACGCGCCGTTGAGGATGGAGAACTCGCTGATGAAGGGGCCGAACGGCGGCGAGCCCGTGATGGCGAAAAAGCCGACGAGGAAGAGCGTACCGGAAAGCGGTACCCGGCGCATCGCGCCCGACACCTGTTCGGTGCTCTTGCTGCCGTAAGCGTGGTAAATGTTTCCGGCCGAGAAGAAGAGCATGCCTTTGGTCAAGCCGTGTACCAGAACGTGCAGCAGCGTGCCGAACAGGGCCGTCGCGCCGATGCCGAGCCCCATCGCGAGAATGCCCATGTGCTCAACGCTGGAATAGGCGAGCATCCGTTTGAAATCGCGCTGCCCGACGAGGAACACGCAGGCCACGCCCATGGAGAACAGCCCCATCCACAGCAGCGGGCGGGAAACGAAGGCCACATCCCCGGCAGCCGCGCAGATGTGGTACATGCGCAGGATCGACAGGAACGCGCAGGGCAACAAAGCGCCCGACAGCATCGCGGAGACCGGCGACGGGGCTTCGCTGTGGGCGTCTGGCAACCACGTGTGCATGGGCGCCAAACCCATCTTGGTGCCGTACCCGACGAGCAGCAGCAGAAACGCGGCATGGAGCCACGGCTTGGACAACTGCGGCGCGTGTTTCAGAAGGCCCTCAAGCGTGAGCGTGGATTCCAGCCCCGCGTGCAGCGAGGAATAGGCAAGGAAAAAGGTTCCCAGCAATCCCAAGGCGATGCCCACGGAACAGACCATCATGTATTTCCAGGTGGCCTCGATGCTCCGCGGCGTGCGCTCGAAGTAGATCAGCGGCGCGGTTGCGAGGGTCGTGGCCTCGATGGCCACCCAGGTCAAACCGAGGTGGTGCGACCACGTGACCAGGCTCATGAGGCCGAGGAACGCCATAAAGCAGAAACAGAAGGCGCGGTTGGGATGTCCGGCGCAGTGGCGGAGATACCCCGCCGCATAGAAGGAGCAGAAGAAGAACAGCGTGCTGACAGTAAGGAGAATGATCTTGCCGAACGGGTCGAGCACGAGCCACACCGAACCGGCCGTCAGGTCCGGACGCGCAAGCGCGAAAACCGTCAGCGCGAAGTGCACGGCACCCGTTACCGGGATCAGCCAGGGCCTGAAGCGGTTGGATGGGAGGGCCGCGGCGAGGGCGGCCATTAGAATCGGGAAGAGAATCAGTGCGAACGCCATGAGTCGTTACTCCTTCAGCGAAATCAGCCGGCGCGTATCCGTGGACGAGAACGCCTGGTTGATCTGATTGACGATAATGCAGATCACAAAGATGCCGACGAACAGATCCAGCAGCACGCCCATCTCGACGACGAACGGCATGGCTTCGACCAGCAGCATCCCGAAAATGAAAATGCCGTTTTCCAGCACGAGATAGCCCATGACTTGAGAAATGGCTTTGAACCGCGTGATCAACAGGATGAAGCCGACGAGCACGGTCGCGATGGCGGCCGGCACGATCAGCGCGCCCGTGTGATGCGCGGCGAGCGGCAACCGGTCGGCGAACAGCAGCGCAAAGACCGTGCCCAGCGCGCCGAGGATGACGGAGGTCTGAAGGCCGATCAGGGGTTCGACCTCGCGCTTGATTTTGACGTCGCGCAACGCGCGGATCATCATGCCCGGAATCGCGATGCCTTTCAGCGCGATGGAGGTCACGACGGTCAGGGCGATCACGGGCGAAAAACGTTCGTGCAGCAGAAGGGGCAGGAGCCCCAACAGGGCGCCCTGTATGGCCACGGTCCGGATGACCGAAACGATCCGAATCGTGCCGAGCGCAAAAAGGTTCAGCATCAAAACGATGACCAGAATGGAGTTAAGCAGGTTAGTCATAACATTACCTTATCAGCAGGATGAACCCGAAGCCGCAGAAGAGCAGCGCGCCGACCAGCAGGTACGGCACGCGCCGCATCTGGAGACGCGCCATCACGGACTCCACGATGCCGATCACGACCGCCAGTCCCAGAATCTCCGCGAGATACAGCGGCCCGTCCAGCCACGCCTGGCCGAACCGGAACGGCGCGATCACATGGAGCAGCACCGTGCCCAGCACGAGCAGTTTGACGGCCGAGGCGTACAGGATCATGCTGAACAGGGGTCCGCTGTGATCGAGCACCATCGCCTCGTGGATCATCGTCAATTCCAGATGCGTGGTGGGGTCGTCAACCGGGATGCGGCAGGTCTCGGCCAGCAGCACGATGAACAGGCCGATCCCGATCAGAACCAGCGGCGCGGCGATACCGGCCGACAAGGTGTTCGCGGGAGCCTGCAGCATCGCCGTCAGCGTGAGGGACCCCGAGATCTTCGCCAGCACCAGGAGGGCGAAGAAGAGAGCCGGTTCAGAGAGGCAGGCGAAAGTCACTTCGCGCGCCGACCCCATACCCTCGAAGGCCGAGCCGGTGTCCAGCGCGGCCGAGGTTGTGAAGAAACGCGCCAAACCGAAGAGATAGGCGAAAAGAATCAGGTCGCCCGCAAAAGCGATCGGCGCATCGCCCCCGCCCATCGGGATCAGCAGCCCGGCCAAAAGGGTCGCCGCCAGCGTAACGATCGGTCCCGCACGGAAAACCCACGTGGTCGTTGTGCTCAGCACGAGTCCCCGGCGCATCAACTTGGCGAGGTCATAATAAGGCTGGAGGAACGGCGCGCCGACACGTCCGGCGAACCACGCCTTGGTTTTGGCGATCACGCCCAACAGCAGCGGCGGAAGAAGCAGAAGAACCAAAACATGGAGGATGGTAGCGATCATTCTTTCTTAACTCCCCATGCCGCACCAGACGAGCAGCACGATCATAGCGATCAGGATGTAAAGCACGTACACGTGCGTCTGCCCTTGCTGCAGGACGCGCAGCCGGGGCAGACGCTGCCCGACCGCATGGAAGACCGGCATCACCAGCCGGTCGAGCACGGTGTCAGAAACCAGGCTTTTGAACGAGGAAGGCCTCGGGAAGAGCCCGTGCAGAGAGGTCCGGAATTTTCTGGGCCACAGGAGTAACGCGGTCAGAGCAACGAGCGCATCGCCGAGGGACGAGCCGGTGTATTGCATGCGCCCCGTCGGACGCGCGTAACCGCAGTCCCAGGTGAGGCCCGCGCGGACGGTCTGCTGGCGCAACGTCATTTTCAGAATGAGGGTCACGGCACCGGCAAAAACCGCGAGCGTGAGCCCGGCCACCGTGAGACGCTCCAGCGGCACAACCGCCGCGAGGGTTCCCGCCCCGGCTGCCTGCGGCGACCAGGTGCGGACCGCGGATTCAAGCAGCGGTGCCGCGGCCAGCGGAAAGAGCCCCAGTCCGGCGCAGCCGCAGGCGAGGACGGCCATGGGCGCCAGCATCGTTGCGGGCGGCTCGTGCGCGTGGTTGCCCGCTTCGCTGCGCGGCGCGCCGAGGAAGACCGCCCCCAGCACCTTCACGAAGCACGCCGCCGCCAGCGCGCCGGTCATGGCCAGCGCCGCCGCCGCAAAAGCCCCCGCAGGCGTTCCCGTCTCCGCGCCGAGCCCCACGGTGCGGAACAGCCCGAGGTAGAGCAGCCACTCGCTGACAAAGCCGTTCAGGGGCGGCAACGCGCAGATCGCGACCGCGCCCACGGCGAAAAGCGCCATCACGCGCGGCAACCGTTTGGCAAGTCCGCCCATGCGGTCGATCTCACGCGTCCCCGCGGCATGGATGATCGCGCCAGCGTTGAAGAAGAGGAGCGATTTGAACAGGCTGTGGTTCCAGACGTGGAGCAACGCTCCGCCCAATCCCAGCAAGACCCATTCGGCATGGCCTTGGGAACGCCCGATCAGCGCCAACCCCACTCCCAGCGCGATGATGCCGATGTTCTCAATGCTGCTGTACGCCAGCAGCCGCTTCAGGTCGCGCTGGCCCATGGCGAACGCGATGCCCGCCACGCTGGTGATCCCGCCGACGGCCAGCACCAGAGTCCCCCACCACAGTTCGCTGACCGGCAGCAGGGCGGTCATCCGGACGATGCCGTACACGCCCATCTTGAGCATCACGCCCGACATCACCGCCGACACATGGCTGGGCGCGTTGGCGTGCGCGCCGGGCAACCAGACGTGCAGGGGCATGAGGCCCGCCTTGAAGCCGAAACCGATCAGCGCCAGCACAAAAACCGAACTGGACATCACCGCGGTGAACGCGTGTCCCGTTTCCAGCAGGAAAGAGCCTGTGGCGTGGCGCCAGCAGGAGAACATCGCAAACAGGCAGAGGGTGCCGATATGCGTGGCGATGAGGTAGATCCAGCCCGCCTTCCGGACTTCCGTTTTATCGTCCTCGGCCGCCGCCGCGAAATAGGCCGCGATCGCCATCACCTCCCACGCGAGCAGAAAGAGCAGACCGTCGCGTGCGATCACGACCAGCGCCATCGCCCCCGCCAGCAGCCCGTAGGCGAGGCCCACGCGACAGCCGTTGGCCGGATGCTCGGACTGCTTCCAGTAACCGAGACCGTAGACGGATCCGAGCATGGGCACGATAAACACGGGAAGCAGAAACAGGGCGGAAAGGGGGTCGACCGCCACCGCAAACCGGCTCTGGGGCAAACCCCACATCACGTTGAGCGAGGGCGCGGCATGGCCGGCAAGAATGGCCGCGACAACCGCCAAGCCCAACACGCTGCCGATCGCCATCAGGGCCGTCGCAATGCGTTGACCCGTCGCGGAGCGTGCCGGAAGCAGACAGGCCGGCACACCGCTGAACCCCATCGCGGCAATCGCAATCAACAAAATCAGCAAACCATTCATCGGTATCAGACCTTTTTATCATGAATCCTTAACGCGCGAACCATTGCGCCGCGAACTGTTTGAAAGGAAACAGCATGCCCAAAAGCGCGAGCAGCGTCACAAGGATGCAAAGCACGTGGTGTTGGGTTAGCCCGCGCCGGAAGCGGTGGAACCGGGAGAACCAGACTTCGATCTTGCGTGCCGCCGGAAACATCAGCCGGTCCAGCACCGCGTCGGCCACATGACTGTGCAGGCTGCTGCCCGGCGCCGGGGAAAGCCCCGATACGCGCGGCAGCCGTCCCTGCGGACGGAGCACGCGACGGGACAGAAACACGAGGGTTCCCTTCGGTTTTGATCCTTTCTCATCCTTGAATCGCGGCCTCGGCGGTTGCCAGTACGGCCAGGATCTCGTCGCGGGAGGACTGCCGTTTGAGCGCCGCTTTAAAAGCCGGGTTATGCAGGATGAAGCCCAGCCGCGACAACAGGTGCAGATGTGTTTTGACCGTGGGGCTGATCAGCGTGAACAGGGTGTTGACCGGCTTGCCGTCGAGGGCGTGAAAATCGATGGGCGTCTCGAGAAAGCTGAGCGTGACAACCGGTTCGGAAACGTGCAGCACCACGGGATTCCGCACGTGGGGAATCGCGACGCCATCGCCGATGCCGGTGGAGCCCAGGCTCTCGCGGGCCAGCAGGATCTGATAGAGGAATTCGCGGTCAACCTTTTCCGGCAGTTTCAGCAGGCCGACAATTGCCCGCAGCACGGAGGCTTGGTTGGTTCCGCCGACGCGGTAAACCACGCCTCCCGCCTTTAGCGCTTCGGTCAGTGTCGGCAAGACACCCTTGCCCAGCTCCTTCGCCTCGAAGAGATCGGGAGAGACGGGAATGTTGCGGGAGGTGGCCCACTCCAACAGGTCGGCGCGGTTGAAACGGATATCCTCGTTGACCGTGTGGGAGGGGATCTCTTCCTGCCTGACCCATTTATAGACCGTTTCGTCGGAAACGTTCAGAAGAGCTGCCGCATCTTTGACTGACAGTTGCATATAACATAGAAAAAGACCGCCGGTTTCGGCGGCCTTTTAATCATGGTGGAGCGAAGGAGATTCGAACTCCTGACCCCCACGTTGCGAACGTGATGCTCTACCAACTGAGCTACCGCCCCATGAATTCAAAAAAGTGATGTTAAAATTATCAAAGGCCGTCCGGTTCGGCAAGCACGATTTTCTGTTGCCAAACCGGTCGATTTGCGCGCTACCGGTTACACGGCCTTTTTTGCCTCGGAATCAAAAAGGCGCTCGATTTCCTCCAACGATTTCCCTTTGGTTTCGGGGATGAACAACACCGTCAGGAAATAAAGAACGCCCGAGGCCGCGAAACCGAAGAAAACGGGGCCGTATCCCCAGGCATTGACCATTGGGAAGAATGACGACGCGAGTCCCCAAGCCGTGAACTGATTCGCGAATAGCGCGATCGCTATGCCGTTCGCACGGATCCGCGACGGCATGAGTTCGGAAAGAATGAGCCACACGCAGATGCCCGGGCCCAGCGAATAAAAGGTCTGCATGGCGAGAAACGCCGCCAGCGTGACGAAACCGGAAACCGGCGAAGGCGTCATCCAGCCGCGCTCCAGGGCGAAGAACAGCGCACCTATGGCGGCCAATCCGACCGTCACTCCCGCCGTGCCGACTTTCAGTAGCCATGTTCGCCCCTTCCGGTCCACGAGCCCGACGGCCACGAGGGTCACGATGAGATTCGTCGCCTTGAGCGCCAGATCCCCGGCGTTGCCGAGTGAACCGGAGAGTCCCGCCTTCTGGAAAAGGGTCACCGCATATGCGATGATCGAACTCATGCCGATCGTCTTGTTGAACGTGAGGACAAGGAGCGTGAGCAGGAACGGGACAACGTATCTGCGCTGTAACAAGGTCGAAGAGGCGGAGAGGAGGGAAGCCGGCGCACGCGTGCCATCCTCCGGCTTCACCGGCACTCCCGTAGTGCGGGCTCTGGACTTTCCGGCCCGTTTTTCCAGCCATACCGGCGACTCTTTCAGGAAGAGAGAACCGGCGAGGAGCACGCCCACCGGCAACACCGTCCACCAGAAGTTGACGCGCCAGGCCAACGACTTGGCCGCGGCCGGGACGACCTCCGCCGCCGCGTCCGCGGCACCGAAGACCTTGGCGACGAGAATGCCGACCGCCGCCGCCGAGACGAGTCCTATCCCGAGGAACAGCTGAAAAATCCCGGTGCCTTTCCCGCGCGTTTCCGCCGGTAGGCATTCCGCAAGGTACAGGGGCATCACCACCGCCATGTAACCGGCGCTCATCCCCTGCAGCACACGGCCCGTCAGCATCGTGACGAGCGACGTTCCTGAGAAACACACCACCGGGACCGCCGCGAGAAAAAGCGCCGCCGAAAGGACAATCGTCCGCTTCCGGCCGAAACGTTCGCAGAGCACGCCTGCCGTGGCGGACGCCAGAATCCCGCCGAACATCACGCCGCCGACAATCCAGCTCACCTGCGCGTCCGTGTAGATCTCCAGCGCTTTGATGTACGGCATGGAAACGGCGATCACGCCGAAATCGATCCCGTAAAGGAGTCCGCCGAGCCCGCCGATCAGCAGCAGGAACTTCCCGTATGTCGTGTCGTCCCAGATCATTTCGCCACCCCGTCGAGGCCGATGCAGATCGTACGGATTTTCTCCACCGAATACTCGAAAAAGTTCTTCTCAAAGTCGCACGAGAACGCCGCCACATGCGGCGTGACGATGCAGCGCGGATGCTGCAGGAGACGGCTCTTCACGTCCGGCGGTTCGTCGCACATCACGTCGATCGCCGCGCCGCCGATCACGCCCGTGTCGAGCGCGTCCGCGAGCGCCTCTTCGTCGACGACGGGGCCGCGCGACGTGTTCACGAGGATTGCGTTCTTCTTCATCAGCGCGAGGCGTTCGGCGTTGATAAGGCCCTTCGTCTCGGGTGTGAGCGGACAATGCACAGACACGTAGTCGGCCGTCTTCAGCACGTCTTCGAGCGTCGACGAGCCCGGCACAACCGGATCATAATGGAGCACCTTCATGTCGAAGCCGCTCATCATCTTCTCGACGCGCCGCGCAATGTTGCCGTAGCCGACAAGTCCGAGCGTGCGGTGGGAGATGTGCCAGTCCATCCCCTCCACCTTTCCCCATTCGTAGCCGGCTTTCGCCCGCGCGTTGTACTGCGGGATCTGGCGGATATAGCTGATGAGCAGCGCGACGGTGTGTTCGGCCACACATTCGGCGATCGATTCCGGCGTGTTGTACACGCCCACGCCGTGCGCCTTCGCCCAATCAAGCGGCAGCGCATCCAGTCCCGATCCGGACCTGAAGAGCGCCTTCACGCCCGGCATCTTGTCCAGCGCCTCCGGCTTCAGGCACAGGTTCGGCCCGAACATCCACAGCACTTCCGCGTCCGGAAACGTCTTCAGCAATTCATCCGGCGTCTCACACCGTTTCGCCCGGAAATCGCAAAACGACTTGATCTTTTCCGCGATTCCCGCGGGCAATCGCTCTTCGCCTGCCGTCACCAATACGACTTTATGCATTTCTTCAACCTTGACCTTTCCGCCCTCAATTCTCACCGGACCGCATCGCAGTCTTTTTTGAACGCCCTGATCCCCGCGGCCATCGCGCCCCAATCGCTGGTGCCGGCGAACCAGTCCACGCCGCGCTGTTTCCAGCGGGGGAAACCGCCCGCCGCCGTGCCGAGCCACTTGCCGGCCTTCTTGATTTTGAGCGCGACTTCGTCGATCACCTTGTTGAGTTCCGGATCATCCATCTGGTTGAGAATCCCCATCGAACCCGAAAGGTCGCACGGGCCGATACAAAACGAGTCCACGCCGGGCACCTTGAGGATCTTGTCGAGGTTCTTCACCGCAGCGATGTGCTCAATCTGGCAGATGACGAGCGGCCACTTCGCCGAGTACTTCAGGTAGTCGAAGAAATCCTCCGAGCCATAACGGACCGCACGGCGCACACCGCAGCCGCGGATGCCCGCCGGAGGATAACGGCACGCGGCGACCGCGGCCTCGGCGAGCTCGGGAGTGTTGACCATCGGGACGATGATCCCGTCCGGCGCGATGTCGAGATAGGGCTTGATGAGCATCGGCTCGCACGCCCGGACGCGCACGAGCCCCGCGCACCCCGTTCCGCGCAACGCGATGAGGTGCCGCTGAACATCCTGTATCGTGTGCGGGCCGTGCTCCGCGTCGATCCAGCAGAAATCCATCCCGCAGTCGCCGGCGAGTTCGCTCACGATGAGATCGCTCATCGTCACCACGCACCCGATCGACGTTTTCCCTTTTTCGAGATTCTCGAACAACCTGTTTTCAACGTTCATTTCCGTGTTCCTTTCCCTTTCAGATTTCAAAAGGTCTCCGCCGTCAAAGCGGCGCGCTCAAGCTCCTTTTCGGACGCCGCCGGCAACGTCAGCCCGTTCGTCAGCGCGTCCGCTTCACGCCGCCATTCGAGCTCGCCGGGATACAGAACCTCAGAGACGCCCTCCACCGTCGGGCAGCGCTTGAGCTCTTCGATCATCGCGTCCGTCCGCCCGGCGAATGCGTCCTTGCCCCCGAAGAACTCCGGGTTGACGACGATGAAGGCATGGCCGGTGTCCGCATCGCGTCCGGGCTGCGTGTTCCAGCTGTGGACGCCCGACATCATCCCGCTCATCGCGAGAACGCCGGTCATCATCTCCACCATCGCGGCGAAGCCATAGCCTTTGTGCTCTGCGAAGGGCAGCATCACCGCGTCATGCCAGATTTCGTTCGGGTCGTCCGTCGGCCGTCCGTCCCTGGTGAGTATCCAGTCCGCCGGTATCCGCTTGCCCGCCTCGGCGGCGATCACGAGCTTGCCGGCCGCGACCTTGCTCATGCACACGTCGAAAAGAACGGCGCGGTACTTTTTTCCGGGCGCCGCATAGGCGAAGGGGTTGTTGCCGATCGCCGCCGCACGCCCCCCGGCCGGAGCGACGAGGGGACAGGTGTTGGACATCGAAAAACCGACGTAGCCGCGGTCCGCCGCCATCATCGCGTAACAGCCGGCGGCACCGTAGTGGTCCGAGTGGTTGACGGTCGCGATCCCGATCGCCTGGTTCTCCATCTTCGCGACCAGCATCCCCATCGCCTTCATGGCGGCGGGAATGCCGAGCCCGCCGGCGGCGCTCACCATGAGCGAATTCGGACTTTCCTTCAAAACGACCGGCTCCGTTGCCGGCTTGATGCCGCCGGCTTTGATGCAGTCGAGATAGCGCGCGAGCCGCACGACACCGTGCGAATGGATGCCGCGCATGTCGGTCGTCACCAGCACGTCCGCGATCGCCGCGGCGTCCTGCGCCGGTATCCCCGCTTTCGCGGCAATCGCCGCAACGCGCGTTTTCAACTCGCCGCAACAGTATTTTCCCTTCATTTCGTGCTCTCCCACATTCCGACACACCTGACGCCGTAAAGCCTACGGACGGTACCTGATCCCGTTGTCACCGTCACGGGGTTCAAGGCAGACGACGGGATCCTGAGCCATCGTGGAGAAAATACCATATTCCACCCCTTCTCCGCACCCCCCTACGTATGAAATCCGAGAATAATTGTTTCTTATAACCACCGGGCAGGTGCTATACTTTTCCCCATGAAAAAGAACGTGTTGCCGCCCTTGACGGACATCACGAGCGAACAGAAGATCCTCGAACCCGAAAAGGACGGGATCGAAGGGGTTCCCGCCGTCAGCTTCGCCCGGTACAGAACGAACTGGCGGGCGCTTCCCAAACACGTGCACGAGGGCTGCATCGAACTCTGTTTCTGCGCGCGCGGATCGCTCGTCTTCGAATGCGAAGGGAAAACGCACACGCTCCTCCCCGACAACGTGTTCCTGACGCAGCCCGGTGACCGGCATCACCTCGTGACGAACCACAAGGGCATGCGGATGTACTGGCTGTTCTTCCGTTATCCCGCGAAAGGCCGGACCGTTCTCGGGCTGACGGCGGGGGAATCCGCCGCGCTCGTCCGGAAACTCAGGACGATCGAACCGCACACTTTCGCGGTGAACGGCGAAATGAAGCTCCTCTTCCGGGATTTCTTCCGCGCCTACGCCGAACTTCCGAAAGGCGACTTTCGCACGCTTACGCTCAGAACGGCCGTTCTCCGTATCCTTCTGCTGACAATCAAATGTTCAAAGAACCCTCCGACGCTCAAAACGCTCGCGAAAATCTCGCGTATCGCGAGGGTGATGTCGAAACGTCCTTCCCGCCGGTTCACCGTTTCCGAACTCGCCGTGCACGCAAAACTCTCGCAGAGCCGGTTCACATCGCTCTTCCGCCAAGTCGTCGGCCTGCCGCCATATGCCTACCTCGCCTCCTGCCGGCTGAACAAAGCGAAACAATATCTTTCGGAAACAGACGTTCCCATCCGCGACATCGCCCAAGCGCTCGGGTACGCCTCGCCGCAACACCTCGCCATGCAATTCCGCAAAACGTTCGGGATCACCGCTACGGAATGGCGCACGCAACAGCGTTCGCACCCTCAGGCCTAAAGGAACCCTGCGTTTTCACGGTTTCAGGTCGCGGGGCGACATCTCACGGACCTTTTGCCTTGAACAGCCTTTGTTCACGCATTAAGCTATCTGCATTGTCCGTGCGTTCTCTTTAACTTATGCGTTACGCCATCGTCTCCGACATCCACGCCAACTTCCCCGCGTGGAAAACTGTGCTGACCGACATTGCCGATATGAAGGCAGATAAAATCATCTGCCTCGGAGATGTGGTCGGATACGGCTCCCAACCCGTCGAGGTGCTCGAGTCGGTGTACCGTGTCGTAAACGTCACCCTCATGGGCAACCATGACGCCGCCGTCTGCGGCAAGCTCGACCCCGACACCTTTTCGCCGCGCGCCAAGGACGCCGTACTCCGCCACCGCGAACAGCTCGCGCAGCCCGGAATCGATTGGCTCAGCCGGCTGCCGCTCATGTTGACCGCGCCCGGGTTCCGCTGCGCCCACGGCGACTTCTCCGACCCCGCCGCTTTCCATTACATCATCAAGCCCGAGCACGCGCTCCCCTCCTGGCAGGCCACGGGCGAACAGTTGCTCTTCGTCGGCCATTCCCACATGCCCGGCATCTATGTCGTCGGCGCCAGCGGGAAACCCCATTTCATTGAGCCTTGCGATTTTCAGCTCGAAGACGGGAAACGCTACATCGTCAACCCCGGCAGCGTCGGCTACCCGCGTGTGGGCGACTGCCGCTCGTCCTACTGCCTCTACGACGACGCCACCCAAACCCTTGTGTTCCGTCAACTCCCGTTCGACGATGACCTCTACCGCCAATCGCTGCGGGACGCCGGCTTGGAGGATGACCCCTGGTTGGGCCGGCAGGCTTCGCGCCGCTTCCTGCCGCGCGTGCGCGAACAGCTCTCGTTCGCCAAGCCGAGTCCGGCCAGGCAGTCCCCGCAGAATCCCGGCTCATCCGCGCCTGACAGGTCCCGCACGCCCCGCAAACGCCTGTTCACATTGGCGACACTCCTCCTCTGCGCCGTGGCCGTCGCCAGCCTCGTGGCTTTCACCGCCGGGCGCACGGCCAGTGCCCGTCCCGCGCCGGCCATTTCCGTGCCGGAGTTCGACCTGCCTGCGGTTGCCGCCTATCCGCTCGTGCCGCCCGACAAGAATCTGTTGCCTGCGCTTCCCGCCGCCCTCAATCCGGACGGGCGGCTCGCGGGTTGGCGATACGCCTTCGAAGACCGGAACAGGCAGGATTTCGGGACGGGCTTGCGCGACGCCTCCGTCACCCTCCTTATCCGCAACACCGGGACCTGCCGCATGGTGCTTGAATCCCCATGCATCGCCCTCGCCGGCACGAGCCTCCCCGCCCTGCGTTTGCGCGGACGGGTTTACAAGCCCGAGCCGTTCTCGGGAACGGTCTTCTGCCAGCTCCTCACCTACACCTCGGAACCGGACGGCTCACTCAAACAGGGCCGGAGCGAAAACTATGAGCTGCGCACCGCCAGGCGCAAGTCCGCCACCCCGCGTGCGGACAGGGATGTCCGGATCCGCCTCGCGAGGAACGTCACGCACGTGCGTTTCCGTATCGAGGCCGCGTTCGACGGCACCCTCGAAATCGCGCAGCCGTACCTCGCGGGCGACACAAAAGGAGAGCCGAAATGATTAAAACCATCGCGGATGAGGTCTGGGCTTTCGACTGTGAATGGGTGCCCGACCTGCAGGCTGGGCGCCTGCTTTACCAGCTGCCGGACGACCTGCCCTCCGGCGAGGTTCTCCGCATCATGTGGGAACAGGGCGGCGCCACGCCCGAAAACCCGATGCCCTTCTTGCGCACGCTCCTTTGCCGTGTGGTGTCGATCGCCATGGTCATCCGCCGCACGTCAAAAAACGGCGATGTGCAGCTCTTCCTTCAGGCCTTGCCCGAGAACCCCGACGACCCGGAGCAAGACGAGGCATATATCCTCACGCGCTTCCTGCTCGACGGCTTGTCCACGCGGGACCCGCAACTCGTCGGCTTCAATTCCCGGAACTCCGACCTGCGCATCCTGACGCAGCGGGCGATCACAAACGGGCTCACGCTCAAGAGCCTGTGCGAACGGCTCGACGCGAAACCGTGGGAGAGCCAAGACATCGACCTCATGGAAATGGTCGGCGGCTTCGGAAAAAATTACGCGGTCTCGCTGAACGAAATCGCCAAGCTCTCCGGGATCCCCGGCAAACTGGACACCACCGGCGACGATGTGTGCGGCCTCTGGTACAGCGGCCACCGCCGGGAGATCGTGCAGTACAACTGTTTCGACGCGCTCACCACCTATCTGGTGTGGCTGCGCCTGGCGTATTTCTCAGGCCGCTTCAGCGCCGGCGACTACGTCATCGAGCAACAGCGCCTCAAACGCCTGCTCGACGAGCGCCTCCAGAAACCGGAGAACGCTTTCCTGCGCGTGTATCTTGACGCCTGGCGTGAACTGAAAGCACGGACCGGACAGCTCGGAGACGGCGTGTTTGCGCCCGCTGATCAGTGAACCCCGCGCTTGCTGTTCGCGTAGAACTCGACCAGCGTGCGGATCTCGGGGAGATCGGCCACCTCGTACTTGATGCGCTCCAGCGCCTGCGTGCGGTTGAGCCCTTCGCGGTAGATCAGCTTGTAGGCCTCTTTCAGCGCGGCACGCGCCTCGGCCGGGAATCCCCGGCGCTGCAGCCCCACCATGTTCGGCCCCAACACATGTGTTCCGTCACCCGTGTTCTCCGTTACCATATAAGGTGGGCAATCTTGACGGACCTTCGTCGTACCGCCGATCATGGCGTAGGCCCCGATGCGGCAAAACTGGTGAACGCCGACCATGCCGCCGAGCGTCACGAAATCCTCGACGGTCACCTCGCCCGCGAGGGTCGTCACATTCGCCATGATCACATCGTTCCCCACCGCGCACCCGTGCGCGATATGGCAATACGCCATAATCAGACACCGGCTCCCCACCCGCGTCACTTCTCCCGGCTTGGTCCCAAGATGCACCGTCGAAAACTCGCGCAACACCGTCTCATCCCCCACCTCGACGAAAGAGACGTCGCCCGCCTGATATTTCAAATCCTGCGTCTTCATGCCCACACACGCGAACGGGAAGACCTCGCAGCGCTTGCCCAGTGTGGTATGTCCCACCACATAGGCGTGAGACTGGACAACGGTCCCCGCGCCGATCTTCACGTCCGGGCCGACCGTCGCATACGCGCCGACCTCCACGTCCGCGTCAAGTTGAGCTTTTGGATCCACGATTGCTGTCGGATGAATCAACGCCATCTTTACTCTCCTTTTTCTCAGACACTACAAATTCTTGGGGATCAGATACGCCGCCAGCGCCAGGCAGGCCGCGACGGGAACCCAAAGCAGGGCATACGGCTGAATCTCGGGCACCTTATCCAAAGACCGGAAAAGAATCACGCACAAGTAAAAAACCATCGCGACAGCCAGGCTGACCGCCATGCCGATGGTCGACTCCTTGCGGTGGGTGCGGATGCCGAGCGGCACGCCGATCATGATGAAACAGATCGAGGAGCAGGCATACACGAAACGGAGTTGGTATTCAGTCCGGTAAATACTCAGCAATTTACGCTTCGCCGCGCGCGACAAGCCCTTCTCGTTGGCGCGGATGTCCCGAATCGCCTGGCGCAGCTCGTAAAACCGGAAATCCTTCTCCTTCCGGACGTACGAGCGCCGCTTCAGCGCCCCTTGGATAACGTGCCTGAAACGGTCAGCCGACGCCACACCCGGGCGGTCATACTCGATCGGATCCACGCGCACCTTATACATTTCGAGCACAATGTCCGACGCATTCGTAGAGACCAAGGCTTTCTCGGCCTTGATCTCGCGCGTCAACCCTTTCTGACTGTGGTCGAAAACCAGCAGATCCGAAAGCCAGTTTCCCTCTTTCTTCGCGAACCAGAGCGTCAGGTTGGGGAAGTCGCTGATAAAACGCCCCGGCTCCAACAAGTCGAGACCCACATCCACACTGATCAGCGAATTCAGGTTCCTGCGCACCTCGTGGCTGCGCGGCACAATCTCGTTGTTGATGTAGATCCCGAGAAAAGCGCAGGCCAGCCCCGTCAGCAGCGGCCATTTCATGATGTGAATCAGGTTGACGCCGCACGCCCGCATCGCCGCGATCTCGCTGTCGGCCGACAACCGGCTGAAAACCAGCAGCGCGCTCACCAGCAACGCCAGGGGCACCGTGAGCGTGAGCGTCTCCGGCAACCCGACCAACAGGAAAAGCCCGATCGCATGCAGGGGAAGCCCTTCGATCATCAGCCGCGTGATCCGGACCAGAAGGCCGATCGTCAGGACAAACGACAGTACCAGCCAAGCCAAGATGAACGCGGCCAGAAAAGACTGCAGCACATATCGTTCGATTATTTTCATCTTCCATCCCAAACAAAAGGCCGCAAAAGAAACCTTTCGTTCCCTTGCGGCCTTTTATCAGCGCTCCGTCAAAAACGGGCACCCCTGATTACGGGTTCACATACTTGACCTTGTCGGCGTTGGTTCCCGCACCGCGGATGTAGATTTCCACGCGGCGGTTCTCGGGATTCCCATTCACCAGGTCCGGCTGCACTTTAGGACGGCTGTAACCATACCCGACTGCGCTCAGTTTGTCCACCACAACTCCTTTGCCGACCATATAGGACTGGACGGCCTGCGCGCGGCGCTCGGAAAGATCCTGGTTGTATTTCTCGCTAGACCGCGTCCGGCGGTCCGCATGACCCTCAATGACGGCTTTCGCCTGAGGGTTACGCAGCAACACGCGCACGACCTGATCGATGTCCTTGAAATACTCGGACTTGATCACCGTGGTGTCGTAATCGAACTGGATGTAGACCTCGAACAGCATCAGGTCGTCGGTGGGGTCCAGCGGATTGGTGTGATCCTCGATCACTTCGTGCCCGTCGGCCACCCCGCCTTTGTCGGTGTCGCGGTCCAACGGGTTCGTCTTGTGGGTGAAAACTTCCTCCCCATCTTTGAGCCCGTCGAAATCGGTGTCCGGATTCAGCGGGTTGGTCTTGTAGACCTTCACCTCATCGCCGTCCGTCAGCCCGTCGCCGTCGGTGTCCTTGTTGAAGGGATCCGTGCCCAGTTTGGCCTCTTCCTCATCCGTCAGCCCGTCGCCGTCCGAATCCTTGGGCAAGCCTTCGGCAACGGCCACACTGTCCGCCGCCCCCTTGCCGCCGCCGCCAAACCGGTAGGCAACACCCGCGTCCGCGGTATAGATGAACTCGCAGGTCTGGTCCAGCGCCATGAACGCACGGGTATCGGCGCGCAGCGACCAACGGTCATTCAGATGGTACATCAGACCCGCACCCACGCGCGGACCGGACACGCTGTATTCACTGCCTTCGCAGAACACATTGTCGTTGGCGCGGTAATAGCCGAAGCCCGCCGTCAGATACGGATCCAGCCGGTTATAACGGTTGAAATGGTAGAGGCCATCCACGAACGCGCCGCGGATGCTTTGCCCGCTCACACCGTCGTCGCCACCGCCCCACAGCCCCGTACCTCCGCCGGGACAACATGCCCCGCCATCCCTGTCATCCCGGCCGTCGCGCCCGTTACTGGTGATGTTGGGAGCCCACGACACCCCGCCTTCAACCGACCAGTGGTCGGAAAGATCATACCCCAGACGGAGCACCATGTTCAGCCCCTCGTCGACGGGCTGATTGCCCTCAAAAAACATCATCCCGACACCGGGGCTCACATACCACCGGGGCGCATCAGCCAACTCATCGGCTTGAACCGCAAAAACACCGGCCATGAAAACAATCATCATGCGATACAACATTTGCATTTCTTACTCCTTTTTTCTGAAATGAAGATGAACAAAGATTAGCATGTGATGACAGATACTGCAACACGATTTTTGCAATATTACATTTTTTTAAGTTCCGCTTTAATCCGGAAAGAAAAATGTGATCCGCCACGTCCCCCGACGTGGCGGACCCGTATACTTCAGAACACAGGCACGCCGTCATCCCGCGTTGTCCTGTATGCGCCCCGAATGTCCGACCCTGGCGTTCTTGACCGCGAGAACACTTTGTTTCCCGCAGCTGGCGTCTTTACAGGCATAACCCCCTGCACACCGTGCATGTTCAACCGCACGTGCCATGCCAACGCCCGCTCACAATGCCCAGTCGGTTTCCGCCGGCGTCTTCGCGGAAGGGAACGCGCATACCCGGCGCCCGTCCGCATACACGGTTGCCGTGCCCGCATCCAGAACCAGACGCATCGCGCCACATCCCCGGCCGCGGGCAACGTTGGCCACCAGCAGCGCCTTTTCGAGCCCGTCGCCGCGCCGGAAATTCCAGACCTCGTCCGGCTGGGCCAGCCGCGCCGCGCCGTCGTAAATTGATTCGGACGGCCATGCGGCGACGCGGCGCAGCACCTCTTCCTCGGTCAATCCCGCCGCACCCGCCACGCTCACGGGGTTCCGCTCCAGCGCCGCTTTCACAAAAGGCGCGCACGGTGTGCGCGTCAGGTCGCGCCAAGCGTAGAAAGCCAGTTCCGCAGTCAGGTTCCGCCCCCGAGCGGCCTCGACCTGATCGATCACCTCCCCGCGCGTCATCTCCGCGGTCAGCCTCAACGGGTGCTGCTCCTCTTCGAAGGCCACACCTTCCGCCACCGGCAGGCGAGGCTCGGTGTGGCAGAACCTCACAAGCAGCTCCACCATATCCGAGGCATTCATGCAGGCGTCGCCGATCTTTACCTTCAGCGCGTTCAGATTCTCCGGATCGTCCAGATCGATCACCCGTTCCCGCACAAAGCCCTCGATGTCGTTCAACACGATCTTGCAGGGACAACACGACGCCGCGAAGGTCTCCAGCGGGATCATCTCCAGCAACTTCCCGCGCGTGGCGTCCGTCACCTTGTAAGGGCTCTCTTGCTCGAAACTGAACGCCTGCTCCAGCGCAAGATAACGGGGTGTCCCGTGAAGGGGCCAGCGCAACACGAAACACTGACGGCAACGCGGGTTCTGGCGCAGGAAGTTGCCCAGTATTTCGGGGGTGAGACGCGTCTTGAGATACGCGCGCAGCTTCGCGGAAAACTGTCCGTACGCCTGCCGGTCGATGGTCGCCTTCGGATAGAGCGTGTGGATATAGCCGGTGGGGTGACAGACCATCGACACCCGCTCATTCTCCAGCGCCCGCCGCGCCTGCCCAGAAATCGGCGTGCCGTTGAACCACATCGCCTTGGTCACCAGCCGCCGGTTGTTGAGCAGCACGCCGTCCTCAACGTCCACAAAGTTCTGCGAGTGCAGCGGCGTCGCCATCAGAAACACCTTTTCCAACGGGATACCCGCCACCACAAAAAGCGCCGCCGCATAAAGCGCCGCAAGCGAGACGCACTCCCCCGCGCCCGTGGCGTACCCCTCCCGGAACCGGAAGGCGTCCATGGCCTCGACCGTCTCGGTCTTCCAGTAGGGGATCACGTCCGAAGAATATTTATCCAGGCCGAAGTGCGTGCGGATATCGATGTCAAAGTAGTAGGCGTCCCCCTCGTAGCCGAACAGCGCGTTGGATTGCGCGATCACCTCCGGCGGCATGAACCCGGAAAACCGGGCCAGCTCGCGTTTCTGATCCGTAAGCCCCCACGTCTCCAGGTCGAGGTTGAAAACATAATGGTCCATGATGTACTGCTTCAGCCGCTGGAGCCGCCGGTGGGGTTTCATCTTGCGGACGCCTTTGAACCAAGGGTCGTCCCGCCACTGCCAGAGCCGCGGCGACATGATGTTCGCCAGCACCAGGCTATACATCAGTTCCGGGAAGATGAAGAGCTCCATGTCCGAAAGCGTAATCGCCGAGGAGCACCGCTCCAGCTCTTGTTGCGTCATGAAAACCTCTCCTCTTATCGCCGCCCGCGCCTGTCCATAGCGAGTCCGCACACCGCTGTCGCCAACACCGCCGCAAGACCGGGGAAACCCAACAGCCAATCCCCCCACCGCGTGTACGGCGAGGCCAACGGCTCGCCCGGCACCGCCACCTGCGTCACCAGAAAACCGGAGAAATCCGACACCGCGCCATTGGACTCCAGACGCTTCACCCGCCCCACCGCATCCACCGCGCAGGACACCCCCGAATTGGCCGCCCGCACCAGCGGCACGCCGTTCTCCACCGCGCGGAACACAGACTGGTTCAAGTGCTGCAGCGGCTCGATTGACCCGTTGAACCAGGCGTCATTGGTCATCAGCACCAACAGCCGGGCACCCGCCCGCACCGCTTCACGGCTCAGCGACGGCACCGTATCCTCGAAGCAGATCATCGGCCCCAGGGTCAACACCTCTCCCGCCCTTCGCGTCACCTTCAGGATGCCCGGGCCGTTCCCCGGCGTGCAGCTCACCCCCGTCGGCGCCAGCCGTTGCAGGAACGGGAACGTCTTGTCCAGCGGGATATACTCGCCGAAGGGCACCAGATGACGCTTGCGGTAACGCCCCAGTGTTTCGCCCGACGCCGAAAAAAGCCACGCCGCATTATAGAACAGCAGACCCTCGGGCGCGGACGCCGTCACCGCCGCCGGCTCGGTTTCCAGCGTTCCCGTCAACAAAGGCGCGCCCGCCGCCGCCGCGCCATCGCGGATCATCTTCATGGTCTGCGGCTGGTCGGGCACCGACCCCAACACCGCCGTTTCGGGCCACACCACCACATCCGGCCTGGCCGCCCCCGCCAGACGCGTCTGATTCACCAGCAGGTCGAGCTGTGACCGCACCGTGTCACTGTTCAGCGTGAAGATGCAGGGCGAATTGGGCTGCACCAGCGCGACCCGCCACACGGCCGCCTGCCCTTCCGCCCGTTTCCACCCGTTCACACGCCCGACACCCCAGGCCCAACAGCCGATCACGAGCGCGAACGGCAGCAGGCTCTCGGCCGAGCGCAACAGCCGCGCCGCGAACGACGGCGTTCCGCACGGCTGGCGCGTCAGGCGTGCGATGAACGGCGCGGCGGAACGTTCCAGCATGCCCGCAACCGCACCGTTCGCCAACACCAGCAGCGCGGACACGCCATACACCCCGGTCACCGACGCCACTTGAATCAGCGGCAGGTTGGCCACCTGGCTCACCCCTAGAAAATTCCACGCGAACCCGGAAAACAACCAGCCCCGCGCAACCTCGGTACCCGCCCACATCAGAGGGTCAAGAACCACCACCGCCGTCACGCGCCGCCATCCCGACGCCGTGCCCGCCCAACGCCATACACGGGCCGACGCATACGCGTATACCGCCAGGAAAACCGCGCACCACGCCGAGAGCGCCACCTGCCCCAGGATCACCAAAGGCCAAGGCCCCTCGTTTTTGATGATCGCGGGAAACCAGCTCAGCGTCAGCACCCAGAAAACCAGACCGCTCAGCCACGCCCAGCCGAACGCCCCCTTCGGCGTACTGTGGCGGATCACAAGGAACAGCGGCGCGAGCGCCAGCCACGCACTCTCCGCTTGCGCCTGCGGCGGGAACGCCGCCCACAGCAGCAGGCCGCTGGCCACCCCGGCCGCGCCCTTCAGCACCCGCATCCACTTTTCTTGTGTCACCGCGTCTTTCTCCTCATACACCCCAACCTGAATCAACCGGCCTTACACGCGCTTGAACTCACACCAGACGAACGTTACAATCCCCACGCCCCATAGGGCCGCGATGCACAGCCACGGCGAAAGCTTGAGAAGCTGCGGCAGGGTCATCCTGCCGTAATCCTTCCACGTCAGGACCGTGATTTTAAGGGTCGGGTATGCCTCCGCATAAAGCGCCGCGCCCACCAACATGCCGGCGATCACAAACAGCGCGTGCCACCGCCCCTCGCCCAGCGCGCCCACCGCCGTGCCCGGACAAAGACCGGCCACCGCCCACCCCATCCCGAACAGCAGCCCTCCCGCCACCGTAGCGCCCACGTTCATGGCGGTGTGGCTCACCGTGACGGCACCCGCCTCGGCCAGCAGTTGCAGCCCCACGCTCCCGACCATGACCGCAGAGAACATGAACTTGACGAGCGTCATGTCCTTGAACGTCAGCGCCCCGACCTGCCGGTCGAACCGCAGCACGCCGCCCTTCTGCAGCAGGAACCCGAAGAGGATTCCCGTCACCAGCCCCAGAATTTGCTCAGTCATTGAAGTTGTCTTTCATATGCAGGCCGCTCGCCACCATCAAGCCGCCCGCAAAAAAACACACCGTCGTCGCCAGCCCCGCCACCGAGAGCTGCATCACGCCGCTCAGCCCGTGCCCAACCGGACACCCGTCCGCCAGCCGTGCCCCGAACATCGCCACGACACCCCCCAGAAAACCACCGATGCTCCGCTTGACCTCGCTCGGCCCGAAACGTTTGTGCCACATCGGGGGGACGCCCTCCCACTCAAACGCGCCCCCGGTCAGCGCCGCCGCCAGCGCGCCCAGAAAGATGCCGCATACCAACATCAGCTGCCAGTCATCCTTCGTTTTCGCTTTTTTGAAAGCCTCTTTTTTCTCCACCCGCCCGGGCAGGATTCTCTGCTCGATCACCGCCGCCGCACGCACATACGCCGCGGTTGAAGCGAAATACGCCGTTCTCCCCATTACTTTTGTCGTGGCATACGCCGACCCGATCGCCAGCAGTCCTGCCAACGCACCCGCAAGATAGGGGTTCCATTTCCGATCCCTTTTCTTTCCGTTCATAACCGGCACCTTCTCCACTTTCGCTTATCAGCATATCAAGCCATGCGGCCCGGACGCAAGAACACCCAACGCCGAACTCCCGGTCGCGAATCGGCTGTGAATCGGCAGCCCCTCGGAGGTGCAAGGTTGATTTTTTGGTTCACGCGATTCTGACCTGCTTGCGGTCGCCGATGATGTGGCGCCAGAGTTCGTCGTATCTGCCGGACATGTAGGCGACGCGGAAGGGCAGAAGCGCATCCGCCCC
>JAQVSS010000371.1 GCA_028700415.1 Kiritimatiellia bacterium
GAAGAGTGAAGAGTGAAGAGGGAAGAGGGAAGAGTGAAGAGTGAAGAGTGCCGTCTGGACTGCGTACTGGGCGAAAACGAGATGATAACGGGAACGCTCAACGTTCGAGTTTAAAGTTTCGAGTTTCAAGTTTCAAGTTATAGGCAATGTGAAAGGGAAAAACGGATGAAGAATTTCATTCCTCTGGTGTTGGCGGTGCTGTTGGGGTTGGCGGCTGTGCTGGCGGTGGGCAGGCTCTTGCAATCGCGCAAGCAGGCGGTCGAGCGCACCGCGTCGGTCGTGGCTGTGGCGCGGGACGTGACGGCGGGCGAGGTGTTGACCGCCGATTCGGTGATGGAGAAGCGGGTGCCGGTCTCGGCCCGCCCCGCGCAGGCGATCTTCTGGTCGCGCTCGGAGATGGTCGTGGGCCAGAAGGCGCTGCGCTCGATCGCGCAGGGCGACTACCTGCTGCTGGCTGACGTTGGGCTTTCGCGCAGCATGGCCGACATCGTGGGCGAGGGCGAGTGGGCGGTCTCGCTGACCGTGCCGGCGGGCGGCATCGCGCGCATCGTGCAGCCCGGTGACGAGGTGGCGGTGATCGGCACCTTCAAGATCAAGAGTCAGGTGCAGACCGCGGATCTGGCGGCGGCGCCGGAAGAGATCGCGCGCGAGGCCACCATGGTGCTGTTCCCGCGGGTCAGGGTGCTGGATGTCGGCACGCTTTCCAGCGGGGGCGAGGCCACCGCCGGCGAGCTGGTGCTGGCCCTGCCGCCGCAGCAGGCGCAGGTGCTGGTGGCGGCGCAGGCCAAGGCGCGCCTGACGCTCGCCCTGCGGCGTCCGGGCGACGAGGCCGCGATCAACCGGCTCGACACCGGCATGGTCGACGAGACCACCTTTGACAAGCTTTTGCAGGGCATGAAAGCGATTGTGATGCCGCCGGTGCCGGGGGTTTTGACTGCCGCGCCGGCAACAAAATGAGCGAGAAGTTCTGAAGTTCGAGAGGTTAAAATCGGCGGCAGCGTCGGCACCGGTCGATCCTGTCGCCACAAGTCGAAAAACGGAGGTAACAGATGAAAGCTAAGAGAACGGCTATCAAACGGGCGGGACGGGTTTCCGCGGCGGCGCTGGCGGCGGTCATATTGCTGGCGGCGGGACGGCTGACGGCCCGGGCGGCGGATGCCGAGCAGGTGACGGTCAGCATCGGCAAGATGGAACTGATCAACGTGCCTTTCCCCGTGCTGGGGTTCCGTGTCGCGGACCAGTCCATCGCCCGGGTCGAGACGGTCGGGGCGCAGCAGTTGCGCGTGGTGGGCGTCAAGACCGGCACCACCGATCTGCAGGTCACCGGCGAAGGCAACGTCTCGGCGCTGTTCACGGTCACGGTGGCCGAGAACATCAACGCGGTGCTGGCGGCGGTCAAGCGTGATCTCGACGCCGTGCCGGAGGTTGACATCTCCATCAACCTCGGGCGCGTGGTGCTGAAAGGCGAGGTCAGCAGCATCGACAACTGGAAATATCTGCAGCGTGTGGTCGAGCTTTACAAGGGGTCGATCGCCAACCTGACCACGTTCCGGCCCGCGCCGGAGGTCATGCTGGCGTTGAAAGCCGCGTTCGAGAAAGCCGGACTGAAGGTGCAGGAGCAGGAGAGCGCCAAGCCGGAGCCGGGCGCGATCGCGCTCAAGTTCAGCGGCAACAACGTCTTCGTCAACGGCTCGCTCTACAGCCAGAAGGACAAAGAGCGCATCATCCAGATCGTCGGGGCGCAGGACTGGCTGACACTGCCGAAGGCGCAGGACGGCGCTGCTGACGCCGCCGCGGCGGACGACCCGCGCGTCAAGGCGATCCTGAATCTCGATGTGGTGCCGACCATGCTCGAGATGGACGCCTGTTTCGTGGGGGTCACGGATGTCGAGGAGCGCCAGATCGGCGTCAACCTGGCCAAGGCCGGGCTGATCGTGCTGGACTCGACCTCGGCCGGGTTCCAAGGCAACCTCGGCACCCGCTCCTCCGGGCTGGGCGGCACCTACTCGATCAACAGCGGACTGCAGGGCGCCCTCAAGTTCTTCGCCGGCAGCGGACCGGGACGTTTCCAGACCGCCGGCCACATGACCTTTAAGAACGACTCCCCGGAATGGCGCACGTACCACAGCGGCGGCACGATGAAAGTCCGGGTGGCCACGCGCGACGCGACCTCTCTGGAAGACATCAATTACGGCCTGATCATGCGCATCAAGGGCGGCCTGCTCGACGCCAAGACCGCGGCCGTCGATGTCGATCTCGAGCTGAGCTATCCGGTGCCGGTGGGCAACGACTACGACCTCAAGCGTAACCGCATCGAAACCACGTTGAATTGCCCGCTCGGGCAGACCATGGTGTTGGGCGGCATGAAAAGCCTGATCGAGCAATCCAGCAGCGAAGGGGTGCCTTTCCTGCGCAGCGTGCCGGCCATATCCTGGTTCTTCTCCGAGAAGAACCGTTTGAAGGAGGACAGCAAGGTGCTGATCCTGTTGAGCCCGCGCATCGCCGGAACGACCGTCGAGACCGCGCCGGTACGCGAGCAGACCGCGCCGACGCTGCAAGAATCGGCGCGCCCGGTTGAAGAGCGCGAGCGCGAAAAGAACAAGCGCCGTTTCTTCTTCTTCTGAAGTTATAGATAAGGTGACGCAATGGCTAAGCTGCTGATAAAGAGCGCGGACGCGCGCGACGCTGAGCGCGCTGTCGCGTTGGACGCCGCGTCCGAGACGTTGGTCGGCAGGGCGGCGGAAAACCAGATAGTTCTGAACGGCAACACGGTTTCCCGGCAACACCTGTCGCTCGTGTGCCGCGACGGGGCGTATCGGGCGCGCGACAAGGGTAGCACTTACGGGACGCGCCTGAACGGCGAGCCCCTGACCGGCGAAGCGGCGCTCAAAGACGGCGACATCCTGCAGGTCGGCGGCTATCAGATGACCTTCAGCGATGGTTCCGCGGCGGGGACAGCGGCGGTTGCCGCCCCCGCCGCAACGTCGGCGGAAGCCGACTGCGCCATAGCGAAAGACCCGGCGCTGGCCGCCATGGCCGCGCTCTACACTGACGACATGATGGCCATGAAGAAGCGCATCCACGAGCAGGTGCTGTTCAAGCTCAACCTGCCCGAGATCGCCACCAAGCAGATCGAGGACGACGAGATGCGCTCCAAGCTGGAAATGGCGCTGGATCAGGTTTTGCGCGAGGTGCGCCACGAGCTGCCGCGCGAGCTGGCCGGCGACCTTTTCCGGCAAGCCTTGCTGGACGAGCTGATCGGCTTCGGCCCGATCACGCCGATGCTGCGCGACGATGCTGTCGATGAAGTGATGGTCAACGGCCCGGCGCGAATTTTCGTGGAGCGCAAGGGCCGCCTGTTCGAGACCGGCGCGCGGTTCTTTGACGACCGTCACCTGATCACCATCATCCAGCGCATCGTCGAGCCGCTGGGCCGCCATGTGGACGAGGCCAGCCCGATGGTCGACGCGCGCCTGCCGGACGGCTCGCGCGTGAACGCCATCATTCCGCCCCTGGCGCTGGACGGCTCGTCGGTCACGGTACGCAAATTCGCCAAGAAGAAGCTGACCACCGACGACCTGATCGCCTTCGGCAGCATGACGCCGGACATCGCGCTGTTTCTGGAGGAGGCCGTGCGCGCGCGTCAGAACATGGTCGTGTCGGGCGGCACCGGATCAGGCAAGACCACGCTGCTGAACGTGCTTTCGCAGTTCATACCGCGCGGCGAGCGGCTGGTGACGATCGAGGACTCGGCGGAGCTGAAGCTAAGCCACCGCAATATCGTGCGTTTGGAGGCGCGCCCCGCGAACATCGAGGGGCGCGGCAGAGTGGCCATCCGCGACCTGGTGATCAACGCCCTGCGTATGCGGCCGGACCGCATCGTGGTGGGCGAGTGCCGCGGCCCGGAAGCCTTGGACATGCTGCAGGCCATGAACACCGGCCACGACGGTTCGCTGACCACGGCGCACGCCAACACGCCGCGCGACTGCCTCTCGCGCCTCGAGAACATGGTGATGATGGCGGGCTTCGATTTGCCCTCATCGGCCATCCGCGAGCAGATCGCCTCGGCCGTGAACCTGATCGTGCAGCAGAACCGCCTGCCGGACGGCAGCCGCAAGATCGTGCAGATTTCCGAGGTGACCGGCCGCGAGGGAGCCACCATCCTCTTGCAGGACATTTTCGTTTTCGAGCAGCAGGGGTTCAGCCCCGAAGGCAAGGTGCT
>JAQVSS010000372.1 GCA_028700415.1 Kiritimatiellia bacterium
TGCATTTGTCCGGGTCTATCGTGTAAATCGGATCGCCCTCGCTGATCGCCTCGACCGGGCAAGCTTCTTTGCAGAGGCCGCAAGCCACGCAACTCTCCGTGATCGTATATGCCATGATGTTCTCCTTTGTGTTTCCGGCCGAACCGGTCGCGCAACCACGCGTGTCTTCAGACCGGCGGCGCTTAAAAGCCTTTGTTGCAGGTGCGAATTCTAGCCTATGCCGCCGCGCTCCGCAAACAAAAACGCCGGGGCGTTGCCGGAGGGCGCGATTCAACAACGTTGAATCGCGGAAGGTTAAAGGGTTCAGGCGCCAGGGTTCAGGTGTCGGCTGCAACCGGCCGCTGACAGCTTACGGGCTTGACCGAAGACACATTATTAGGCATCTTAAGTTTAAACGCACAGACCGCTGTTTCCTTATTTAGCGGATACGCATAAACCAAAACAAGTGGAGATGGTATGCGGCATATTGGCGAAATTGCGCATGTCTCCCGCTCAAGGCGGGGATTCACCTTGGTTGAGAGCATGATGGCTTCCTCTTTGGCGCTCCTGCTTTTTATGACCATGCTGGAGGCGTTGTTGTATTGCCGCAGGAATGCGGCGCACATCAAGGGCAGGTTGGCCGCTGACGCGTTCGCGTATGATCTGGCGCTTGATTTGTTCAACCGGAAAACCGAATGGTTTTCGCAAAACGCGCCGACCAACATAGCCAGATGGTTCACTGTGCCGCCTGAACAGACAAGCGCCTGGTCTTATTCAGACAGGAATGCCAGCGCTTTTTATTGGGTCGCGCCGTCAGGAGGAACGCCGCCCACGCGCTGGAACATCATGACTGATGTGCAGTGGCCGTTGCCCGGCGGCGGGTGGGCTCGGCTGAATCCGACCAACGGGGCGGCGCCCGTCTATCAGATTGAGCGCCGGATTGTCGACAGGAACATGTTCCGCAACACGCCCTGAAAGAACTCGTTACATGTGCCACTCATGCCATTGCCACAGACAGAAGGCTTTTGCCGCTGAATCCATAAGCGCGTTCTCCTTGCGCGGCAGGCTTAAAACCGTGTTCTTTTGGCCGGCCTGCAAACGCGGCATTAGACAAAAAGGCGGCTTCACATACACTGAAGTGCTGATGGTTACGGCAATTGCGGCGTTAGTGATGTCACAGGTGGCAGTAGCGTTGTACACGTCGCATAGGGTTTACGAAGCGGCAGTGGCCGATATGGAGCTTACATTGCATTCGCGCGAATTACGTGAAAAAATATTGTTTAACCTTAACCCCGACGAAGGCGGACTGATGAGCGCCAGTCAAAGCGAAATCACGATTGAAGACAATCAAGGCCGGTGGGGGGGGAGTGTCCGCTTCAAGCCGGCCAAAGGCCAGCCGAACCGCCTCCGCCGGGGCAACGACCGTAAATTCGCGCTGGACCGCGGCAGGCCGGGATGGATGTCAAAGGGAAGAATTGCCATCCAGTCTGAAGATGTCTTTGCGCTGGTTTCCAGTAACGGCACTATCGAGGTAAACCTTGATGTCGCGATTGAAATCAACGGCAGGAAATATGAGCAGCGCAATCAATTCAATGCGCAAATACTAAACAGATGAGGCGCGCAAAAAATGAAAACAAGAGCTAAGTGTGACGGGTTCTTTTTGCCGGTGGTGGTTGCTTGCCTGCTGGTTGTCGGCATCATAGTCGGCGGGGCATTGCGTTATTTCAGCAGCGCGACACGTTCGGCCGACGCTTATCTGGCTGCCTCCAAATGCCGGCTGTCAGCGCAAACTGCCCTGGAGCAGACCAATGCCGAAGTTTTTCAGAACTTTAACGCTTATTACCAAACGACGCCCTCTATGCGGGATCCGCTGTTGTGGTTCAACACCTATTCAGAGACAAGCGTGGGCGCGGCAGCCAAGCCGTACGTTTTTATGCGGGAGGAAGGCATTAACGGGTGCTCCGTTACCGTGCGGCTGACTGACCTGACCCGTTCACAGGCCCTGGCGATCCGACAATTCGCCAGACTGACCCTGCAAGCCACAGCCACATGCGATTCCGGCATTGGAATTACCGTTTCAAGAAGGATCGAAGAGACAGTCGAATTCGCGATGCGCCGGTCGCCGGTTTTCAATTACGCGTATTTTGTCAACAATTACGGGTGGTTCCAAGGGGGCGGCGTCACGGCGAACGGCGATATCCGCGCGAACGGCGATATGCTGCTGGACGGGCAGTCTCGGGTCAACGGAAACGTGTATGCGGCCGTCAACGACGAACTCGGGGCCGAGGGCGTGATCACTTCAACGGCAAGGTCGCGCTCACGCGCCTCTTACTGGGCGGAGAACGACCCGCGGGCGCGCCCGACAAGTCCGACAAGCGTTGACGGGCCGGTTTGGGCCATGGGATATGAGGGAGAATCAGATTTGCGCCCGATGGAAGAGCCCGTCAACATGCCGTTCTTGGGCGATCTGGACATCTATAGGGAATTAGCCGAGAACCACGGGGCTACCATCCGGCAAAAGGGGCAGGTTTTAGTGGACGCCTGTTATAGCGGACCGGGCCCGTCCGGCGTCTCTGACGGCGCCGACGCGGGGTGTCTGGTTCTGGACGGGACATCAAACCCGGTCATAATCGACGGGCCGGTGGTTATTGAAGGGGATGTCGTGATCAAGGGGGAAATTAAAGGGCAAGGGGCGATCTATGCCGGCAGGAACATATACATTGTCGGCGATGTGGTCTATGACAAGCCGCCCGAATGGCCGAAACCGGACACCAAGCCCGATCAGACCGTCCAAAACAATTCGGGCAAGGACATGATCGGGCTCGCGGCCAAGGGGAACATCGTTCTTGGCGATTACACCTCGCCCTCCTGGATGTCGAATGTGCGCAGCTACATAACGCCGCCTTTCGTTAATGCTTATTCCTGCGATCCGACAGACTCTTCAATCGGATACGACACCGTTTTCCCGGGCGATTACACGGCGCCTGACGGAGGCCGGAAAGTCGAATATTCCTACAATAGAAAAACGAAAAAATGGGAGGCGACCGGCTTGTCGGACCGGCGCTACTACCAAAGCTCCGTTGGAGATCGCGTGATCCATCAAGAATCCCAAGATAACGCGATCACGAGGATCGACGCGATCCTTTATAATAACCATGCCGTTATGGGAACTGTCGGCGCGTGCCGGATCAACGGAGCCATGATTTGCCGGGATGAAGGCATCATCTACAACGGGTCTGTAAGGTTTAATTGGGACATACGGCTTGGTGCGCAGAGCCCAGACGGTATTAATTTCTATATCATACTGCCTTTATCGCCGGTGCGTCCGCAAGTGATCGCTTGGCAGGAGGTCCAAATTGATAACGCTTGATACTTTTCGCGCCGGATGCGGGGCGTGCGCATTACTGCTGCCGGTTTTACCGGTGTTCGGCTTGTTTGAGACGGCAAACGCCCCTGATGCGGCACTGCAGGCAAAGACAGAACACGCCCTCCGCGCTTCCGGGATCGCGGAGTCGCAAAGGACCGAAAGGCGACAGGCGCTTGAACAATCCGCGACGCGCGCGGAGACGCTGTTCTCATTGCCGCCTGAACAAGTGGACCGCTTGACACGGGGAACCATCCGAGAGGCTGATGTTCTGAACGCGCGCGCGCGCGCCCTTAGCCCGGATTCTCTAGATGTTCCGCCGACGGTCACGCCGGATGCCGACGAGACAAACCCGGATTCGGCATATCCGGGGTTTGCGTCCCGTTTGCGGCACTTCCTTATAGCAAGCCTGCTGGTGATTGTGTCCAGCATACTGCTTTACAAAAAGACAGCCGTCAGGCGCGCCCAAAAATAACGGTGCCCCGCGTTTGAACGCACAGGTTCGTTCGCTCGTACGCTCTTGATATGCGTTTGGGCTTCCAATGGACTGCGGGATATGTTAAATAAAAAGCCGTTTTGAGAACGGGTCAGAGCCGTTCGGAGCATTACGCTTTTTGAGGTTTCCGTGTATCTAAAACAGCTTGAAATCAACGGGTTCAAAAGTTTCGCGGACAGGACCCGGCTGCAGTTCGAACCCGGCATGATCGCGATCGTCGGGCCGAACGGCTGCGGCAAAAGCAATGTCTCCGACGCGATCCGCTGGGTTTTGGGGGAACAGCGGCCGACCGCCCTGCGCTGTGCCAAAATGCCGGATGTGGTTTTCAGCGGCACGGATTCACGCAAGCCTATGGGCATGGCCGAGGTCGCCATTACCTTTT
>JAQVSS010000065.1 GCA_028700415.1 Kiritimatiellia bacterium
GCCTGCGCCGGTGGTGCAGGTCGCCCAGCAGCAGGCTCCTGCCGTTCCGGCAACGCCGTCCGCACCTGCGTCAGCGCCCGCTGCGGCAGGCAAAGCGTTTTTCGAGATCACGGTCGCCCCCAAGGAGGCCGCGATTGAGGTGGACGGCAAGACGGTCAGTGCCGGGCGGGTTGAGGTTTCCTCGGACGAGAACCACAAGGTCACCGCCACCTGCCAAGGCTACAAGCCGGTCGGACAATACTACAGGGTCAAGCCCGGCGAGACGCGCAAGATCGACCTTCTGCTCGAGAAGGAAATCAAACGGTCCCTGTTCGGGTTCTGAGCGGCCCTGCCTGTAACACATGCTCCTGTTCCCCTCTAAAGAAAGTGTGCGGGGGAATAGGGGTCCGCAGAATGAAATTGTCTGACAGAAACGGCCAGCCGACGAAACAGACGCGTTTCGCCACCACGCGGTGGACGCTTGTGCTGGCGGCAGGCCATGCCAACGGCACCGCCAATGCGCGCGTCGCGCTTGAGGATCTTTGCCGGATCTACTGGTATCCCCTCTATGCGTATGTCCGGTGCCGCGGGTATGAGACGCATGACGCCGAGGATATCGTGCAGGGTTTTTTTGCCCGGCTGATCCGCCTGAACTCGTTGTCCGGAACAGGCCGGGAAAAGGGCAAGTTCAGGGCGTTTCTGCTCGCGGGCGTCAATCATTACATGGCCGATGAACGTGAACGGAACTCGGCCGCCAAACGCGATGTGCGGAAAACCGTCTTCCTCGACGCGCTGGAGGCGGAGAGCCGCTACGCTCTGGAGCCTGTGGATCACCTGACGCCGGAACGCGTGTTCGAGCGCCAGTGGGCGCTGTCGCTCCTCGAGAACGTTGTTCGGCGCCTGCGTGGCGAATACGCGTCGGCGGGCAAGGGGGAGCTGTTCGCCGGACTGTCTTTTGCCCTGACCGGCGACAGAAGCGCCGTGCCCTATGCCGATCTGGCACCCGGGCTGAAACTGTCGGAAGGGGCGCTGCGCGTGGCGGTTCACCGCATCCGGCAGCGCTACCGCCAGCTTCTGCGGGAGGAGATCGCCCACACGCTGGCGGAAGGGGAGGACGTCGATTCGGAGTTGGCCGACCTGCGCCGCGTATTGTCGGGAGCCGATTGAAAGTAAGACGGAAGAATTCCATGCGAGAAAGTAAAGGAATACGGGTATGAAGAAAAATGTTCTGATTGTCGTTTTGATTGTCGCAGTGGCTGCTTTGGCCTTTACGGTCGCGCGGAAAGACCGGCAGCTCGAAACGGCCATGAATGCGGCCAGACAAGAGCGGGAGGCGCGGAAGACCCATGCGGAGAGCGTGTCAAAAACCGCGCGGACCGAGCGTGGAAAAGAAAAGACGGGGGGCATGGAGCAGGCCAGTCCAGTCGAAACTCAGGTAGCCAGAACCGAACCGGTCGCACCGGCGGTTGCGAAGGCGACGGGGGTAAACACCAACTTTATGGGTGCTCTCGCCGATATGATGAAGAATCCGCAGATGAAGGAGATGATGCGCGCGCAACAGAAGGTGATGATCGGCAAGATGTATGCGGCGTTGCCCCGCTATCTGAATTTGCCGGACGAAACGAAAGCGCGACTCGACCAACTGCTGCTGGATCGGCAACTGGCGATGGCCGAGGCCGGTCTGGCCATGATGAACGGCTCGGCGGAGGACCGCAGGAAAGCGGCCGAGGATTCCAAAGCGGTCAAGGCGGAGAGCGATCAGGCCATTCAGGAACTGCTGGGCGCGCAGGACTACGAAGTGTTCAAGCAGTACGAGGCAAGCTTGTCCGAGCAAACGAATGTGTCTCTGTTCAAAGACACGCTGTCGGGTGACGATGCGCTCGGCGAACAACAGGAATACGATTTGGTCGCGGCAATGTATCAGGCGCGCGAAACGCTTCCGCAGGATTCGTTGCTCAACCAGCAGAACCAGTCCCCCGACCCGACGCAATTGACCGAAGAGCGAGTCGCGGAAACCCTCAAGCAAATGGAAACGCTGCAACAGCGGTATGCGGAAGCGGCCGCGACAGTTCTCAGCGCGGGACAGTTGGAACGTTTCAAACAGTGGCAGCAACAAATGGCGACCATGCAGCGGACAGGGCTTAACATGGCGGCCCAGATGTTCAACTCGGGAAAATCATCCGGTGCGACATCGCAGCACTAGCAATCGACTGTCGCATGTCGACTGTGCCGCAGAACGGGGAAGAACGCCTCTGTCGGATCTGTTTGAAAGTTTCGCGTAACATTCTTTCCGCGATTCCTCTGAAGTGTTGCGGAGGATCACAACATGAACGACTCGACGACAACGTGCCCGCAGTGCGGCAAACCGGTGACCAGAAAAGAACTGATGGGATTGTGTCCCGCCTGCATGCTCAAGGCCGGGCTGGGCAGCATGGCCGACGCGACGGCTCCCGGGCATCGCCCCGCCTTCGCGCCGCCCGCCGCGGCGGAGCTCGCCGGCAAGTTTCCGCAGCTGGACATTCTGGAGCTGATCGGCAGCGGCGGCATGGGCGCGGTCTACAAGGCGCGCCAGAAGGCGCTCGACCGCCTGGTCGCGCTCAAGATCCTGCCGCCGGACGTCAGCCGCGACCCGTCGTTCGCCGAGCGCTTCGCCCGCGAGGCGAAGGTGCTGGCCAAGCTCAACCACCCGAACATCGTGACGCTCTACGAGTTCGGCGAAACCGAGGGGCTCTACTATTTTCTGATGGAGTACGTGGAGGGCGTGAACCTGCGGCAGCTGCTCGGCGCGGGCAAGATCTCGCCCAGGGAGGCGCTGGCCATCGTGCCGCCGGTCTGCGACGCGCTCCAGTTCGCGCACGACCGCGGCATCGTCCACCGCGACATCAAGCCCGAGAACATTCTCCTGAACAGGGACGGGCAGGTGAAGATCGCGGACTTCGGCGTGGCGAAGATCGTCGGCTCTGACGCCGCCTCCGATCCGTCCGTCCGGGCCGATCCGTCCGGGGTCTCCGTCGAGGTGACGGAGGCCGGGAGCGTGATCGGCACGCCGCACTACATGGCGCCGGAACAGCGCGACCGTCCGGGCGAGGTGGACCACCGCGCGGACATCTACAGCCTCGGCGTCGTCTTCTACCAGATGCTCACCGGCGAGCTGCCCGCGCAGAAACTCGAGGCGCCGTCCAAGAAGGTCCTGATCGATGTGCGGCTTGACGAGGTCGTGCTGCGGGCTCTGGAAAAGGACCCCGGGCGCCGCTATCAGCACGCGAGCGATGTCAAGACGGTGGTGCAGACCGTCGTGGGAACGCTGGCGGCGGGCGCGGCACCCGCCGTTCGTGAGCCGCCGCGCTGTTCGCGGGCCGCGATTGTCGGAGCCTGTTGGGCACCGTTCGCGCTCTTTGCGGTATTGGCCGTGCTCACGGTGAAAGTCGGCCCGATGAGTCACTCGATCAAGTCGGTTCCCTCGTCGTTGCAGCCGCTGTTCCTGTTCCAGCTTGTGCTGGCGGGGCTGCTCGCCGTGGGGGTGTCGGCAAAACTCAAGGCGGTGACGCTGTGGCACAAGGCGGCCATCGGATTCTGTTGGGTGACCGTGGTGCTGGCGGCGGCGCCGTTGTGCTTTCAGGTCACAAGCGGTGACCGCGCAGTTCCGCTGTGGCAGACCGCAGCGGTTCTCGTGCTGGCGGCCGTGAGCGTCTCCGCGCCGTTCGGGACCACGGTTCTCGGCTGGCTCGGCGTCGCGCGGATCCGCCGTTCGGCGGGGCGGCTGTACGGCCTCGGGCTGGCGGTGTTCGACGGTCTGCTGTTTCCCCTGCTGGCACTGGACGCGATGATCATCGCGGGCGGCGTCGCACTCGCGGTGCCGTTCTTTGCTCAAGCGCTCATCCTGCTTTTGGTGAATATCCTGCTCGTGCGGTGGGTTTGGAAAGCGGTCTCGTCCTCTGAAGGCGTAAAGGAGTCGGCTGTTTTTTGCCCGTGCGTCCGGTGGGCCCGTTTTGACGCCTGGTCCTATCCGGTTTTTTCGTGGTTGTATCTGGCGTGGGTGGCTTTGTTGCTCGGCTCGTCCGAAGCTTTGCCGGAACGGGTGGCGACGCACTTCGGCTTCAACGGCCAGGCCGACGGCTGGATGAGCCGCGGCGCCTATCTCATCTTTGAAAGCGGGTTCCCTGCGCTCATCGTCGGACTTTTCGCAGGCGTGTCGGCGCTGGTCCGCGTGCTGCCCGCGTGGTGCATCAATATTCCGCGCAAAGACTATTGGCTCGCGCCGGAGCGGCGGGCGCTCACGGGACGCCTTCTGCGCAACCGGCTGGGCTGGCTGCTCTGCCAGCTCACGCTGTTTTTCGCCGGGCTGCATGTCCTGACCCTTCAGGCGAACCGCGTGGTTCCGCCCCAGTTGCCGATGGGAGGGTTGCTGCTGCTGGTCATCGCGCTTTTTGTCGGTCTCCTTGTTTGGGTGGCGCTGTTGCTGATGCGCTTCGCGGAAACGGATGTCTCTGGGTCAAGCGAACCGCCGCTTTCGGCGACAAAGCCCGTCAACACAGCCCAAAAGCCTCGGAATTGGCGCAAAGGCGCGATCCAATTGGCGCTTGGCGTGGCGTTTGCCTTGGCGATCAAAGCGTGGGTGCTTGGCAGCTATAGGGTCAGCGGCGATTCGCTCTCGCCGGAAATTCCCCGCGGGAGTTATGTGCTCGCGTGGAAGCCTGCGGCGACGTTTCGGCCCGGCGACCTGATCGTCTATCGGCACGAAGGCCGCGTTTTGGGCGGCCGCGTCGAAGGGAGCGACACCGCAAGCCTTGTCATCAACCGCAACGGCGTGTCCGCCGAACGCATTGCGCGCAAAACGGTCTGCGGCCGGATCATAACGGTGCTGTGGCGCGGTTCCGGACAGACGTCCATGAAAGGGCCTGACAAGGCGACTCGGGAAGGGAATGAATAACGCGAATTTTTATAAATCGTGTTGCATACTGCGCTTATAAGCAGTATCTTCATGACGTGAAAATTACGAGGAATAGCCTGCCGCCGTTGGCCAAGATGCAGGGGAAAATTCTGACCTTTATTCAGAAGTGCATATCTGATGAAGGAAAGCCTCCGACGCATGACGAGATCCGCAGGGAATTCGGCTTGAAAAGCACCTCTGGCGTGCGACAACATCTAAAGCTTATTCAGAAAAAAGGGTATATCGAACTCTGTGCTGGCAAGTCGCGCGGCATCCGGGTATTGTTGCCCGCTGTGGATGACGTGGTGCCGTCTGGCGTCATGGAGATTCCTGTCGTGGGGCGTATTGCGGCCGGTCTTCCGATATTGGCAGAGGAACAGTTGGAGCAAAAGATTGCGGTCAGCGAGGCTTTGTTTCCGAAAGGCGTCTTGTTTGCGCTGCGGATCCGAGGGAATAGCATGGTCAAAGTCGGCATCGCCGATGGGGACTTGGCCGTAATCCGGCAACAAGCGAGGGTGGAAGACGGAGAGATCGCGGCCGTCCGGATCGGCGATGAGGCTACGCTCAAGCGCGTCTATGTTGGATCAGGTGAAATTCGACTCAAGGCGGAAAACGATACCTTTCCTGACATGGTGTTCGCTAACGTCAGTGGCGCGGATGTCCATGTCCTCGGACGTTATGTGGGGTTGATCCGAACTTTGAGGTAGGGACCATGCAGGTAGCAAAAGAACTCGGCTACGAAAAGTCGCGGAATTACTTGCGGGTCCAAGACTTGGACTTCCGTAGCTTTCGTGGACACAATCACGTTTATCGGAAAGCTTTTGAGCTTTACGGTCTGCAAGGCGTTTATTTACTCGGAACATCAACCCGGAAAGATGAGACGCCGATTGTTTTCTGTTGCCAAGCAGAGAACGACGAGGCCGCACGCGAAATCCACCGTCGCGTCTGGAACCAAGGGGTGGTGCCGTTTCTCCTCGTCGAGACGCCCAAGACGGTGCGTCTCTATTCGGGGTTCCGATGCAATCCGCAGGCGGCAACCGATCGGGAGCGGGGCATTCTTGAAGCACCCGTTGAGTTCAATAAAATTGCGGACCAACTTGCCGCTTTGCGTGCCGAGGCGATCGATACCGGTGAGGTTTGGAATCGGTGGCCCGAGGCGACCGATACGGCGGGCCGGGTCGATTGGTCTTTGCTCAACGAGCTTGAAAAGTTGGGTGGTAAGCTTCGCGATCTTCAATTGGACAGACAGCATGCAAACGCCCTGATCGGCAAGTATGTCTACCTGCTCTACCTGCGGGACCGCGGTATCCTGTCCGTCCGCAAACTCGCCAAGTGGGGTATTCGGAGAGAGGATCTTTTTGGGTGTCGGCCCACCTTGCAAGCGTTTTGGGATGTGACTGAGCAACTCGACGGATGGCTGAACGGCTCCGTGTTTCCGCTGCCGCGGGATGCGGTCCGTTTGGAGCATTTGCAATTGGTCGCCAATGTGTTCATGGGCGGCAGTGCGGACGGTCAACTGGCGTTTGATCTCGGGCTTTACGATTTTTCAAGCATTCCCATCGAGACGCTCTCGGTCATCTACCAGCAGTTTTTGCACGCATCCGAGGATGATCGTCCGACTCGGGGACGCGAGGTCGGGGCGTATTACACCCCGCTGCCGCTGGTCAACTACGTCCTTGGCGAGTTGGAATCGCGTCGTCCGCTGGAAGAAGGCATTCGCGTGTTGGATCCTTCCTGCGGTTCGGGGGCTTTTCTGGTGCAAAGTTACCGCATGTTGATCGAGAAGCGGCTCAGGCAAGGCCCCGTGCGTCCCAAAGAACTGCGCGATTTGCTTAAGGATCACATCTTCGGCGTCGAACGCGATGGCGACGCCTGCCGCGTGGCGGAGATGAGCCTGATTCTGACCCTTTTGGACTATGTAACGCCCCCAGATTTGGAGAGCACCCCTCAGTTCAAACTTCCCACCCTGCACGACAACAATATCTTTCAGGCCGATTTCTTTGATCTCAAGTCGCTGTGGGCTTCGAAAAGAACGGACTTCAAAGTCGACTGGCTGGTGGGCAATCCCCCCTGGGTGGATGCGAAGCAAAACAAGGCGGAGGATCGGCTAGCGCTGACTTGGATGCGGCAGAACGACAGACAATGTCCGACCGGCGGCAATCAGATTGCCGAAGCCTTTGTCTGGCACTCGCTCCCGTTGCTCAACGCGAATGGCGTGGCCGGGCTGCTGCTTCCGGCCATGACCCTCTTCAAGATGGAGTCCACCCGTTTTCGCGCCCGCCTGTTCGAGACCGTGAAGACCTGGTGCGTCGCGAACTTCGCCAATCTGGCCTACGTGCTGTTTGCCGGGCGGTCAAAAGTTCCGGCGATGGCCCTATTCTTCTCCCCGCGCGAGAATGCCGAAGAGGGTGTGCCTCCCAAGGAGCGCATTCTGACGTTCGCTCCTTTTCTGGCGAACCAGCGTGCAAGCCGTGCTGAGAACGCCACGCATCGCAAAGATTCGTGGAGTGTGATCGTCAACGAAACCGAGATGCGCGAGCTGCCTGCAACGTCTGTGGCGACCGGCTCTTTTCTTCCGTGGAAGGAGGCGATGTGGGGCTCGTTCCGCGACGGAAAACTGCTTCAGCGCGTTGCCAAACGCTTTCCGCCATTGGCCGTGTTTGCGCAGGAGCGTGAACTGTTGATTCACGAGGGATTCCAGTTGCGGAAAAGCGAAAGCGGCGAGAAAACGACGCCGATGCCGGAGCTTGCAGACTGGCTGCAACTCGATTTTTCTGAATTGAAAGAGTGTGGACGAATTTTCACGTTCCCGTCAAACGCAATTCACCCGATTCCCGAGGACGAGGCGAATGTTCGTGTTCGTGGTGGAATGAAAGGGTTGGATGTGTCGAAGCCGCCTCATGTCATCGTGGACGAAAGTCGGCGTTTTGCGGTTTATTCTGATGAGTTCATTGCTGTCCCTGCGCGGCAAATTGGTATTGCCGGACAGGTAGATAAGAAAGATGTTCTCAAGGCGATAAGCCTCTACTTGAGTTCGACCTTTTGTCGTTACCACCAGTTCTTTGAAACCCCGCGCTGGGGTATCGGGCACTCAGTCGCCACGCTCGACACCCTAAGAAACATTCCCGTCGCGTTGAATGCGCTCACGGATGCACAGTTGCGCGAATGGGCGAAGCTGCGGGACCGTCTGGCTTCAGAGTATGTCGGTTGTTCGCCTCCCGAGGAGGTTTTGCGTGAGATCGACGAGCGCGTGTATGACCTTCTGGGTCTCACACGTTCGGAGCGTATCCTGATCGACGATTTTATGCGCTGGAACATGCAGATGGTTCAGGGCAAGGTGTCGGATGACATCTTGAAGCCTCCGGCAGACGACGCCATGCTATCTTATCTGGCCGTGCTGAAAGGCGAACTTGACGCATTCATCGAGAGTGGAGGAGGCGCAAGGCATGAGGTGTGCGCGTTGCGCGGAAACGGTGTTGCAATGGTGGCCATTCGCATCGCAGACGGCGCGCCCTGCAAGAAGCCGAGCGTTTTGCGCGGACAGGAGACGACGGCCAAGGAGTTGGAACGGACCAGAGCGTTGTTGCTCAAACGGCATCACAGCCAGTGGCTCTATTTTGAGCGCGGTCTGAAGATTTATCACGACGGGGCAATGTATGTTTTCAAGCCGCTGGAAATGATCCACTGGACGCGGCGGCAGGCGATTCTGGATGCGGGGGAGATCGTCGCGGAAACTCTGGATGCGCAAAACACATGAGCGTCACCTCGTCCAATCTGTTTCAGGCCTATGCGGTCGCTATGCGAGCGCATACACTCCGTCTGATCGCCGAAGGTTACGCCCGCATGGATAAGGCCCGCTTCGGGGTGGAGCAGGAGCCTGCAATCACGGGAGCGCTTGTGGAACGGATGCGGGCGTACGCGGAAGAGGATACCCATGCTCCGTCTTGGTGCGCTTACTACAGCATCCACGACGATCCGCCTTTGAATGTGGGGCGGAAACTCGGCAAGTCGCGTCCTCGCGTGGATATCGAGTTTGAACGCGTTGCCCGCGGTAAACGTCCCCGGTTGCGGTTTGAGGCCAAGCGGCTGGATTCTGCCACGGGACATTCGGTTTCCGCGTATCTCGGTAACGACGGCCTTGGTTGCTTTCTCTCGGGGAAGTATCCGACAACACACGCCGAAGCCGGAATGCTGGGCTATGTGCAGAGCGATGACGAGAATATGTGGGCCGGGAAGATTTCGGACTCCCTGAGTCGGGATCGAAAAGTGTATGCCGTCGAGGATCCGCCTTTTTGCAGGCAGACGCCCTCTATAGGTGTCCCGCATACGTATGTCAGCCATCATCACACGACACATGCGCCGCACACAACGGTGTATCATGTGCTCCTGCGATTTGGATAGGGCTTACAGGTGTCCGCGGCCTTTTTGTTTGGCGTCGCGGGCGCTTAGCGCACCTTGCCTTCCTTCTTGCGTTTCTCGATGATGGTCTCGGACAGTTCGAAGGGGACCCCTTCATACCGCTCGAACGTCATGGAGAACGTGCCGCGGCCTTGGGTGACCGTGCGGATCGCGTTGGAGTAGCCGAACATTTCGCCGAGCGGCACAAAGCCGTGCACCAGCTTGCTTCCCCCCTTGTCGTCCATGCCTTCGACGCGTCCGCGGCGGGAGCAGATCGAGCCGGTCGCCGTGCCCATGTAGTCCTCGGGAACGGACACCTCGACGCTCATGATCGGCTCCAGCAGCTGCGGGTTGCCTTTGAGGAAAAGGTTCTTAAAGCACTGGCGCGCGCACTCGACAAACGCGAATTCGTTGGAGTCGACCTCGTGGTACGAGCCGAAGTACACGACGACCTTGACGTCCACCACAGGGAAACCTCCGCACGGGCCGCTCTCCATGGCCTTGATGACGCCCTTCTCGACGGCCGGGATATACTCGTTCGGGATCACGCCGCCCTTGACTTCGCTGACGAACGAAAACCCGCGGCCGGGCTCTTGAGGTTCGAGGCGCAGACAGACGTGCGCGTACTGGCCGCGGCCGCCGGACTGCTTGACGTGCTTGTACTCGCCCTCCACCTGGTGGCGGATCGTCTCGCGGTAGGCGACTTCGGGTTTGCCCACTTCGCAACCCACGTTGAACTCGCGGCGCAGGCGGTCCACGATGATCTCGAGGTGCAACTCGCCCATGCCTGAAATGATCGTTTCGCCGGTCTCCTGGTCGAATTTGACGATGAACGTCGGATCTTCCTGCGCCAGCGAGTGCAGGGCGGAGCCGAGTTTCTCGTTATCGCCCCGCGAGGAAGGACGGATGGCGATGGCGATCACCGGGGCGGGGAACTCGATCGACTCCAGCAGGATCGGGTGCTTCGGGTCGCAGAGCGTATCGCCGGTGCGGGTTTTGGAAAGGCCGACGACCGCCACGATGTCACCCGCGTGAGCCTCTTCAAGGGACTCCTGATGGTTCGCGTGCATGCGGAAGAGGCGCCCGATCCGGGCCTCCTGTTCCATCGTGCTGTTCAGGATCGGATCGCCCACCTTCAGTGTGCCCGCATAAATGCGCACGAAGGTGACTTTGCCCATGTGCTTGTCGGAAATGATTTTGAACGCCAGCCCCGTGAAAGGCTCTTTGTCGTCGGGCTTGCGGATGTTCTCCGGATTGTCGGAAGAGGCGACGGCCCCGACGTCCAGCGGTGACGGCAGGTAGTCGATCACCCCGTCGAGCAACGGCTGCACGCCTTTATTCTTAAAGGCCGTGCCGCAGTAGGTCGGGACAATCGTGCGGGCGATGGTGCCCTTGCGCAGGCCGGCTTTGATTTCCTCAACGGAAAGCTCGCCCGTCTCGAAATACTTGCTCATCAGTGCTTCGTCCTGCTCGGCGGCCGTTTCCACCATCTCTACGCGCAGGCGTTCGCATTCCTCGAGGTACTCTTCGGGGATTTCGCTCTCGATGACCTTGGTGCCCCTGGAGTCCTCGTCGAACGTCAGCGCTTTCATCTCCAGCAGGTCGATCACGCCGCGGAAGGTGTCGGCCGCGCCCATGGGATAGACCATCACGACCGGGTTGCCGTTCAGCGTGTCGCGGATCTCGTTGACGACGTTGAAGAAGTTGGCGCCGATGCGGTCCATCTTGTTGACCATGCACAGCTTGGGCACCTCATATTTTTCGCTCTGGCGCCACACCTGTTCGGACTGGGGCTGCACGCCGCCCACCGCGCAGAAAAGCGCGATCGCGCCGTCCAGCACGCGCAGAGAACGTTCGACTTCAGCGGTGAAGTCCACGTGTCCCGGGGTGTCGATGAGGCTGATCTGATGATCCTGCCACATCACCGCAGTGGCCGCGGAGGTGATGGTGATGCCTCGCTCCTGCTCCTGCACCATGTAGTCCATGGTGGCCGCGCCGTCATGCACCTCGCCGATCTTGTAGTTCTTGCCGCAATAAAAGAGGATCCGCTCGCTGGTTGTGGTCTTGCCCGCATCGATGTGCGCCATGATGCCGATATTGCGGACTTTCTCTAACGGAATGGTTCTGGGCATGGTTTTGGGCTCCTTGTAGCCGTGGTCTTCGCTTTGGGGCGTGTTCCTGTCCAACGCGCCCGCACCGGGCCGGATCTCAATATCCGGCAGGAAAAAACCCTTTCCGGGGCTGATAAAAAGCGCGTATCTTTGACTTTTTTCGGGATCAGTTCAAGCGCAAAAGCAAAAAATCGTATTGTCCGGGTTTAAGCCCGCAAAAAGTTTACGTCCTGCCCGTCTCAAAACGCGGGACGTTTGGGTTGTTTTTCAACGCCGCGCGCCGGCGCCGCCTCTTGTTTGGCCTGACGTGCCGCCTGCGCGGACTCGCGCTGTGCGATCTGGGTCTGGGCCAGTGTCCGCAACGTTTCTCCGGACAGCGACAGGTTCACCGTGACATACGTGTCCTTCACCGCGACCGTGATCCCCTGCGCAAGGGCTGCCGCGCCGGGGTTCTGCGCCGCCTGCAGCATCACGAGGGCCTGTAACCCCATTGCGGCCTGGTTCATCTGTTGCGCCGTTTCCGCGTTCGGCGCTTTGAGCGCCAGAGCGCAGTCGAGGCCGTTCGCGCCGTCCGCCTGGCCGATCTCCAGCAACACCGCCTCGGCCTGCCTGAAAAGTTGGAAGTTCGGGTTCGTGCCGGCCAGTGCCGCGAGGTCGGTTGCCTGAAACGCAAAGAAGCGGTTCGTGTTGTGGGCAAGTATGCTGGCGAACCTTTGCCCCGCGTCCGGCCCCGGTTTCTGGCCGTCGATTCGCGCGACCGCCTCTTGGATCAACGCCTCTTCCTGCGACATCACCGCCAGCGTGGGGTCGATGAAGCACAGGTTGGCGCGCTTGCCGCGGTCAAGCCAACTCAGTACGCTGCGCTCGCCGAGCGCCTTGTTCTGGAACTCTTTGCCGCGACCCGCGATCGCCGTGAGTTTCGCGATGTCAAACCGCCCATAGGCATACAGCAGCCCGCCCGCCCGCGTATCGCCCCTGCCGCACACAACGACCGAGTCCACGTCGTTTGTCAGGTCGATCCCGCTCATCGCCTTGAGCGCGGCCAGCCTGCGTTGCCCTTCCGCACCCAGAGACTCCCGGGCAAACTGTCCCATCGGCGAAGCGTTCAGCGCTTTCAGATCCAGATGCAGCATCCATTTTGCGTCGGACGGGAAGTGCCGCGCGTCGGGTTGCGCCCAACCGGCGGACACGCCGCACACGGTCAGGAAGAACACAAGGATCATTTTTTTCATGCCGATTTCCTGTTCAGGTTTCACGCGGGACGGGTGCCCGGCGGTTAACGCAGCACGGTGGCGCCGAGACCGATGAGGAAGAGGCCGAGCAGGGCGTTGAGTGCCCCTGCGAGGCGGAAGAGCGCGGGCCGCCGCGTGATCCAGACGATGGCCTGCCGCATCTTCCACGGGTAGAGGAGCAAGATCATGCCTTTGACGATGCAGAGGTAGGCGAGGGCGACGACCGCCAGCCGCCACGGCGAGGGGTGGACGCGGGCGACGTGCAGGAGCTCATACGGGAAGAGCACCAGGATGCCCCCGAGCGCCCGGCAGGTCAACAGGTTGTCGAGCCAGTACCAGGTGAGGGGGATGCAGGCCAGCACGGCGATGGGGAGGAATTTCTTGAACGGCATGAGCAGGTCGAGCTCCATCGTCCAGAGCGCGTATCCGGCCCAGACCCAAGCGATGGCGCTGACGATGAACCCGGCGGTCTGACTGCGCGGCAAGGCGTTGTAAAACCGGGCAAGCGGCGCGGGCGCCGCGGCGGCCGCGACCCCCGACAGGAGGCAAATAAGACCTAACAGGTAACACCAGCACGAAAGGGGCATGAGAGACTCCGTTAAAGATGTGACCGATATTAAAGCACAGCCGGACGTGAAAAGGGAAGAAGGTAATGCTGACCGTTCCGCCCGTCAGTGCCCGTCGTCGGTCGGCAAGGGCTTTTTGTGAGAATCGACTTCAAAGTCAAACATCAGCGGCAGGTGGTCGGAGAGGCGCACTTTGGGGATTTTGAAGCGCACCGGGGTGATGGAGGGGTCGTAACAGATGAAATCCAGTTCGCGGCAGGGCGCCCAGCTCGGGAAGGTCGGCGCGTGGCGCACATTCGCGCTCTTGAGCCCGGTCGCGCGCAAAAACATGTGCATTTCCCAGACGCCGGAAAGCGTGTTGAAGTCTCCCGCGACAAGACGCGGCTTGGGACAGTCCGCGATCAGGTCGTGCAGTTCCCCGAGCTGGCGCTGGCGCGCCCGTATGCCGAGGGCGAGGTGGACGAGGAAGAGGGTGACGCTTTCGAGTTCGACCTCGATGGCCAGGCTTTTGAACCCGGTCTCGAAGTCGTGGAACGCGGTGCGCATGATCGGCTCGCGCGCGAGCACGGCGTTCGCCTGCTTGTTGAGGACGGGCACGCGCCGCCCCAACCCGTCGCCGGGATACTTGGTGCGGTGGCAGTGGTAGAAGTCGAGGTCGCGGGCGAGTTCCTCGGCTTGGTTTTTGCGGTGCGTGCGGTAAGAGCCGGTGTCGACCTCAACGAGCCCGATGATGTCGGGATCCATGTGGCGGGCGAACCGCGTGATGTTCGGGAAGTGGGCGGTGGTGCGCAGCAGGGTTTCCAGCCAGGAGAAGCGGCGCAGCCGTCCGGTGCCGTATTGGATGTTGTAAAGGAGAAGCCTCATGAAACGTGTGCATTCTTTCACGCCCCTTTTCCCTACTTCACCGGCAGGGTCGGGGCGAGGTTTTTCAGATCTGTCCAGAGCGTGCCTTCGCCCGCATGGATGATGCGGATGCCGAGTTCCGGGTTGAGCCTGTCCACGAAAGTGAGTTCGGCCAGGGAGGCGGGGGTTTTGAAAGCGGCCGCACGCAACAGCTCGCCGCGGGCTTTCTCGTTGCCGACCATGAACTCCGATTTGACTTTGGCTTCGCCCTGCACCTGCGTGATGTTGGCCTGCACCGCGGATTTCTCCAAATGGAGGGTGGCCACTTCCAGCGCGGCGTTCGCCTGGATGCCGGCGACTTCATTCCTGGTCTGCGCCGCGATGGTGGCGACCAGTTTTTCGGTTTCCTGCTCCACCTGTTTCTTGAGCTGTTCGACCATGGCGGTCTCGGTGTTCAGGTCGGCCAGCTTGCGGGCGGTGGCCTGCCGCGCCTTGTTGGTCAGGTCCGTCTCTTTGGCGAGGCTGGACTCCTGGATCGGCAGGAGGATCTCGTTCGGCACCTCCACGTTGCGGATGATCGCGTTGTGGATGACGATGCGTTTCTCTTTCAGGACGCGCGTCAATTCGGCGGTCAGCTCTTTCTGGAATAACTGCCGGCCCTCGCCGTCGATGAAATCGCGAGCCCCGTAACTGGAGCCTTTGATGCGCGAGATCGAAAGCACTTGCGGCAGGATGATCTTTTCGACCACGGCCGGAAGGTCGCCGTAAAGCATGTAGATGCGCGAGATGTTTTCGGGCAGCAGTTCGAACTCGACGGTCATGTCCAGCAGAATCTGGAAGCCGTCGCGTGACGGGAACTCCACGAACCGGTTGATGCCGAAGGCCACGGATTCGGTCGGGACGCCGGCGGACGGCATCTGGGGTTTGCCGGGTGGGGCGCTTTTCCGGTCGGACACTGCGGTGTCAAGCCGGCTGGACGGCGCGAGTTTCTTTGCCGCGCGGCGCAGCGAGCCGCCCAACGAATCGGCGGCGGCCGGGGCGCTGAGCGCCTGCTGCGAGATGAAGCCGCGGTCGCGGTTCTTCTCGAGGTATTCGTTGCGCTTCTCCTGCTGGACCTGGATGGTGTTCTGTTGGAGCTCGTTCAGCGCGCTGCTGGCATTGGAGATCTGGCTTTTGGTGAGCACCACGCTGCCGGAGCGCCCGAGAATCGAGACCTGGTTCATGCCGATCTCCAGCACGTCCACCTGATACGCGCGCGGGTTGATGTAGTAGAGGCCGGGATGGAGCACGTCCTTCATGACGCCCTGCTGGCCGGGACCCGCGAACTCTCCGGGCTTGACGGGCGCGCCGGTCTGCGAGGTGACGATCCCGACATACCCGATCGGGATGTTGACGGCGTCGAGCAGCGTGATCTCATAGCCCTCCGGGTTGAGGCGGTATGTGCCCGGCCCCAGCACATCTTTCCAGACGCCTTTGCAGGCGGTGTCGGCGGCGAGGATCTCCCCCGGGGGAAGTTCCTTGCCGACCTTGGAGGTGACCACGCCGATTTTGCCGACCGGGATGGAGACCGCGGGCACAATGCGCCAGGCATGGTTGACGGGGTTGAGGAAGTGGCGGCCTTCGGGCAGGGGGTCTTTGCGGACCCCCTTCTCGCCGGGTTCGGCAAGAATCTGTCCGGGCGGCAAAGCCCTGCCGGTCTTGGCGGTGATGATCGCCATGTGGCCCGGCGGCACCGGGATGCGGCAGAACAGCCACAGGAAAGAGAGCGCGAAGAGGGAGATGATCAGGAGCGGGACAAGGATGGCGGGGGCAGACTTCATGGTGCGGTCCCTCCTTTCTTAACGGGGGCAAGGGGCGGTGGCGGGGTCTCCGTCCTGGGTGCCGATCGCCTCACCGCGACCGGCAGCCCGAAAAGGCCGCCGGTGGCGTCGGTGGTGAGCACGCTCTGAATGTTCGGCGCGGTCTTCTCGTAAAGTCTGGCGCGGATGTAATCGGCATCGTCTTTGTAGACGGCGACCTGCTGTTTCAGCACGTCGGCATCGGCCTGGTTTTTGGCCGCGATCACTTTCCGCTCCGCCTCGGCGAGGGTGAGGAGCGCTTCGGCGTCGGCGCGGGCCGCCTGCAGGCCGATTTTGGCGACGTCGAGTTCGGTCTTGGCCGCAAGGGTCTTCTCCACTTTTCCCTGCTCGGCGGTGATGGTCTGGCGGATGCGCTCCGTGTCGGCGGCGACCTTGAGGCGGTTCTGCTCGGCCAGCGCCTGCTGCTTCTCCAGTTCGGCTTGGGACTTGGCCTGCACGATTTGCTGCTCGAATTTCTTGGAGTCCTGTACCGCGAGTTCGCGGTCGCGGATGATGCCGGCGATTTGTTGGGGCGCGAGGATGTCGCGGATCAGCACCGAGTTGAGGGAAATGCCCCAGTTCGTGCAGACGCCGCGCAGATACGTCTCCAGACTGTCTTGGAAGGCCTGCCTCGATTCGCCGACGATGAACTCCGTGGCGTTTTTCTTGCTGCCCTCGATGCGGAAGAAGCCGCGGGCGCTGGGCAGGATCAGTTTCTGCATGACGTCGTCCATGTCGCCGACCTCGTGGGTGAGCAGGGCAGCCTTGTCGAGGTTCAGGTTGAACTCGAGCGTGCCCTCGACTGTGACGGGAAACCCATCCAGCGTGAGGAACATGATGGCGTCCCCGCCGCTGAACTCGAAGCGCTGGCTCTGGATGTTCACGATCGAGACGGAATAGAGGT
>JAQVSS010000373.1 GCA_028700415.1 Kiritimatiellia bacterium
TTGAGTGAATATTCACCTTGAACATTATGAATATTCATGTTATGCTGAATATACTTAAGGACTGCTCTTCAATAATTCGCTCTAATTGTTCTCCGAGAGATTAACCAGACGCATCAATCTCTTGGCGGAAAGAGCAACTCATTTCTTAACAGTCCATTAGCTGTTGCATGCCTGGGTCAGGTAACAGCGTCTGGGAGGTGATGACGATGCTGCATGAAGACGAGTCGACAGAATTCAAACTCATGCTAACGGATGATATCTGCAAACCGATCGTTGCTTTCGCAAATACCTTGGGAGGTACCATTTATATCGGAATTGACGATCAGGGACATGAAGCGGGTGTAACCGATATCGATGCGGCATTCACCCGTCTTACAAATATCGTCCGGGATGCGATATGGCCGGATGTTACGCTTTATACACAATGGATTATTTTGGAAAACCGAATCATCAAAATCATCGTCGGTGAAGGAACCGCCAAGCCGTATTACATAATGAAAAACGGAATCAAACCTTCAGGGGTCTATGTTCGCCAGGGGGCTTCATCTGTTCAAGCTTCCTGGGAACAAATTAGGCAGCTGATCAAGTCCGTTGACGGCGATTTGTTCGAGGCGGGAAGAAGCCTGCAGCAGGACATGACGTTTACGGAAGCCCAAAGTGAATTTGACCGGCTCGGCGTTGCGTTTTCAGATGATAAGCACGGTGTACTTGGTATTCGGGATATGGAAAAAGGCGTCTTTACAAATCTTGCCCTGCTGCTGTCTGACCAATGCAGGCATACCATCAAGGTCGCCGTCTTCGAGGATCCTGCCAATACGGTTTTCATTGACCGGCGCGAATTTTCAGGTTCTGTTTTTAAGCAACTGCATGACACATATGCTTACCTGATGCTTAACAACCGCACCAAGTCTGCCATTCATGGACTCGAGCGAACCGACCGTGTGGATTACCCGCCAGAAGCCATTCGTGAAGCGTTGCTGAACGCACTTGTTCATCGTGACTACAGCTACAGCGGCAGCATCATGATCAATATCAACCGGTCATCCATGGCGTTTGTATCCTTGGGCGGCCTGATGCCCGGATTGACCAGAAATGATATCATGACCGGTATTTCACAACCGAGAAACCCAAAACTGGCCCATGTTTTCTATCGGCTGAAACATATCGAAGCCTATGGAACAGGAATCCGACGAATTTTTGCTCTTTACGATGACTGCGACAAGAAGCCGGAGATCGTTGTGACAGAGAATACGTTTCGCCTGGAACTACCGAACCGGAATGACAACGGCCATCGGCTCGATCAGGCTGTCAGGGTATCCGACCAAGCAGCTGATTACCAGGCGCGTCCCTTGACCGACCAGATGAAGCGGGTCCTGGACTACATCGCGGCCCACGAATCGATCAGCGACGAAGTCATGATGACTCTCCTGGGTACGAAAAAGACCCGGACATACCTGATCGCCAGGCAGATGGCGGAACTGGGCCTGATTGCTGTTGTCGGCCGCGGACGCACCAAGAAATATGTTCTGCGCCATTGATGTTGCAGGATAACCTTGGTAACAGACCGCAAGAATGCTTCCCAATGAGATGACAGGCTTGAATTCGTGTTTTACAGCCCGGAATGAGGATGTTGGCTTCAAGCCGATCTCTGCTTTCGCCACAACCAGGCAGGTGTATTGAGATGCCAGATAGCCACAGAAAGATGCTTCCTCCGGATGCGGCCAGCCATTACGTCGGCATGAACAAGGTGCTCGCGTACATCGACAACAACCTGAAGGACGATCTGAGCCTCAATACCCTTGCGTGCGTATCCGGGTACTCCGAATATCATTTTCACCGGATTTTCCACGCGCTGACGGGAAAGACGCTGCACGAGTATGTCTGTGACAGACGGATCATTGCGGCGGCAGCCCGGCTGCTTTATGAGCGCAATTCGGTGACCCGGATTGCTTTTGACTGCGGTTTTTCATCATCGAGCAGTTTCGGGCGCTGTTTTAAACAACAACTGGGCTGTTCACCGTCGGCGTATCGCAGGAATAAAGGGCGCAAACGGCCGCTGAACCCGACGGACAGCGCGGTTTTGCGGATGATACGAAACCAGGAAATGGAGTCGCTGTTTTGTCTGACCACATTGCCGGATCTGCATGCAGCGGGGATCGCGACGCAAGGCCTCTCAAAGACATTTTCAAGCAGCGCGATCGAACAGGCCTTCAAGAGGCTTTTCGCCTGGCTGGCCAGGAACCATCTGGTCACGGCGAACATGCGGGTGATGGGCATCACGCTGGACACGCCGGAAGTCGTCTCCCTGGCAGAATGCCGTTATTTTGCCTGCGTCCCGGTCGATGAGCACGTCAGGCCGGAGGGGGAGATCTCGGTACGCACCTTCCCGTCCAAAGGCAGGTACATCGCCTTCTCCCTTGACCGGGCGCAGCCTGATTTTGCCGATGTCTTTTTTAGTGTTACCGATTACCTGTACGGCAGCTACATGCCGAACCGGGGTTGGTTTCCGGACAACCGGCCTTTTGTCGAAGTTTATTCTCAAGCAGGTCCGACGGTACAAATACGTTTTCACGTTCCTGTCACCCGGTAAAGACAGCAAGAATTGGATAGCCGCTCACCGTGTTTCCCTGTATCCTCCGACATAGAGGGAGGGGTCCGCATGCTTGAAGAAATGAAAAACCAGATGACCGACGTACAGGCTGGGCGAATAACAGTCGAAACACTGGCCCGGCAGCGACTCGACCGGCTCACCAGGAAGAATCCGGCGGTGAATGCCGTGGTTGAATACCACCCGGATGAATTGATCTTGCAGGCACAATCACTGGACCGCCAGCTTGCGGCAGGGCAATCGCTTGTGCTGGCAGGAACCTTCGTGACCGTTAAAGACAATCTCAACGTGAAAGGCATGAAATCGACCGCGGGCCTTCGTAAGCTGAAAGACAACCTGGCTGGCTCAGACAGCGAGGCCGTGGCCAGGCTCAGACAAGCGGGTGCGCTGATTCTCGGCAAGACCAACATGGCCCCCGCCGCCATGGATGTCCAGACAGACAACCCGGTTTACGGCCGGACGAACCATCCCTGTTTCCCGGAGCGTACATGCGGCGGGAGCAGCGGAGGCGGCGCCTGCGCCGTCAGATTGGGCATCAGCGACGTGGATGTTGGCAACGACATCATGGGCTCGATCAGGATCCCGGCCAGCTTTTGCGGGGTTTGCGGGTTCGTTCCGACGGGCGGGACGATTAGTCTGGACGGTTTCGCCGGCGGCAAACCCATGGGTAGCTCGCTGAGCCGCATGCTGCGTATCGGCCTGCAGGCCAGAACGCTCGGTGACATCCAGACGGTCTTGCCGGTTGTGCTGGATAAGCATGTGCCTTTCATAGATGAGACAGCAGGGCACCCCCTCAGAATCGCCTGGTCAGACGATTGCGGTCATCTTCCGCTTTCCGATGTGACCAAGAAACGTTTTGCATCATTCCGGCAGGTCCTGGCTGCTGCACATGAGCTTTACCCGCTGCAACCCAATGATTTCGACTTTGACCTGGCGCGCAGGTGCTTTATCAAGCTTTTTTATGGCGCACTGGCCGCCATGCTTCCGCCACCGGTTGTCTTGATTGAGAAATATGTTTTTCAAAACCGTTTCCTGAACAGCCAGCTAAAGGATTACCTGCAGGCTGAAAATGAACTTGCGACCTGTACGCGCCAGCTGGAAGAACTGTTTGACCGGTTCGACTGCCTGATCGTTCCGGTCACGGCGACGCCGGCCTTTTTGCATCAGAAGCCAGACAAAATGCGCGGGGTTCAGCCAATCTACAGATCGTTTTTGGTCGATGGCCAGAAGACCAGCTACGCAAGTGCCAATCTCGGCTATACCACCCCGTTTTGCACCGCACACCCGGTTATTGCCATGCCGATCGGCAAGAGCGAAGAAGGACTTCCAATCGGAGTCCAGGTTGTTTGCGGCTACCACCGGGAAAAGAAGCTATTGACCGTTGTTCACCAGCTCCAGGCCTTGATCGGATCCTGACCGAATTGGCCCTATCTTTCAGACATACGCCACGCTAATATATGGATATGGAAGACATGCCGTTCAAGCGATCGTGGCGGAAACCTTTTTTTGCCGTCTGGACCAGCCAGGCATTTTCGCTGCTGGGTTCCGGCCTGGTCAGCTTTGCGCTGATCTGGTTTCTAACGGAGGAAACCGGCT
>JAQVSS010000374.1 GCA_028700415.1 Kiritimatiellia bacterium
AAAGGAGTCGGCGAATTCTCCTTCTACGCGCCGCTCCATTCGTCCAGGCTCTTTTACTTTGCCGACGACGCGGAAGAACTTCTGCGCAAGCTTTGATCTGGCCCTCACATGCGGTGAAGGCCGGGTACAAATCCGCCGCGGACCCTGTGAAGGGCGCGTGGCGGTGCCGGCTGCTCCCCGGCGCGCTCAGGAGAGGCTGCGCAGGCTCAGGCGGTAGGCCTGCGGCGAGCGGCGGTGGTACTTTTTGAACTGGCGCTGGAAATGGGCGGGCGAGAGGTACCCGCACGCGCGGATGATCTCCGCGACCGTTTTGTCCGTCTCCGCCAGCAACCGGCAGGCATGGGCGATGCGCAACCGGTTGACGTATTGGGGCACGGTGCTGTTTGTGCATTTTTTGAACAGGCGGCTGAAGGCGCTCTCGCTGAGCCCCAGCGTGTGCGCGAGTTCAGGAACGCGGATGGGGGTGCCCAGGTGCTGTTCGATGTGGGCGCAGGCGATGCCGATGCGGTCGGACGTGTAAGCCCTGGCCTCGACGAGGAACCCCTCGGAGGAAATCTCCGTCAGGTGTTTGGAAGTGGCCAGCAGGTCCAGCAGCTCGAGCAGCAGGATCAGGCGGCGCAGGCCGTGTTCGCGCGTCATCCGCACAAGGAGTTCTTCCGCGCGGTCGCGCGTGCGCCCGCCGACCCGGAGTCCGCGGCGCGCGCGTTCGAACAGGCGGCGCAGCGGATCCATGGGCGCGCAGGAGTACCACGCTTCGCCCAGGAGGTGCGGCATGAAGTGAACCACCACCGCCTCCACCTGTTGGGGCCGGCGGTTCGGGAGGGGGGCGTTGCGGTAGTCGTGCGGCACGTCCGGGCCGAGGAAGGCGATCGCCCCCGGAGTGAGCGGCTCGAGCGTGTCGCCCACCCAGCGCTCCGATCCCCCGTGCCGGACGAGGGTGATCTCGCAGGCGGGATGGTGGTGCCAGACATCGCCGAACTCCCGGCCGCGCACGAGCGTGCATTCCACGAGATCCGTGGCGGAAAGGGGGGACGGTTTTTCGGCGATCAGTTTCATGATGGAGGCTGCGGCGTAACCCGAAACCCGGAACACCATACGGCATCTTCAGGTGTGCGGCAACGATAAAGAGTCTGGCTGCCGCATCAGGCGGAACGTCACCAGGGCGGCGGCGAGATAACCGATCCAAATCAGATGCAGCAGAACCCCCAGCCCCGTATAGGCGGTCAGCGGCCCGATTCCCCACATCACCAAGGCGGCGATTCCCCAAGAGCCGCCGCTGATTAACCCCATGCGTGTGCCGAACCTCAGGGATGAGTCCGAATAACGCGCGAGGGTGATGCAGAGCGGGAAACCCGTGTAAACGATGAAGCCGACGAAGGTCAACAGCCCGGAAGCGGAAGCGGCGAGCGGCGCGGCCGCAAGGTAAAGGGCGGTGAGCGGCGCGCCTGCCAGGGCCGTATAAAAGAGCACGCTTAAATGGCCGAGACGGGGTGCGAGGATGCTCCAGAAGATCGCGCCGGCCATGCCGCCGAGACCGAACAGCGTGAACGAGAAGCCACTGAAGGAGAGCGAATAGCCGGCCTCCCCGTGCAGGTAGGACGGGAGCAGCGTGGCTTGGATCTGGGAAGAGGTCGCGAGAACGGCGGCGATGAGGAAGAGCGGGGCGAAGGGAATGCCCGGGATGTTTTCCGGGCGTGCGGGTGCTGCGCCGGGCTTTTCCCCGTGCGCGGTGTCGGCCGGAAGGCGGACACCGCTCAGGAAGAGCGTTCCCGCGGCGACCGGCGCGATGGCATAAAGCCAGACGAGGCTGTCCAACCCGAAATGCTCGGTGAGGGTGGAGGAGAGGATCGCGCCGCCCGCAAAGCCCATGAATCCCGACACCATGAAAACGGAGGTGGTCAGGGAGGCGGGGATTTTGTCCAGGCCGTGCAGGGCCCGCAACCCTTCAGGGTGTACGGCGGCGACGCCAAGGCCTGCAAGCAACGCGAGCAGGGACATCCAAACCACGCAGAACGGGCCGGCCGGCAGGACGGGGATGAACACGGCAAGGCCGGCCAAGAGAACGCCGGCGCTGATGAGGTCAGGCCGGGTCAGGGCGGTCTGCAGGTGCCCGATGAAAATCTGGAAGATGTTGGAGGAGAACCCCAACAGGGAGACGACAAAGATCAGGAGGGCGAACGAGACGCCGTAATGGTCGCGCATCGGCACGAGCACGGGCGCGATGAGGCCGACGTAGGTGTCTGCAACGGCGTGGGCAAACGTGAGGGCGAGCAGTTGCTCCCATTGGCGGGCAGCGGAGGGGGAAGTCTTCATGGTTGAGTCAACAGGAGAATGGGACATGGCAAAACAAAATAACAGTCGCGCCGGAAACAGGGAAGGAAAAACGCGCGGCGGGGACACCCTTGTGAACACGCTCGTTTCATTTCACTGCCGTGTTCGTAATCGGTTAGCCGTGTTCAGTTGTAACCCGCCTTGAAATAAACTATCATCATCAAAGTCAGCAGTCGTTATGTAACAAACAAACACGGAGAACTATCGCCATGACACGGCACTCGATGCTTCATGTCCTGACAGTTTTTGCTTTTGGCGTCACCTTGGTGGCCGGGTTTCCGTCCGCCAGCGCGGCGGGCATGCTCACCGACATGCTGGGGAAGGCAGAGCTGAAAACCCCGGCGGGCTGGGGTACGCCGGTGAACATTCCCGAGGACACGGGCGAGTTCCTTGTCGCGAACGGGGTGTTGACGATGGCCAGGCGGCGGCCGGGCGGCGACTTCAAGATTTACCGCGTCGTGACCGGCTTGGCGCCGGACACGGACTACTGCCTGCGAGGCGATGTCCGCGTGGGGGGGGCGGGGACGGCGAAGATCGGCATCATGCGGCAGGACGAAGGCGCCGGATGGGCGTGGGCCGCGCCCGTGCGCGACTTCACGGCTGCGGGTGCGTGGCAGACGGCCGAAATCCGGTTCCGCACGCCGCCTCAGAAGGTGCCGTTCTGCCTGCAGCTCTACCCGCCCGCGGAAGTTGGCGGGGAGCTGTCACTGGGGCGGCTGTCGGTGTTCACGGACGCGGCCCTGCGTCAAGCCATTGGCGATGAAAACGTCTACCCTTGCCACGCGCTCGACCTTGCGCCAAAGGTGGACGGCCTGTTGGACGATCCCGCCTGGCGCGTGACGCCCGAGGCCGCAGGGTTCACCCGCCTGCAAACCGCCGTGGCCAGCGACGACGGCCTGCAGGTCAACCCTGGCGTGGTCGCGGGCGAGGGGCAACGCGAGTTCGTTACAGCCGCCCCGTCTTCTTTTCAGGCGGGGTTCACGCGCGATGCGCTTTTCATCGCTGTCCGCTGTTACCAGCCGAACGCGGACAAATTGTCGGTCAGGAAAGAGGGCAGCCCTGACCTGTGGCAGAAAGACTGCGTCAGAATCGACCTTGTGCCGGACGGGCGTAAAGGTGGCCTTTCGTTCCTCCTCAATCCGCTGGCGGCTCAGTGGCCTGAGGGTTGGAGCGCTGCGGCCACGCGCAGGCAGGGCTCCTGGATCGCGGAAGCGTCGATCCCGTTCGCGCGGCTCGGTGCCGCGCCCAGCCCCGGCGACACGTGGCGGGTCAATGTCGCGCGGCACGCGACCACTCCCAAAAAAGATTTGGCCACATGGGCGCCCGACATCGCGGACGTGAACGACGTTGAACACTACCGGGGCTTTCAGTTCAAAGCGGAAGCGCCGGCGCCGGACACGAAACCCCTGGCGGAAATTGGCCTCAACCGGTCGTTCAATGCCCGGGACGCCGCGCAAAAGAAGGAGGTGTCCGGCAAGGCCGACACGGTCAAGACCTACTTCTCGATTCACACCCGCAACGCCAATGCCGCGCTGTTCGTCAATGGCAAGCGCGTCCCCTTGTCCGAGAAGGTGTGGCTGACCTCGTATGCCGGGCGTAAAGAGCGCACCCTGCGCGCCGTGATGGACATTGGCGAAGGCGAGAACATCGTCGGTATCGCAGCCAAGGCGGACGGCTCCAATCCCGGGATCCGCGTGCAGGCCGGACGCTCCTCGGCGGACGCGCACTGGAAGTGTGGCGTGCCCGCAGACTTTGCCTGGCTCAAGCCCGGGTATGACGACGCGGCATGGACGGCGGTTCCCGCGGCGACAGGAAGGGATGATTTTTTCTTCTGGAAAGGCGGCGCGGCCGAGCTGTCTTTCCGCC
>JAQVSS010000066.1 GCA_028700415.1 Kiritimatiellia bacterium
AAACCGACCTTGTCCCATATCGACGCCGTCGAGGCGGTGTTGCGCACGCGGTTCGAGCGGCAAATCCGCAAACATCAGGTCATGGATGCGGAGGAGGCCTCGTTGTCTCCCTTCCCCGCCGGGCTCGATCCGCGCCTCGCCGCGGTGCTGCGCGAGCGGGGCATCGGACAGCTCTATTCGCACCAGGCCGAAGCGTTCGGGTCGATCGCGGCGGGACAGGACACGGTGCTGGTCTCGCGCACGGCTTCGGGCAAGACGCTGGCTTTCCTGCTGCCGATCCTCAGCGACACCTGCACGAGCGAAGCGCCTTTCGGCGTGCTGCTGCTCTATCCGACCAAGGCGCTCTCGCGCGATCAGGAGGGCACGCTCGGCGCCTTGCTTAAAGCCGCGCTCGGCACGCGCAAGCTGGGCACGTTTGACGGCGACACGCCGCGCGAGGAGCGCGCCAAAATCATGAAGAGCGCGGACTTCGTGATCACCAACCCCGATATGCTGCACGCGGGCATCCTGCCCAACCACCACCGGGGCTGGAGCGATTTTCTGGGGCGGCTGAAATACATCGTGGTGGACGAGGTGCATGCCTACCGCGGCGCGTTCGGCTCGCACGTCTCCAACGTCTTCCGGCGCCTGTTGCGCGTCTGCGCCATGCACGGTTCGCGCCCGCAGTTCGTCTGCTGCTCGGCCACGGTCGGCAACCCCGGCGAGCACGTCGCGGCGCTGTTTCACCGCCCCTTCAGGGTCATCGACACCGACGGCTCGCCCCGTCCGCGCCGGGACCTGTACCTGATCAACCCGCCGCTGGTGGAGAGTGCGGGCTCGGCCCGTTTCCGCAAAGGTCCCTCGTCGGTCTCGATCCCCATCATCCGCGCCGCCACGGCGGCGGGCGTGCGCACCATCTGCTTCTGCCGCGCGCGGCAGCAGGTGGAGCGGCTGTGGCGGGCGGTCACGGACGGGCATCCCGAACTGAGGGAAAAGGTCAAGCCCTACCGCGGCGGGCTCCTGCCCGCCGAGCGGCGGCAACTCGAAAAGGATCTGTTCGAAGGCCGCATCACCACCATCATCTCGACCAACGCTTTGGAATTGGGCATCGACATCGGCGACCTCGACGTCTGCATCCTGTCGGGCCACCCGGGGTCGATGGCCAGCTTCTGGCAGCAGGCCGGGCGCGTGGGCCGCAAGGGGAACCGCGCGCTGATTCTCTTCGTGGCGCAGGACGCCCCGGTGGACCAGTATCTGGTGAACCATCCGGAGTTCATCACCGGCACGCCGATCGAGCAGGCGTGGCTTAACGCGGACAACCCGTACATCGTGCTGCAGCACCTGCCCTGCGCGGCGCACGAGCATCCGCTGCGCGATGAGGAACCGCTCTTCGCCTCGCGCGCCTACGCTTTCGCGCTGGAGATCCTCAAGGAGGACGGCACGCTCAAGCCGTACAAGGGGTGCTGGCGCTACGCGCTGCCGGACTACCCGGCAAAAGGCGTGAACCTGCGCGGCATGACCGACTACAATGTCGACATCGTTTGCGGCAGCGAGGTGATCGGCGAGATCGACCCCATCGGCGCGCGGGCGGAGCTGTACAAGGACGCCATCTACCAGCATCTCGGGCGGCGCTACATGTCCATGGAACTGGACCTCGAAAAAAAACTCTGCCGCGTCGAGCCGGTGGACGTGGATTATTACACCGAGTCCGAATGGGAGAACCGGCTCGACCTGACCGCCGAGGAAGAGCGCAGGGAACTGCACGGCGCAGACCTGCGTTTCGGCCCGCTGCACGTGAACAAGCAGCCCAAGCTTTTCAAGAAGGTGCGGGAGCGGACGTATGAGAATGTGGGGTATGGGCCGATCACGCTGCCGCCCTTCGAATACGACACCACGGGGTTCGCGCTGCGCGCGCCCGAGGCGTGGGTGCAGGCGCTCGACGCGAAAGACAAGCGGCTGGTGCCTGCCGCGCTCTTCGGCCTCCGCTACATCCTGCGCTACGCCTCGCCCAGCATCTGCATGGCCGATCCGGGCGACCTCGAGACCGACATTGCGCCGATCGACCTGGATGAAAAAGAGGAACGCTCAACGCCCAACGTTCAACGCTCAACGCCCAACGGGGAGAGAGAAGAGCAGCCGCCGCTGGTGCCGGAAAACCTGGGGACAGAAGGGTTTGAGCCGCTGCCGCCGCCGTCATGGGAGAGCATGTCGTTCGAGAGCGCGCTGTTCCTGTACGACAAACTCGAAGGCGGTGCCGGTTATGCGGAAAAGGTTTTCGAGCGGATCGCCGAAACGCTGGATCTCTGCCGCCGCATGATCCGCGAATGCCCGTGTGAGAACGGATGCCCCGCATGCGTGCCGCCGCTGCCGCCGGGGGTGAACGACGAGGATCTGGAACTGTTTCTGGTCGAGTCCGACGCGGTGCGCGTCTGCACGCTGAGTTACCTCGACGCGCTGCTCGACGGGACGGTGACGGTGCCTGAAGTGAAGACCGTGACGCGCGACTGGGAACAGCCCGTGACTGCCCCCGCGCCCGACACCGAAGAAATCCGGCTGCGGGAAAAGCTCAACCGCGCGGCCGATGCGTTGCGAACGAAACGCAAGCGGGAATATTAGGAAGAATTGGAACACGCAGCATGATAGAACGGCATTTTAATGTTCCCTTTGTTGCTTCGCTGGCCCTTCGAGAGAAGCAAATCCAGCAGAACTACCGTCCGGTCATTGCCGTTCATAAGTGGTTTGCGCGGCGGCCCGGAACGCTTTTCCGAGCACTGATTCTGTCGGAGTTTATTGACAAGCCGGTGTTCGAAACGTTCTACAAGACGAACGATCTGCCAGGAGTCCGGGTGTTCGATCCTTTCATGGGCGGCGGAACCACAATGATGGAGGCGAATCGGGTCGGCTGCTCCGTGACGGGTACCGACATCAACCCGATGGCGTGGTGGATCGTACGACAGGAGTTACAGGATCTCGATGTAGACGCTTATCAGAAAGCGGCGGAGCAGTTGCGGGCGTACTTAGAAGCGGAGATCGGTCATCTTTACCGTACGAAGTGTGCGCGCTGCGGCAGCCCCGACGCCCATGTGAAATACTTCCTTTGGGTCAAGACGGCAACGTGCGGCGCATGTGGACGGGACACCGATTTGTTCCCCAATTTTCTGATCTCCGAGAATGTGCGCCACCCGGCCAATGTGTTCGTCTGCGGGAATTGCGGTGAGTTGTTCGAGGCGGAAGACCGCAAGAATCCGGGCGTGTGTCCCGAATGCGGGAAAGCCTTGCCGCTACACCATACCGCCGGACGTAATAAGGCCACTTGCCAGCATTGCGACAAGCCGGTGCGCTATCCAAGCGAGTCGGTGCCCGCGCACCGGCTTTTCGCGATGGAGTGTTCGTGCGAAGATTGCGCAGAAAAGGGGATGCCGAGGAAAGGCCGGTTGTTCAAAAAGCCGGACTCAGACGATTTGGCGCGGTTCGAGGAAGCAGCAAAGCGGTTGACCATTTTGCAACCGGTGTTCATTCCCGATGACGCAATTCCCAAGGGCGACGAGACGGAGCGATTGCACCGTTGGGGATATCAACACTACCGCGACCTGTTCAACGCCCGTCAGTTACTGGGCCTCGAACTGAGCTGCAGGTGGATTGATCGGGTGGAAGACCTTCGCATGCGCGAGGCACTCGCCACGAATCTTTCCGACTTGTTGCGCTATCAGAACATGCTCTGCCGATACGACACGATGGCGCTCAAATCCCTCGATGTCTTTTCGGTACACGGCTTCCCGATCGGACTCATTCAGTGCGAGTCGAATCTGTTCGGCATCGCTGGCGCGAGAGGCGTTCCCGTCGGCAGTGGCGGGTGGTTGAACATCGTGGAGAAGTACGCCAAAGCGAAACGTTACTGCGTGCGCCCGTTCGAGATCCGTCACGAGGGCTCGCGCAAAACCGAAGTCCCCATCGCCGGTGAATGGATTGGCCCACGCCGCGACACGCAGCGCAACCCTGAGATTCGGAGCATCCGGCTCCTTTGTGATGACTCCTCAGCGTTGGCGCTCAATGGTGACCGCTTCGATGCCGTGTTCACCGATCCGCCTTATTTCGGCAATGTCCAGTACGCTGAACTGATGGACTTCTGCTACGTCTGGTTGCGCAAGCTGTTGAGCCGTTCAATTCCCGAGTTCAGGAAGCCGAGCACCCGCCACCAGAACGAATTGACCGGCAATGCCAATATGGGGCGCGGGCTTGCTCATTTCGCCGAAGGCATGTCCAGAACGCTGTGTTTGGCGGCGCAGCGGTTAGAGTCGGGACGGCCGCTGGCCTTTACGTATCACCACAACCAACTTGACGCTTATGTTCCTCTGGCGGTCGCCATGCTCGACTCCAAACTGGTCTGTTCGGCGTCGCTGCCTTGCCCTGCGGAAATGGGCGCGTCCATCCATATCAACGGCACGGAATCCTCGATTGTGGACACCGTCTTCGTGTGTCGCTCGACCGGCAGTGTTCCGCGTAGATGGATCGTAGGGACTGCGCATGGGGTGGCGGGTATCTTGCAGAGGGATGTCGAAGATTTGTCTGCTGGCGGATTGACCGTTACGCAAGGCGACATCCGATGCATCTGTTTCGGCCACCTGATTCGGCTGGCAGTATGGTTCCTGAGAAAAGAGTGGGACGCAACACGGCCCATTGGCGAGCGGTTGGAAAAGGTTGGTAAATGGATCACGACGTTCGGCGGTGTGGACGCCGTTTTGACGGAATTGGGTGCGACCTTTGACGATGCGGGGCTCAGACAACAGTGGAAACCAGAAGGCGCCTGGAGCGTGCGCGAGGAGCGAGAAGATGAAATTTCCTTTTGAAGTCGATTTCTCTGAGATTGAGGCCGCGCCGGAGCCTTTTGTTTCGGTGGTTGTGTCGAGTCTGGTTTCCGATTTTCTTACGCTTCCCAGAGGCGAGGGGTTCGTTGATTACGCTTTGTTTGAAGCGGGATACGAGGCTCTCAAGAAAGCGACTGGCGGATTTGTTTCTTTGACCAGCGCAGTGGTGCTCAAAACGGTTCTGGAGACGCCTATAGCGTTGGTCGTTCTCCGCTCGATGCTAGGTTTCACGCCGCCGGAATGGGCTTACCTTGCGGCGCAACGGTACGGTCCCGAGCTAAATCAAGGGTTTGCGAGGACTCTTGACCGAAAGATTCGTATGAGCCCGCTTAAGCCGCTTCGATCGACACCCGAGGTCCTGAAACGTATCGAGGCACTGGTTGATACAGCGTGCGAACTCTTGACTCAAGGATGTCCATCTGTAACCGAGGGCCAAATTCATCGGCTTCATAAGGCGGACACCTTGGGTGGGCTGGCGGCACTGCGCAACATGGCATCCATGGGCTCGCCGTACGCCATGCTTCTCTATGAGCGATTCTTGGGGCGGCCCTTCGCCGGGCATCGCGATTCGGTCAGCGAAATGATCGGCGATGGTTTGGAGAATGCGATAGAGGAGACCCTTCTTAAGGCAGGTGTCAGCTTCCGCAAGACCAAGCGAGCTGAGCGGTTCCTCGATTTCGATCAGGCACCTGATTTCATGATCCCCAGCGAATTCAGCCCAAGAATCGTGATTGAGGCGAAGCTGACCGAGGATGATGGCACGGCAAGGGATAAAGTTACGCGGATACAACATTTGCACTCGCTGAGTATCGCAAATATGCCGGCGGGCCAACGGAAGTTCGATGTTATCGCTTGCATCGCGGGCAGAGGGTTTGGTGTCCGCCGTGAAGATATGAAAAAATTGCTGCTTGCCACGCGAGGCAAAGTCTTCACTCCGAAAACGCTCGACCGTTTGGTCGAATGCACCGACCTAAAGATCTACAAGACGACGTAGCCGAATAGCTTGTCTCTCCCGGCCCGCGCAAAACCCAGAAAAACCACCGCACATCAGCCGGGTTCGGTGACGGGCGATCAGATATAGCAAGCAGGGGGCGAAAGCAACCGTCAGCCCTTCGGGCCTTCCACTTTTTCGGGCTCTTCTTTTTTGATCTCGTCGACGATTTCCTTGACCTTGTCATTGGCCAGTTTCTCGCCTTCGTCCTTGCCCTTCTTGAACTCTCCCAAGCTGCGGCCCAAGGAACGGGCCAAATCCGGAAGCTTCTTGCCGCCGAACAGCACCAGGATAATCGCCAGGACAACCAACAGTTCTGTCGGCCCGACATTCATGCCCAGAAATCCGATTGGAAGCGTCATACGTTCCTCCTCCTTTTAGAAAAATCACCCTTTGTAGTGTTTCGAGATCGCGCGGCGGGCTTCGAGGTCCGCCTCGCGACGCTTAATGGTTTCACGCTTGTCTTCCTGGGCTTTGCCCCGGCAGACCCCAAGCTCCACTTTGACCAACCCTTTCGGGCTCATGTATAACCTCAGGGGAATGAGCGACAAGCCTTTCTGTTCGGAAAACGCCTGCAACCTGCGGATTTCCCGCTTGTGCATCAGCAGCCGCCGCGTCCTCAACGAATCGTGGTTGAAACGGTTGCCGAACGCATAGGGCGGAATCCTCACCTGGTTCAGGAAAAGCTGCCCGTTCTGCACCTGGGCCCACGCGCCCGTCAGGCCGGCCTCGCCGTTCCGGACCACCTTGACTTCCGTGCCCACCAGTTCGATGCCCGCCTCAACTTTCTCGAGAACAAAATAGTCGTGCAGCGCCCTGCGGTTGACTGTCAGATTGCCGCCGTTCCGTTTTTTGTTCTCCCCGCTCATGACCCTTTCAAACCGCGGCCGCCGCGCAGCCCCCGGTTACTCCGACCAACGCGTGTGAGCCGCCTCGGCCCGGGCGATCGCGCCGAAATCAACTTCGGAAATCAACAGCCCGTCGGCGACCTCGCGCAACGCGATATCGCACTTGTCCTCGTCGGCCGACAACGGCTTCACGTAAGGTCTCTCTCCCATATTGAGCTGACGCACGCGTTTGGAAACCAGATTCACGAGCACCGGCACGCTGGGAACCCGGACTCTCGCTTTCTCAATCAGTTCAACATTCACGAAATGCCTCCAATGGTTAAACAAGACAGTATAGACGGTTCGTCTCCGGCGGTCAATGTGGAGTTTTTTTCAGTTTTTTGGGTTTTTCCCGCACCGGGGTCAGAAAACCGAAAACGCCACGGGGGGTGTCGCAGCGCGGCCAAATGTGGTACAGTATTCTCATCATGTACATCTGCAAGAACGTTCAGGCCTTGGTGGCCTACACGCCCGGCGAACAGCCCAAAGACCCGGGCATCGTCAAGCTCAACACCAACGAGAACCCGTATCCGCCGAGCCCGAAAGTGGCCGAGGCGCTCAAGGCGTTCGACTATGCGCGGTTGCGTCTCTATCCCGATCCCCTTTTCGTGGCGCTGCGTCAACGCATCGCGGAAATCCACGGCTGCCAGGCCGGCCAGATCTTCATCGGCAACGGCTCGGACGAGATCCTCGCGCTCTGCACGCGGGCGTTCGTGGAGAACGACGGCAGCGTCGGGTACTTCGTGCCGTCGTACTCGCTCTATCCGGTGCTGGCGGAAATCCGCGGGGTCGAAAAACGGCCGGTGGCGCTCAATGCCGATTTCGCCTGGCGCATGCCCGAACCGTATGGCGCGTCGCTTTTTCTGATGACCAACCCCAACGCGCCCACCAGCATGATGCACGACAAGAAGGTGGTGGCGGCGTTCTGCCGGGCGTTCGGCGGCGTGGTGGTGATCGACGAGGCCTACGTTGATTTTGCGGATTCCTCCTGCATGGATCTCGCCCTGGCCGCGGGCAACCCGAACACGCTGGTGATGCGCACGCTCTCGAAGTCCTTCTCGCTGGCCGGGCTGCGCTTCGGCTATCTGGTCGGGCCCGAGCCCCTGATCTCCGCGGTCTACAAAATCAAAGACTCGTACAACATGGACATGCTCGCGCAGACGGTCGGGCTGGCCGCGCTCAGCGACCTGCCGTACATGCGAGGGAACGTGCTCAAAATCCGCGCGACGCGCGCGCGGCTGACAGCGGAGTTGAGGCGGCGCGGCTGGCGGGTCTGCGACTCGCAGACGAACTTCCTCTTTGCGAGTCCGCCGGACGGGGACGCGGGAAAAGTGTTCGAGGCGCTGAAGGCGTCCAAGATCTTCGTGCGCTATTTTCCGGGCACCGTCACGGGCGACTATCTCCGGATCACGGTCGGCACGGACGCGCAGGCCGATGCGCTGCTGGCCTGCCTGCACTGAAAAACCGGAGTCGCACGTTTCGCGAGCCCTTTCGCGAGTGCCCGGTGCGCTCCGGTGGGGTTATACCCGGTCCGACGCGCTTAGGATTCGGGCAGGGCGTCGGGGGATAGGTCGTCGGTGTCGCTGCCTTGGTCCGTGCGGTCACCGAAGCGGGTGAGGGAGTCGTCGAAGTCGAGCCGCACTTCGCCGGTGGGGCCGTTGCGGTGTTTGGCGACATCGATGATGGCGAGGCGCTTGTCGTCGAAGTCGGGGTCGCCGGGGGCCTTGCAGGGGCGGCGCAGGAGCAGCACGACATCGGCGTCCTGCTCGATCGCGCCGGAATCGCGCAGGTCGGAGAGCTTGGGCCTGTTGGTCTTGTCGCCGCGCTGTTCGGGCGCGCGGCTGAGCTGGCTGAGCACGATGACCGGCAGGTTGAGTTCCTTGGCCATGGCTTTGATCTGGCCGGAGATCTGGGAGGTCTCGATCTGTCGGCCCTGTTTGGCGAATTCCCGGCAGTTGCAGAGCTGGAGGTAGTCGATGACGACCAGCTCGATCTTGTAGCGCTTCTTCATGCGGCGGGCGCGGGCCCGCATGTCCATCACGTCAAGGCCTCCGGAGTCGTCCACGTAAATAGGCGCCTTGGCGAGATCCGAGGCGGCGCGGGTCAGCTGCTGGTTGATCTTCTTGGGGTTGATCAGACCCTGGTCGATCTGGAAGCCGGGCACTCCCGCAAAACCGCAAAGCATGCGCATGGCGAGAGACTCGGTGGACATCTCGAGCGAGAAGACGGCGACGGGATGGGGCGTGTTGCGGTCGCCTTTCATGGGACGCCCGTAGATGTCCTTGCCGAGTGCCACGCACTCGGCGATGTTCATGGCGAGCGAGGTTTTGCCCATGGAGGGGCGCGCCGCAAGGACGATCATCTCGCCGTTGCGCAGGCCTTTGAGCTTCCGGTCGAGATTGGCGAACCCCGTGGGCAGGCCGGCCACGGCACCGGGCCCGAGGGAGAAGAGGCGGTCGATGTGCCCCATCGTGTTGGTGATGGCCTGCGGCCACGTGAGGCCCGCCCCGTCGCGGCGGTCCGCAATGCTCAGGAATTTCTGTTCGACCTCGCCGAGAACCAGGTCCGCGCTGACCGCCTCGTCGAAACAGCGGCGCTCGGCGTCGCGGGAGCAGGCGATGACGGAACGGAGCAGGTGTTTCTGGCGAACGATGTTGATGTAATATTCGGCATGGGCGGCGGTGGGCGTCTCGTCGATCAGCGCCTGGATCATCGCGGTTCCGCCGATGCTGTCCAGACGGTTCAGGGCGCGCAGGCGCTCGTTGAGCGTGAGGGGGTCGATGGTGAGCCCGGCGTGAGACATCTCGATGAGCGTCTCGAAAAGGAGACGGTTTGCGGGCGCGAAAAACGAATCCGGGGTGATGCCGTTTTCGGTGCACAGGTCCAGCACGCGGCTGTCGCAGGCGGCATCGAGCAGGATGGAGCCCAGGACGCCGCGCTCCGCTTCGGCGCTGTGCGGCGGTGTCCGCAGGGAAGGGGCCGCGGGGGAAGATGTGGCTTTACGCGGCATAGGGGATAGGGGGGCGGATGTCCCCCGCGTCCGGGAAGGACGCGGGGGTTTTGCGGCTACTCTTCGACGACCCACACCTTGATGGCGGGGGCCACGTCCGGATGCAGTTTGATGACGACATCGAACGTGCCGGTCTCTTTGATCGGCTCGGGCAGGTCGACCTGCGCCTTGTCAACGGTGACCTTGTTGCCCGCCTCGAGGGCGGCAACGATGTCCGCGGCCTGGATGGACCCGTAGAGGCGGGTACCGTCGACCGTTTTGGCGCGGATGGTGACCGAGACGTTCGCCAGTTTGGCGGCCTTGTCCTTGGCCTCGGCCAATTGGATGCGGCCCAGTTCCTCGCGCTCCTTGCGCATCTTCTCGAGGCGCTTGAGGGCGTGCGGGGAAACGGGTGCCGCAAGGTCTTTCGGCAGGAGGTAGTTGCGGGCGTAACCGTCCGCGACTTTCACGACATCGCCAGCCTGGCCGAGGTCGGGGATATCCGACAACAATAAGATTTCCATAGACATGATGTTCGGTTCCTCTCCGGGCTATGCCAGCAAGCCCATGTTACGCGCGCGGCGCACGCCCTGCTTGATCTGCCGCTGCTGGGCGGCGGTGACGCCCGTCAGGCGTGCCGGCACGATTTTGCCGTATTCGGTGATGAAACGGCGCAAAAACTCGACGTCGTTCACATCGATAATGTCGTTGGGATCCAAGATCCGCACGCGTTTGCGGACCGGGGTGTTGTCGCGGTCGCGGTCGCGGCTATCCCGGTCCGGTCTGCTGCTACTGCTGTTTCTTCTTTGCATGGCCATAAACGTCATTCCTCTTTTTCAACTCTCGTGTGGTTAGAACGGAAGGTGCTCCTCATCGCTGGACAGGTCATGGGCAGGCTCCTCGGCGGCAAGCGCGGGAGCGGGTGCCGCGGGAGAGGCGTGGGCGCCCCCCGGCAGGCTGTCGTGCGGCTCGCCCTGTTTCGGGGCCGGGCCGACGAACTTGACCGCATCGGCGCGCACGCGCAATTTGCTGCGTGTCTCGCCCTGCTGGTTTTTCCACTCGTCCATCTGCAGGCGGCCCTCCACGAGCACCGGCCTGCCTTTGGCGAGGTACTGCTGGCAGAGTTCCGCCAGCTTTTCCCAGACCACGACATCAACAAAGCAGGTCACCTCTTTGGATTGCCCGCTCTTGTCGCGCCACGTTTCGGAAACCGCCAGACGCAGCTCGGCCACTTTCGCGCCCGAGGGGGTCTGTCTGATCTCCGGGTCGCGCGTGAGGTTCCCCATGAGGATCACTTTGTTGAAGGAAGCCATCGCCCACCGTCCTTACTCGCGCATCGGGCTTACGCCCCTTGCTCGTTTTGGTTTTTCGCCTCTTTTTCCTCTGCGGCGGCGCGCATCGCTGCGCGGGTTTTCTGCACTTCGTCCTGCTTGGCCAAGACCTCCTCGCGGCGCCCGTCAACCGACAGGATCTGCACGCGGAAGACGTCCTCGACCAGGTGGTAGCGCCCGATGAGCGCCGCCACATGCGCGGGATCCAGCTCGAAGCGGATCTTCACATACACGCCGTTGTCACGTTTGTGCATCGGGCGCGCGAACGTTTTCTTGCCGAGCACCTCGGTGTTCAGCACGCGGCCGGACAGGCGCGTGATCTCGCCGCGCGCTTTGTCGATCTGTTTGTCCAGCACGTCATCTTTCGCCGAACCGGCGAAGATATACAAGCCATCGTATTTCTTCATCATGGGATTCCCAATCTCATTCCCGGTTGCCGGGCTGCGCCTCTTCGGCGTTGCACCCGTTGTACCGGTTCATCGCTTCATTCAAACCTTTTCCGGTCAGACACTGCACCGCGTCGGCGGCCGTTTCAACCATGGTCCGCACAAGCTCCCGGCTTTTCCCGTCGAACTTGCCGAGCACATGGCCGGTCAGCCCTCCCTGCACGTCGCGCCCCACGCCCAGCCGGATCCTGGGAAACGCTTCCGTTCCCAGCGCCTCGATCACCGAGGCTAATCCGCGGTGCCCCCCGCTTCCTCCGGCCGCCCGGATGCGCAGTCTGCCCAGAGGCAGGTCCGCGTCATCCACGACCACCGTGAGGTCATCCGGGGAGCCGCCATAATACCGCAACAGGGGCGCCACACTGGTTCCGCTCAGATTCATGAAGGTCTGAGGCTTCACCAACATCAACGTCTCTCCTGCGTAGGCGGTGCGGGCCACATGCGCGTGAAATCCGGAACTGTTTTTCCAGCCGGCCTCGAGCCGTTGCGCCAACTCGTCGACAACATCGAATCCGACATTGTGCGGCGTGTCCGCGTAGGCTGTGCCGGGGTTGCCCAGTCCCGCAATCATTTTCACGCGGTCGTGTCCTCCGTGTTATTTCTTGGCGGCGGGTGCCTTGGCGGCAGGGGCAGCGGCAGGAGCGGCGGCGCCTTCGGCGGCACCCTCTTCCTTCTTGCCCTTTGCAATCACTTCCGGTGTTGAGGGAACGGCCTCTTCAACAGGCGTCTCCACAACCTCTTCCTCGGGTTTGGCGACCGTCGCGACCGCCACATCCTTGCCGGTGATAATCGTGTACGCATCGCCCATCTTCAGGTCGCGCACGAAGAGCGACTGATTCAATTTGAGCGCCGAGATATCCACGTCGAAGTGCTCGACGATTGCCGTAGGCAGGCAATCCACGTCGACGGTGCGGAGCATCTGCTGCAGGATGCCGCCCTCCACCTTGACCCCCTCGGGTTCGCCCACCAGACGCACCGCGATCGGAACACGGATCTTCTTGGTCAGCGAAACCTCGCCGAAATCCGCATGTATCGGGTATCCAGTGATCACATCGTACTGCACCTCGCGCATCAGCGTGGGCACGTCTTTGCCGTCCAGTTCGAGCGTGACGAGCATCTGCTCGCTGGCATGGTGACGCAGCATGGTCTTCAGCTCGTGCGCGTCAAACTTCACCAACGTCGTGCCGCCCCCGATCCGGTTCACCGCGGCGGGAACGCTCCCGGCGCGGCGCAAACGGCCGGCCGCACAGGAACCCTGTTCCGTACGCAGCTCGGCTTTCATTCTGATCTGTTCGTTCGCCATTTTTTCCTCTGTCATTAAAGAACGCCCGTCAGTACCTGAACAGTGAGCTGACGGACTGGTCATTGTGGATTCTGCGGATCGCTTCGCCCAACAGCTCGGCGACGGACAGCACGGTCAGCTTCATCGGCAGTTCGGCGGCGGCCAGATCGTCCCGCAACGGGATCGTGTCGGTCACCACCAGTTCTGTGAGCCCGGTGTCTGCTTTCAGGCGCTGCACGCCTTTATCCGTCAGGGGCATGTGGGTCACCGCGGCGCGAACCGAGGCGGCCCCCTTCTCCTTCAGGATCTTCGCTGCCGCACACAGCGTGCCGCAGGTCGTGGTCATGTCATCGACCATGATCACGTCACACCCTTTCACGTCGCCAACGACGCTAAAGGCGTCCACTTCCGCGTCTCCCAGGCGCTGCTTCGCCACAATTGCCAGGCCTGTGCCCAGCATTTGCGAATAAGCGTAAGCCGCTTTTGCCCCTCCGGTATCGGGCGACACGACAAGCGGCTTCTTGAGCTTCATTTCGCGCAGGTACTTCACCATTACCGGCGCGGCGTGCAGGTGGTCGACGGGAATATCAAAAAATCCTTGTATTTGCTGGGCGTGCAGGTCCATGGTCAGCACGCGGTTGGCGCCTGCGGCAACCAGCAGGTTGGCCACCAGCTTGGCCGTGATCGACACGCGCGGCTGGTCTTTGCGGTCTTGGCGCGCGTAGCCGTAATAGGGCAGGACGGCGGTGATGCGCGCGGCCGAGCCGCGGCGCGCGGCATCGATCATGATGAGCAGCTCCATCAGCATCTCGTTGGGCTGCGTGCAGATCGGCTGGACCACATAGACATCCATGCCGCGCACATTGTCCACGATTTTGACGTGGGTCTCGCCATCCGGGAAACGGCGGATGTTGATGTCCCCGAGCCGCCCGCCGAGATACGTCATCATCTTCTCGGCCAGCGGCAGGTTCGCAGTTCCAGAAAATACGATCATTCTCATTTTTCCCGCGCGCTTTGCGCTTTCCTCAGCGTCAACTGAAACGTTCACAAAAAATGGTTGCCCGGGGTGGATTCGAACCACCTCTGAGAGAGTCAAAGTCTCTTGTGCTGCCATTACACCACCGGGCAAGTACGCACCAACACATGCCATACGCCAGAGCCCAGCCTCCGGCTGATCTCCTGCCCGTGGGCCTCGTTCCGCGCCAGGCCGAAGACCGACGCGCCGCTACCGGAGAGCAAAACGCCCAAACACCCCGCACCGTGAAGCTGCGCGGCTGTCTGAGCCACCTCGGGATAAGAATCGAAAACCCCCGGCTGCAAACCGTTATAAAGCGCATCCGCCGCAGCCGACACGTCGCTGGTCCGGATAGAAGAAAGCATATTATGGAGAATGAGGGGGTTCGCCGTCAAGCCTGCTCTCCATTTCTTGAAAACATCGGGGGTCGGGCACATGACGCCGGGGTTGGCGATCACCAGCCAGAACCCCCCGCACGGGGCCGGCGGCGGCTCTTCGAAAACCCCGCGCACGCGCTCGCCGCGGCCCTCCATGACGACCGCGCCGCCGTAGACCATGGCGGGCACATCGCTGCCCAGCTCCCCGCCCAGCGCCACGAGTTCCCCGCGCGGCCGCTCCAGGTTCCAGAGCCGGTCGAGCCCGAGGATCACGCCCGCCGCGTCCGCGCTGCCCCCCCCGAGCCCCCCGCCGATGGGGATGCGCTTGTGGATGTGGATGCGCGCGCCGGCGTTCACGCGGTAACGCTCCTGCATCAGCCGCGCCGCGCGCACGGCCAGATTGCGGTCCACCGTGCCGATCTTCGTGAGATCCACGCCCGGACTGACCGTGACCGTCATGGCGACCTGCGCATAGGTGGAGGTCAGGGACACCGTGTCCGTCAGGCTGACCGGCATCATGATGCTCCGCAGCTCGTGGTACCCGTCAGCCCGTTTGCCGAGGATCTCCAGCGTCAGGTTGATCTTGGCCCGCGCTTCAACGGTAAAGGTGGAACCTGCTCGATCCATTTGTCGGCGTATTGTGCCAGAAACGGGGAGCCGCTTCAAGCGGTAGCGAAACGTAGAAATCCACAAACAAAAAAACGGTTGCAACCTTTCTGCAAAAAGGAGTATGTTTGTTCCGATGATTGGTTGGACTACATTGAATCAACAAGGACAACACATGTAGAAGCGACTGAACCTTAAAATCGATTTTTGCGCTTTCGCGCGTTGAGTTTCGTCAGAAAACCACCAAGTTTTCGGAGTAATTCCGGACAAGAAGCGAGATGCGCGGGGACGCGCCCCTGTGGCGCGGCCCCTCTCCCGTGTTTCTTGGCGGGTGCTTGGTGGTACCTCTGACGAGGCACGGATTGGGGTTCGCGCCTTTTATGTGCCGGGAAAGGAACGGCGATGGAAAACAGGACAAGGGGCGGAAAAAGGTGTGCCTGACGGCACCCCGTGTGAACCGGGGGAAGCGCCGGACACGGACTGGTCACCGACGGTACCGGCTGCAACCGGCTTTTGCAGTTCCGGAGATAACTGCCAGGCGCAAATTACCATTGGTGACGGTGACTAAAGGGGCGTTAATATGAAAAACAAAGTGTTGATATTCAGTTTTCTGGCCGTAGTTACAACGGCATCAGCAGTTATTGCAGCAGAGCCGATGTGGATCGAATCTCAAACAAAACCAACTAATGAGGTCAGCAGGTGTCCCGTTGAGATTGGCCTTTTTTTAAATATATTGGATGGCAGCAAGATTTTATTGGAATCGAAGTCAAAAAATATCGATTTTTATTTACTGCGCTTTCGACAGCCCCTCAGGGCCGACGCATCTTAATTTTGACTCATTGAATAAGAAGTGCGATTGTGGGACGGATTAAGATTATGATTACGATTACGGTTCCGGCCTTTTCGTAGTCTTAATCATGCTCGTAATCGTAATCCGTCAAGTCGGCACCCGCGGCCCTTTGATTCACAGACGCCTGACACAGGCAAGGTGAGATCAATGGGCCACTATCGCGGGTGAAAGGCCGTGCAGACAAGAATTTAGATGCGTCGGCCCTGGACAGCCCCTCTTTCGGCATTGACACGGGAACGACACATCCATTAAAGTAAGCCGGCATATTGATTGATTGCGGATGTCCTGTCCCCATTCGGTTATTGCCCCGGCCTGTGATCCTGAAAACGAATCCGACATGAGCGAATGACCCCCTCGACATCCCGCAGTCGCGGCTGATAGAGGTGCGTAAGGTTTGCCGTGGCCATGGAAAAACAGGACGTCATTCAGGGTTACATCAACCACCACGTGATGCATCACGCGGGGTCGGCGGACGCATGGAACCTGCCGTTCGTCCATTTCCGCGCGCTCGAGTGGTTCCATTACGATTCGGTGATGGTTTTTTTTGTCGCCGCGCTCCTGGTCGCCATGGCGGTCGCGGTGCGCCGGTCTTATGCCGAGATTCCCAAAGGTTTAGCGGCCGTGGCCGAAGCGTATGTCGTCTTCATCCGCGACCAGATCGTCTACCCCAATTTCGGCGCCGCATGCGGCCGCCGGTTCCTCTCGTTCTTCTGCACGCTTTTCATTTTCATTCTCGCCGCCAACCTGCTCGGGCTGGTGCCGCTCTTCAGCACGGCGACCGGCAACGTCAGCGTGACGGCGGGCTTTGCCACCATCTTCATGTTCACCTGCCTCGGCGCGGTGGTCTGGCTGCGCGGACTGCGCGGGCTGAAGTCCGCCTTCGTCCCGCACGGTCTGCCGGGGTGGCTCGCGCCGGTGATGGCGGTGATGGAGGTGATCAGCTTCGTTTCCCGCGTGTTCGCGCTGACGATCCGGCTCTTCTGCAACCTGCTGGCCGGGCACATCGTGATCTACTCCCTGCTGGGCATGGTGGTCGTTTTCGGC